>JAQGPC010000241.1 GCA_028293285.1 Pedosphaera sp.
TTTCCTTCTATATATTCCTCTATTGAATCGGAAAACTTAAGGGCGAGACTCTTCTTGAGTTCACCATATTGAAAACGCGCTACAGGATCTTTTCTTAAACGCTCACGCAATAAGAGATGATTCTTGAGGGCCAAACCACCCTGTAGACATACGTATAGATTATGTTTGATGGTTCCCTGAGGAGCGTAAAAGGCGTCCCGGCCCTCGATTCCCAAATTGCCACGATGCTTATAACCAAGCTTCTGAAGACGTTCGATCACTCCAGGCAGTTCTTGAAGAGATGAAATAACAATGTCGATATCAATTACGGGTTTTGCAGGTAAGCCCACCACAGACGTGCTTCCTACATGCTCGATCGACACCGCCACATCACTTACCTCCTTCCAAATCGTCTTTTTTATTTTCTCAAAATGATTTACCCATTCCGGGTTGTAATTCTCGACAATAATTTTCTGAGATGAATTGGACATAATTTTATTCACCACCACCCCTTGTAACTCCTGTCCATCAAAGACCGCAACGAAACTCATTGCTTACGATAGCACTCCAGCGTCCGGGCTAAACCCTCCTGCCAGCTCACTTTCGATTGAAAGCCCAAAGTTTGTTGCGCGGCGAAAATATCCGCCTGGGAATGCTTCACATCCCCCACCCGATTCGGTTCAAAACGTGGTTTCAAGGACTGATTCGTCAATCGATTCAATTCCTCTACGAGTTGTAGTAACGAAATGCTTTGCCCGCCCGCAATGTTGAAAACCTTTCCCGCGACCTTCTCCGCTGGAGCTTCAACGGTCAGCATGTTGGCCTGCACCACGTTTTCGATGTAGGTGAAATCACGCGATTGCTGGCCGTCACCGTAGATGGTCGGAGTCTGGCCTTGCAACATGCCTGTGCAAAACTTTGCTATGACCCCGGAGTAAGGCGAATCAAAGGCTTGCCGCGGCCCGAATACATTGAAATAACGCAGGCTCACGGCGGGGAATGAATAGAGTTGATGAAAAAGCTGGCCATACTTTTCCGCGCCATATTTTTGCAAGGCATAGGGCGAAAGCGGATCGGGCGGCAATTGCTCGTGTTTAGAAGTCACCGTGCTGTTGCCGTAAATGGCCGAGGAAGAGGCAAACAGAAATCGCTTCACTCCGGCATCGCGCGCCAGCACCAGCAAACGCAAGGAGGCATCGAGATTGTGCTGGTTGCTTTCCACCGGCTTGACCACGGAGACCGGGACGGAAGGCATCGCTGCTTCGTGAAACACCCAGTCACAACCGGCAACGATTTTGCGCACAAGCGGTTCGTCCGAAACATCGCCCTGCACGAACTCCAATTCGTCACCGCTCTGCTTCCAATCCAGGTTCGAAACCTTGCCGAGCGAAAGATTGTCCAGCACTACCACTTTTGCACCGCGGCGACATAACGCTTCGGCCAGATGTGAACCGATGAATCCTGCCCCGCCGGTGACCAGTGCCTTCATTTTTTGAAAAATCGTTTGATGCTGTTTGCCACACGCTGAATTTGATCGTCGGTCAATTCAGGAAAGGTCGGCAGGCTGAGACATTCCTGTCCGGCTTTTTCTGAAACCGGAAAGTCACCTTGTTTATAACCCAGCGAGGCGTAGCACTTCTGCAAGTGCAATGGCAGTGGGTAGTGTAATGCGCTGCCGATTTTATCCGCTTCCAAATGCTTTTTCAGTTCGTCGCGGCGCGGATGGCGGACGACATACAAATGATAAACACTCTCGGCATACTCCGCTTCCAAGGGCAGCTGCAGCGGCGTATCGGCGAGCAATTCATGGTATCGGTGCGCCACGCGGCGGCGTCCCTCGTTCCATTTGTTCAAATGCTTCAGCTTTACGCCAAGCACCGCGCCTTGGATTCCTTCCATGCGGTAGTTGTAACCCACTTCATCATGATAATAACGCTGGGTTGAGCCATGTTCGCGCAGGGAACGTGCGCGCGCTGCATAGGCATCGTTATTCGTCACTAAAGAACCGCCTTCGCCACATGCACCCAAATTCTTGGCGGGATAAAAGCTATAGCAGGAAATCTCACCAAAGGTGCCAATGTCCCTACCCTTATACTTCGCCCCATGCGCTTGAGCAGCATCTTCAACCAATGGCAGCTTATGTTTACGGCAAATCTCAAGGAGTGGATCCAGATCGCATGGTTGGCCGTAAAGATGCACTGGCAGGATGGCCTTGGTGCGTGGCGTAATGGCTTTTTCGACCAGCTTGGGATCGATATTAAACGTATTATCTTCGATATCTACATAGACCGGTTTGGCACCAATATAGGAAATGGCCCAACTGGTCGCCACAAAGGTGTAGGGGGTAGTGATGACCTCGTCGCCCGGCTCTACATTCAGCAATAGTAAGGCCACATGCAGCGCCGAAGTGCCGCTATTGAAGCCGAGCGAATGCTTAGCCCCGCAATATGCGGCAAAGTCTTTTTCGAATTGGGTGACATCCGGCCCGAGGCAAAAAGAGCAGTTATCGAGCGTTTTCGCGATAACCGCGTCAATTTCCTTCCGCAACGGCCGCATTTGCGCCGCCAAATCCAGGTATGGAATGGGTTGATCCATTTACGACAATCTTTCTAAGTGCGCGGCTTAATTGAGCGCCGCAAGGACGTTTCTTGCTTATGCAATTCCCCTTGGTAACATGGAACTTGCCTGAAAAGCAATCACAGCGGCAAAAACGTCCTAATACAGCAGCAATGTAGTTGACACAAGGCTCAAAGCCTCAACTATGGCAGGGTCAGAAATGAATAATTTGAAGAACATATTCCGGTTCGGTTGGCCGTATCTCAAGCGGTACAAAGGACGGCTCATCACCGGCATTTTACTGGGCTTCCTGTTCGGTGCTTCCAACGCCAGCTTTGTCTGGGCGACTAAGACGCTTTTTACCCGCTTATCGCCACCGCCATCACAAGAAAAACTTGCAGCCGACCGTGCGGAACAAGAAAGGGCTGATCAAAAGAACCCGCCGGGTGTTTTCAAAACCGAGGCAAAAAAGATCCAACGGTATCTAGAGAGTGCCATGGATCCGTTGCTTCCTACCATGGGACGCAAGCTTGACTGGCGGCAAATGATTGGCGGATTATTGCTGCTGCCCATTCTTGTTTGTTTTCGCGGTTCGGTGGGATACCTCAATACTTATTGCATGGCATGGGTCAGCGAACGGGTGATCAAGGATTTGCGCCTCGATTTGCTGCATAAGCTTAACTCACTTTCCATGGATTACTTTAACAAATCCACCTTGGGAGAATTGATGGGCCGGGTGAACGGCGATACGCAGGCGCTGTATCGCTGTATGAGCCTTGGTTTTTCCGACCTGATCAAGGAACCCATCACTGTGCTGGCGGTGGCCGCAGCACTTTTTTGGGCCGATTGGAAACTGACGATGCTCTCGCTGATGTTCGTGCCCACGATTGTCATTCCGATTCGCATCCTGAGCAAAAAAGCCAAGAAAGCGTTCAAATCCGGCATGCAGGAAGGCATGGGCCAGGACAGTCTCGTGGTGGAGGTTTACAGCAGTATCAAGATCGTGAAGGCATTTTGCCTGGAGCCGTTTCAAATGGAGCGTTTCAAAAAGATTTACGATCGCCTGGTCCGCATCGGCATGAAAAGCACGCAGGCCAAGGAATTGATCAATCCCATCATCGAAACGGTTTCCGTCATGGGTCTGGGCGTGGTGATCATTTTCATCTGTTATACCCATAAAAGCATTCCTGACATGGCCAGCTTTCTCACCGGTGTCGTGCTGCTTTACACCCCCATCAAAAAGCTGGGCGGAATTCCAGTTTACTTTCAGCAGGCAAATGTCGGCGCGGAACGTTTGATGGCCCTCTTTGCGCTGGAACCAACGGTCAAGGAAAAGGTGGATGCCACGCCGCTTACGGGTTTCAAAACCGAACTCACATTTGAAAACGTCACGTTTGCTTATCCCGGCAAAAGCCCTGCCTTGAAAAACTTCAGCCTAACCATCCCGCGGGGAATGAAATTAGGCATCGCGGGTGAAAGCGGTTCCGGCAAAAGCACTCTGGTCAGCCTGGTCCTTCGCTTTTACGATCCCACCTCGGGCCTCATCAAAATAGATGGTCACGATATCCGCGACCTTTCCATGACCGACATGCGGGGTCAAATGGCGTTGGTGAGCCAGGATATCGTGTTGTTTGACCAGACCATCGCTGAAAATATCGCCAACGGCAAACCGGGTGCCACTCGTGAGGAAATCGAGGCTGCGGCACGCGCCGCCTATGCCCACGAGTTCATAATGGCCCTTCCCAAAGGTTACGAGACTCGGCCCGGTGAAATGGCCAAGAACCTTTCCGGCGGACAGAAGCAACGTCTCTGCATTGCCCGCGCTTTTGTGCGCAATGCACCCATTCTCATCCTGGATGAAGCCACGGCCAGTCTTGACGCTGTCGCCGAAGGTGAAGTGCAGGCGGCGATTGATCACCTGGCCGAACACCGGACGGTCATTTGCATCGCGCATCGCCTTTCCACGTTGACCAACACCGATAGGATCATCGTCATGGATAATGGTCGCATTGTTGAACAGGGCCACTTTGAGGAACTATTGCAAGCCGATGGATCTTTTGCCAACCTGGCGCGCAAGCAGGGCCTCCAGGCGAAGAAGAATTTAGTTGCGCAGCGGGCCACATGAACGTCGGTATCGTCATTCCGGTCTTCAACCAATTGAATTACACCCGCGACTGCCTCGCCAGCCTGCGGGCCAAATCCAAGCCAGACATTCAGATAATTGTTATCAATAACGGCTCTGCTGATGGCACCGCCGACTTTCTCGCAACTTGCTCCGGGCTGATCGTCATCAATAATCCCCAAAATCTCGGCTGTGCCACCGCTTGGAATCAAGGCGTCAAAGCCACGGCTGTAGAGTGGATTGTCATTTTAAATAACGATGTGCTGCTTACCTCAGGCTGGCTCGAGGGTTTGCTCGCCTTCGCTCAGGAGAATGGGCTGGATATCGTCAGCCCCGCCATTCGTGAAGGGCTGATGAATTATGACCTCGAAGCTTACGCGCGACAATTTATCAGCAGCGCAGCGAAGGCCGCACGATCCGGTGTTGCCAATGGCATTTGCTTCATGGTGCATCGGCGTGTTTTCGAAAAAGTTGGCCTGTTCGATGAGAACTTTCGCATCGGACAGTTCGAAGACACCGATTTCTTTCGCCGGGCACGACTGGCCGGATTCAAGCTGGGAATAACCGGACGTTCATTCATTCATCACTTCGGTTCCATCACGCAAAATTCCATTCGCGAAAGCAAAACGGTGCGCCCTTACGAAGCGGAAAACCGGGCTTACTTTCGCAAAAAATGGGGGCTGAATGGCCTGACCCGTTTTATGGAACGATGGCAAAACAAAGTCCGTTTCGCGCGCTGGCGTTCCCAGGAACATCGCCAGTTCGGCCATACTTTGAACGAGCGTTGGATCAACAATCAGCTCAACTACGATTAAGCCAATTGGCATGCCATGGTTGCGATACCGGACAATCCTTCCTTTCTTATTGTTTCGCTGAGATACATCGGCGATGTCCTGCTTTCCACTCCCCTGGCGCTTTCCATCAAGACGCATATCCCTAATGCCACGGTGGATTTCGTGGTGTTTGAAGGCACCGAAGGCGTGCTGGCCAAGAACCCTTATGTGCGCAAAGTACATGTCATCAAACCGGGCTCCATCAGCCTGAAGACCGTGGCGAAATTGTGGCGACAATATGACTTTTCCATCGGCGGCAATATCTCCGATCGCACCAGCTTGTTTACTTACATCAGCGGACGATATTCCATCGGTCTTTATCATCACCTAGCCCGGGGAGCGTGGTGGAAACGACGACTGCTTTCCGAGTGCAACTTTTTTGACGGCGATGACCACATGGTGCCTTCGATACTCACGCAGTTAAAATCGCTGCAAATCCCGCCTATTCCAAAAGTGTTGATGGCATTCGATGAGCAGGATTCCCAATTTGCACGGGAACAATTGGGCAAAGGCGACTACGTTTTGCTCCACCCCTATAGCCGACAACAATACAAATACTGGCCCGCAACCGCTTGGGCCCGCCTGGCCGAACTGATTCGTAAGCAAACCGGCTTCCGCGCGCTCTTCACGTGTTCCGGCGCGGCGAACGACCAGGAACAATTTCGGCAAATCCAAGCCGCCACCAAGGGCAAGCTCGAATGTTTCCCCAAATCTTTCTCGCTGTCGCAATTGGCAGCGGCCATCCATCAGAGTCGCGGTTTTGTGGGGGTGGACACTGTCGCTTCCCACATGGCAGCCGCGCTTGATGTGCCCATGGTCGCCTTGTATGGCCCCACTCGAGTTACCTGTTGGGGACCGTGGCCTAACGATTGGATTGAGGGTGAACCCTACAAACTTGCCAGCCGGATGCAAACACGTGGACGAATCACTGTCCTGCAACAATCCTGGCCGTGTGTGCCTTGCAACCGCGAGCGTTGCCTTATTAGCAATCGTGGAAAAATGGAATGTCTCGAAAATATTGAGCCGGAAACCGTTTTTTCCTGCCTTAAAGCGGTATTTTCCTGAGGAATTTGGTTTACTTTTGTCGTTTCATCTGGAAACTCTCCTATGTTGCTAATTCGGCCTTTAGGGTAATACCCCATGGCTGGAGTGTTCTTGCGAGCTAAACTTCGCAATTACATGAAAAGTGAAAGCAGGTTGAATGAAGTATGATCCTTTTGTTCATGGAACGCAGATATACAGCATTTACAATACGGGTTAAGTCCGAATGTAAATTTTTCTATGGCTCAGATTAATCAACCTGGTGCCGGTGCCGCTGCACTTTCACTCAATGCAGTTTCTGCAGCACCGGAGCATTTGGGTCGTTATCTGGACAAGCCCCCAGAAAGTTCTTCTGACAAGCTAAATGGTAGGGTTTCCGCCTCTGTGGATTCGAAGTCGCCAGCTCCAGACCGTCTTTCTCCGGACACACTGCCCACTCCCGTAAAGGAACGATCTCCCAAAGTCAGCATTCTGATTCCTACCTACAATTACGCCCGCTACCTGCCGGAAGCAATTGAATCAGTATTGCAACAGGATTTTCAGGATTACGAATTGATCATCGTGGATGATCGGTCCAAAGACGATAGCGAAGCGGTGATTCGCCGTTACGCCGAGCGGGATAGCCGGATTCAGGGCAAGGTCAATCCGGTAAATCTCGGCTTGGTCGGCAATTGGAACTATTGCCTCTCCCTGGCCAAAGGTGAGTATATCAAATTTTTGTTCGGCGATGACAAGTTGGCTGATCGGCAGGCGCTTAAAAAAATGGTTCACATGCTGGACGAGAACCAATCGGCGGTGCTGGCGGTTTCTGCCCGCACCATCATCGACGAAAACTCAAATGTCCTTGAAGTCGGCAACCATATGGGCGCGGACGGGATGCATCTCGGATTGAACGTCATTGTTCGCTGCCTCGAAACCAACGCCAATATCGTCGGCGAACCTTCCGTGGTATTGATGCGCAAACGGGATATTACCCGCGGATTCAGCTCCCAATTTCTCCAACTCCCTGACCTTGAGATGTGGTTTCACCTGTTGGAAAAAGGCAATGCCGTCTATACTGCCGAACCACTTTGCTCTTTTCGCAAACACTCGCGGCAGCAAACTGAAGTAAACCGCGTCAACCAGGTTGGTGAAAAAGAGCACTTGTTGCTGCTTTCGGAATACTACATGCGGCCGTGGCTCAGGTCTTCCAACCGCCGCAAGTTGCTCTTCACGCAAATTTATTGCCTTCGGCGGAAAAGACAATTTGGCGAAGCGTCCGTGGACTTGGAACGGCGCATGCGAAAGTCGCTGGGTAAAGGCTGGTATGCCTGGTTCTGGATACTCCGCAAACTGGGCCGCCCCTTCTCCAATCTGAAGCGCTTTTATTTGAAACGCGTTCTTCGCTTGTCGGTTCGCTAGCCAACGAAGCCCGGCTTGGCCTTAACATCCGAAAGTTCAGGCCAAGGTAATGGTTGATTTAATATCCCACGCAGCCGGCAGGCGTCTTCACGATAAAACTCAATCAATCGCTCTCTCGCCTCCAACGGCATTTGCTGGTCCGGCGAATCAGGACTGGTATTCCAGATCATAAACCAGAACAGAAAGCGCCGTTCAAAAAAGCGACGGGAACGGCGGGGGACAAGCTTTAAAAATTTTCGAAACAGGCCGTGCTTGGCCAGGTCATGTTCATCAACCGGAATGCGTCTCCTGGTGCCGCCCACATGATAGAGCCTGCCCAGGTTGCGCGGCACAAAACTCGCATCGACGTTCAAAAAATTCAACACCCGCTTGAGGGTTGCTCCCGGTTCCTTTTTCAAGTCCTCGGCAAACAATACCAGCAGTTGTTCACGGGGAAAGGTTTGCAGGTAATCTTCCAGGATGCGGCCGTATTCACCCAGGGCGACATACCGCTTGAGGCTGTCCACCTCTGAATCCGCGCTTTGGAGGGTTTCGTCAATTGCCTTGATGAAAGTCCTTTTCTCCTCCTCGCGCTTCACCTCCATCTTGTAATGTGAATACGCGCGTTCCACCGGATTTCTCAGCAATGCAATCAGCTTCACCTGCCCCATTTCGCCACGAATTTTTTGCGGGATGCCGGTTCCCGGATGGGCCATGTATTGCGGCGTGGATTTCCCCCACAATTTGCCCAGGGGCGCCTGTGCAAAAAATTCATTCGCATACCATTCCCAGCCCCGGGCGCGATATTCCTCGTTGGTGAAATAGGGAACTTCCTTTTCCGGCAGCAAATAGAGCTGGGGATGGCTCTCAAGATATCGATGCAATGAAGTCGTGCCCGACTTCATGGCGCCGATGATTAAAAAATCCAGTTTGGTTTTTGTACGCAATAAATCTTAATATTAACTGGCTTGCGACCTGTAATTCAACTTCAAACTCACTCCACGCAAAAAGCACCATTGCTGATTGAACTCTCTTACGCCCGTGCAGTGAGTAGTTTTTGATGCGGCTTGAATCGTTTGTCAAACATCCGCCCCACCATTCCGCTGAAAACGGACAAGTGGTGCGAAGCCTTCCCCAACTTTTGCTGAAGGTCAATTTTCTGTTTTCCCTCTACCTGGACTATCAGGCTTGAAAAAGTCCACTTCCCCTTTGTCTTGGTCGCCACGGCATGAATGGTCCCCCTGCCTTTTGGGCCGGTAATCGGAATCACCAGATCAGCCTGTCCGGAATCGTTAACGAGGTTGATGTTGCCGGTCATCATCAGCCCTTCTTCCATGGGCGCCCCCATTTCACTGACAACCCGCGAGTCTAATTTCGCGGATTGCACCGCCTGCTTGTAAACATCCGATGACTTCATTACCCCAAAAATTGTGGTAAATATCAGTCCGACGAAACACACGACTATGACCACCGCCCCGAGACAAACAACCGGCACGAACCATTTCCAATTTCGATTAAACCAACCGGATTGCTGCCGCTGTAATTTAGGTGGGGTTGACGATGCCACAGTTCCATCCTGCTGGGCGCAACCCTATTAAATCAAGGCACAAGTTAGCTCGATTTGTCCGAGTTCATTAAAACCCTTAAATCTTTGAAATTTTGCCCACAATTCGTAAACTGCCGCAGATTATCATGGCAAAGCCGCAATCTGTAACCGTTTTCATCCTCAGCTTCAATGAGGCCAGGCAAATCCGCGCCGTCCTCGAAAGCGTCAAGTGGGCCGACGAAATCATCCTCCTCGACTCCTTCAGCACGGATGGCACGGTGGAAATCGCCCGGGAATACAACGCCCGCATCGTGAGTGAAAAATTCTGCGGTTTCGGCAAGCTGCGCAATTTGGCGCTCGATGCCGCCAGCAATGACTGGATTTTGAGTATCGATTCCGACGAGCGTTGCACGCCGGAACTGGCTGCGGAAGTCCGGCGCGAGTTGGAAAACCCGCAGTTCGATGCCTACCATGTTCCGCGCAAAAGCCATTTCATGAACCATTGGATGCGCCACGCCGGTTGGTATCCTGATTATCGCCAGCCTCAGTTCTTTAACCGCACCAAAATGCGCTATCGCGAAGACCTCGTGCATGAAGGCTATGAATTAAAGGGCCGCCTCGGTCATTTGCGCGAACATGCCCTGCAATATCCCTGGCCGACCATCGAGGTGGCGGCCCACAAAATGCAGCGCTACTCCACGTTAATGGCGCAACGTTATGCAGAGATGAACAAACGCGCCTCGCTCGGCAAAATGATTTTCAGCCCCGTGGGGATGTTCCTCAAGGTGTATATTTTTCAACAAGGCTTTCGCGACGGTTATCACGGTCTGATCCTCGCCATGATGTACGGCTATTATACCTTTTTAAAATACGCCAAGCTCTGGGAACTCCAGCAAAACCCCACCGCGCCCGACGGCACTCCAGGAGAGTAGGACAGGCGGGACGCCTGTCCTACTCTTCAAGGCCAATCACCCTCAAGTCTTCGCGCCGTAGTTGAAAATGTGAGTCTTCAGCATTCGATAATTTCAAACTCAAATTTTACTTTTCAGCTTGCGTGACGTATTCTGTTTTGCTTTTTTCACGCATAAGAATTGCGTGAGCTTTAAGAGCCGCGCAAATTGGAGAAAAACAACAGTTGTAAACGATGCAATCAAATAGTTCTTCCTCGAGTTTTCAGGACCGTTATTCCGCCAAGAAGATGGCCAAACCCGTGAACTTCATTTGTATGGCACCCGCCGCGCAAACTGTTCATCTCATTGGCGATTTCAACGACTGGAATCCCACCGCGTTTCCCATGAAAAAGCAGGTTGATGGCGCCTGGCACATCCAGATTCCACTCAGCCACGGTCATCACCATTATCAATTCCTTGTGGACGGCAAGCCCACCCTCGACCCCCGGGCCCAAGGTATTGCCCGTAACGAGCAAAATGAAAAAGTCTCTCTGCTCGCGGTAAGCTGAGAATACAGCCGTAAAGGCGTCTCGGCAGAGCGCCGGATTCTTTACTGATCATAAAGGTTTGCGGCGCTCTGCCGAGACGCCGCTACGTGTAATTAAATCGGTTGCGCGTAGCAAAGAACCAATATTTTTATTGAATTAGGCCGTGCTAACATCTAGAAAGATGGGCATTAATGTCAATGTTGCATGGTATTTAGCTCGCCCATCTTTCTTTTTCTTTTCCTGCCCGTCGTTCTATCCCTGTATCACATTTTTCCGGGCATTCGGCTGAAGAACTTCTGGCTCCTGGCGGTCAGCATCATTTTTTATGCGTGGGGCGAAGCGGTCTTTGTCTTCCTCATGCTCGGTTCCACGTTGATGAACTACGCCCTTGGTTTATGGGTGGATCGGGAATCCGAACCCGCCCGCCGAAAATGGGCTGTGGGTATCGCCGTCGCCCTGAATATCGGTCTGCTCGCCTTTTTTAAATACGCCAATTTCTTCGTCAGCAACCTTAATCCCTTGCTGGCCACCCTGAAACTCGGCGTCATCAGTCTTGAACCGGTTCGTCTGCCCATTGGCATCTCTTTCTTTACCTTTCATGCCCTGTCGTACGTCATCGATATTTATCGCCGCAAAAGCCGTGCTGCCCGCAATCCTTACGAAACCGCCCTTTATATCTTTTTCTTCCCGCAATTGATTGCCGGCCCCATCCTGCGCTGGAGCGCCATTGCGCCGCAAATCGCCAAACGCATCCTCACGCGCGAAGGTTTTGTGGAAGGCGTCCGGCGCTTTATAGGCGGTCTGGCCAAGAAAATGATCATCGCCAACGCCGCCGCCTCTGCCGCCGATCAAATCTTTTCCCTGCCCGCTGCCGAACTCTCTCCACTGGTTGCCTGGTTTGGCGCGCTCTGTTATATGCTGCAAATCTACTTTGATTTCTCCGGTTATTCGGACATGGCCATCGGCATGGGCAAAATGTTCGGCTTCGAATTCCTGGAGAATTTCAATTATCCCTACATTGCCCAATCCATTCAGGACTTTTGGCGTCGCTGGCACATCTCCCTTTCCAGTTGGTTCCGTGATTATCTTTACATCCCACTCGGCGGCAACCGCGGCTCCACCGGCCGCACTTATTTCAATCTCGTCATTGTTTTCTTCCTGTGCGGACTCTGGCACGGTGCGAGTTGGACTTTCGTGGTCTGGGGACTTTATCACGGCATTTTTCTCGTGCTGGAACGAACCCGCTTTGGCTCCCTGATCGCATGGTTGCCCCGCCCTTTTCGCCACGCTTACGCGATCGTGGTGGTAATCGTCGGCTGGGTATTGTTTCGTGCTGACTCCTTCCCACAGGCAATGACATTTCTTAGCACGATGGTCGGTCTGGGCAGCACAACGCTCGGCGCTCAACCCATCGTCCGGTATTTAACCAACGAGCTCGCCTGGGTGCTTGTGCTGGGCATCATTTTCTCCATGCCGTTCTGGCCCTGGTTCAAACAACAATGCCTCCGATTGGTGCATGCACTTCCGCTACCGGCGCGTCCCGTGCTGCATTTCATCGGTTTTGTGGTTGAACCCTTGATGCTTACCGCCCTGTTGCTTATCTCGGTTTCCTGGCTGGCGGGCGGGACTTACAATCCATTCATCTATTACCGGTTTTAATCACCATGACGAACTCTCGAAAATTGGAAATATTTCGTCAGGCCATGCAATGGGTGCTCATTATCGGTTTCATTGGCTTGCTCTGGATTCCCACATTGGATTCGTTTTTTGATCTGGATCAGGCTCCCGTCCCCAATGAAAATCGCGCTCCGGCAAAATACCCGTCCTTTAATTCCAGCCTGGATGGCATTCGCAATTATTTCAGTGGCCTGGAAAGTTATTTTAACGACCATTTTGGTTTTCGAAAGCAATTGATTCGCTGGAACCATCGCTGGAAGCACACTTTCTTCAACCAATCGTCACCATCGGTTGTCATTACCGGCCGTGATGGGTGGTTGTATTACTCCGGTGAACGGATGATTGAAAACTATCGCGGCATGTCCAAGTTTGAGCCCAAGGAACTCCAGGAGTGGAAATCATTGTTGGAAAGCCGTCGCGATTGGCTTGCCAAACGCGGCATTCGTTATCTCTTTGTCATTCCACCCAATAAAGATTCCATCTATCCCGAATATCTGCCGGATTGGATAACCAAGGTGCACCCTGCCACGAAGCTCGACCAGTTTGTGGCTTACATGAAAACAAATTCCACCGTGGAAGTCCTGGATTTGCGACCAGTCCTGTTGGATGCCAAAACGAATTGCCCGGTCTATCTGGTCACTGATACCCACTGGAATTTTTACGGCGGCTTCGTGGCCCATCAGGAGCTTATCCGCACGCTATCGCGACAAATGCCCGGGCTGAAACCGCTTTCGATTGACTTGTTCGAGAAGAAGCTTCACGACGAAAAAGGCGGCGATCTAACCAGATTATTAGGCTCGGACCAAAACATGGTGGAAACCAATTGTCCTTCCCTTGCGCCGCGCCCGCCGCTCAAATCCATCAACTCAACCATAGATCTCAACCTGATTCCTGGCAGAAAATGGAGCAAGCTCACCGAGCCTGCCATCACCATCAATCCTGATGCCAAAGGCAAGGTCATCATCTTCCGCGATTCATTTTCGGGCACTTGGGTTCCTTTCCTTGGCTATTATTTCAATAAGGTCGTTTATCTTTGGACATACCAATGGGATCCGGCCTTCATCGAACAGGAAAAGCCGGACTTGGTGATTGATGAGATACTCGAACGGTTTCTCTACAAAGAGAATCCCGGCAAAACACGGGCCCTTGAAGCGCTGAAGTAATCTGGACTTATTCGCCGCCTTGGGAGCGCAGTTTCGCCTTGGCCCGCTGCTCGACAAAGAACATTTGCAGCAAAGACATACATTCCTGCTCGCGCACGCCGCGCGTGATATCACATTGATGGTTCAAGGTAGGGAACTGGAGTAAATTCAATGCGCCACCCGCCGCGCCAGCCTTGGGATCGCCCACGCCGAAAACAACGCGCGCCAACCGCACATGCACAATCGCTCCAGCGCACATTGGGCACGGTTCCTTGGTCACGTATAACGTGCAATCGGTCAGACGCCAGTCGCCTACCGCTGACTCGGCCTGGGTCAAGGCCAGCATCTCGGCATGAGCAGTCGCGTCTTTAAGCGTTTCAACCTGGTTCGAGGCACGCCCGATAATTCGCCCCTCACGCACTACCACCGCGCCAATCGGCACTTCCTCCGCTTCATATGCGCGAAATGCCTGGCGCAACGCTTCCCCCATGAAATAATGGTCGCTTTGCAGATCAATGATTGGTTCGTCAGACACGGGGATAATTTTGATTTTCAAATGACGAATGTCGAATTTATTCGCTTTAGCCAACGCGTGGCCGGATGGACTCTTCAACGGTCCATTTATTACGACCTTCGGCCGAGCAATGGCAATATGCAGCAAAAAAACCACCTCGATGTTGCCAAAATAAAGGCCAGATTTGTTCGATGTCCGTGTGCGGCATTTTTAAACCGGCCAGTGCGCTCCGGGGAAAGAATTTAAAGACACCCTCCCGATGCGGCATCGGTGTAACCTTTAATCTCGGCTTCACTTCAAACAGGAACATGAGCCAATGACTTTGTCCTTGGTAGCCGTGCTCGGCAACGATGCCAGTCAAATGCAAATCCGCCGGTTTCAGTTCCAACCCCATTTCTTCGTGTGCTTCACGGCAAGCGCAGGCATAAGGCGATTCACCGATGTCCGTATGCAACTTTCCTCCGCAAGGACTCCACATCCCCAGGTTCGGCTCCTGCGTCCGTTCCAGCAAGAGGACTTCGTCCTGTTCATTGAAACAATAAAGCAAAGTGGCGATTTTATAAGGGAAGGCCATGGCGAAAGTGAAGCAGGGAGTGTGGCAACAGGCAAGTTCCACGAAAAGTCATGACAGTAAGCGTGACGAAAGCTATACTATTTTTGTGAAAGTTCCGACGCCCGAGCAACAACGCCAATGGCTTGGCCAGTACCGAGCCGCAGCTATTGAACTCGAAAAACAACGATGGCATGAGTTGCGCGCCTTAACGGAAGAACAAGCTCTTCGAATAAGCGACACCCTGCTTTCCATTCCCGTAGCGAATCGCCGGCGCAAAACCTCTGGCTTGGTGGAACAGCAGGCCGTTTTTCAACGGGCCCGCAAATCGTGAATCTTGTATTTGCAGCAGCGTTGGAACTGCAATCTTTCTTTCAACAACAGAACTGGAAGTTTTGCATAATTGGCGGATTAGCGCTGCAGCGATGGGGAGAACCTCGGCTCACATTGGATGTGGATGTCACCCTGCTGACAGGGTTCGGCGAAGAAGAAAAATTTATTGATCCCTTGCTTGCTCGTTTTCGTGGGCGACGACCGGATGCCCGCGATTTCGCCTTAACCTATCGAGTATTGCTTTTGGAAGGTCAGAATGAGGTTGGCTTGGATGTGGCTATGGGAGCGCTTCCTTTTGAAGAAGGAACTATCCATCGCGCTTCATCCTTTCAAGTTGGCCCCGGGCAATCTTTATTAACATGCAGCGCAGAGGATCTGATTGTCCATAAATGCTTTGCTGGCCGTGACCGGGATTGGGCAGATGTAGAAACGGTTCTGGTGAAGCAGCACCGGCATCTCGATTTTAAACTTATTTGGACGGAACTCAGTCCCCTTTTGGAGCTTAAACAGGAGCCTGACACAGCCAGACGACTTCAAGCTCTCATCACCAAAGTCGAAGACAATTTATAGCACTAGCCGCTGCCGTCACTTCTTCCCAACGCAATACAAATTCTGTCCCGTGCGAATGAATAGGTGCCCGTTGGCAATCACAATGGATGAACGGATTGGCTCCTCACCCATTTTGATGGTGGAGAGGATTTTGAATTCATCGCCTGCACTTAGAATGACGACCGTACCGTTTTCGCTGATGCAATAAATCTTGCCGTCAGCGCCTGAAGGTGAGGCACGAAAGATTTCACGCGTGCCCATGTTGCCCTGCCATTTTTTCTCGCCCGTCTTGGGGTCAAGGCAGGTTATCATCTGTTTGTCGCCGTCGAGCACGAACAATTTCTTTTGATAATAAAGCGGCGTCACGCAATCGGATGGGAACTCCTTGAAACTCCATGCCACGTGCGTATCCGTGACCAATCCTTTGCCGCCATCCTTGATGGCAAAAACCGGCTCGCGCTTCGGCGCGCATGCCACCACCAGTCCATCCGCTACCACCGGCGAGGGCACAATTCGAAAATAGGAATCATTTTTTGAATTCAAGCCGCCGCAACGCCAGAGTTCTTCCCCGCTGGCTGCATCATGCGCCGTCGCGCAATTGCCGCCAGCGATGAGGATTTCAGGTTTGCCCTTGTACTCATAAGGAATGGGCGAGGCATAAGACTCCTGCGATTCCTTCAAAGCATCTGTGGGACGAATATGCCGATAAATATTCTTGCCGGTCTTCGGGTCAAGGCAGAGCAGATACGACTCGCGCTCGGGCTTGTCATCGATGGCGTTGGTATAATCCGGCGGCGGCGGGTTGCGTTGCAGCACCTGGATGTACAGCTTGCCCTTGTAAAGCAGCGGACTGGCGCCATAAAGCCACATATTGGCGAACCGGCCATATTCCTTGCCGAGATTGCGGGCCCAAAGTTGTTTGCCGGAAAAATCGTACGCCGCCAAATCACCCGTGCCAAAAAGGATCACCACAATCTTGCCATCCGTGACCGGCGAAGGTGAAGCCATGTTGTTCCGGCCTTTTTCCTTGTCACCAACCGCCACGGTTTGCTGCCAGCGCACCGCACCATCCTTGGCATTAAAGCAGATAAGCGTCAGATTTTTTTGCGCGTCCGGACTGGAAACAAAAACGTAATCGCCCCATACCGCTGGTGTGGCGCCGCTGTAGCCGGGCAGCGGGGCCACCCAAGCCACGTTCGTCTTGCTCCATTCCGTTGGCAGATTCTTTTCCGTGGTTGAGCCATTATAAGCGGGCCCCCGCCAATGCCCCCAATTCTCAGCGTGCAGTGACAGGGCGAAAGTTCCGGCCACAATGGTCGAAACAAGGAGGTTCTTAAGCTGGTTCATAATCTATTCCCAAGCAGACGATTTCATGTTGGCTATGGTTTCAAAGATATGGAATGGATGCGCTTAAAACAAGGTTGATTCGGTTGGCTTGTGTCGCTCCCGAAACATTACGATGTGATTGTGGTTGACCAGTTGGCGGGCGAAAACGGAATGTCGGGGGTCTTGGCTGTTGGATTTTTTGTTTATGCCGGCTGGAGGGAACCTTTTGGCGATGGCGCAACCA
>JAQGPC010000267.1 GCA_028293285.1 Pedosphaera sp.
ATTCCGCTCTGATCGTCCACTTCTTTTCGACCATGGTTCTGTTTCCCTCCGAATGTGGGGATTGAGAATTACACTCCCGGAGGGCACTCTCTTCCACGAACCCTTGCAAAACCCACGACCATCAGGAACAACTCATTAACCCAATCGAACTATGAAAACATCCATTAGAAGGCTGCTAAAAATAATGTCTCGGACACGAATTAAAGCTCTGCTGGTCGCGGGATTTATCTTGCTCACTTTACAGGCAAAAGCCACCACCACAAATTTCTGGTATCCTTACACCTACACGAACTCCATCGCTGGCAATATCTACTTTGATAGTTATCCCTCGGGTAAAACCTTTCTCTCAGTTTTCGGCATGGGTGCTTGCGCCCAAATGGCCGTCAATTGGCCGATTGTGGATTTCACTGGTTTTCCGGTGAATTCTCCGGCCCAAAATCAACAACGCGCCCATGATGGCAGCTATGGCGCCATGGGCTTTCAAGTTGGTAGCACCGGCATGGGTTACTGGATCAACACCGATAGCGCCACCGCTTTCAACCCTTACATGGGTGCCCGCGATTATAGAATCTGGACGCAAACCGACAACCTACGCCCCTGGAATATTACTTTTGGCAGTAACCCTGTATTGCAAACTGAAGCCAAATGGTACAATCACGAATGGTCCATAACGGGCGACACATCAGGGGCTGCGCTCTTCGGCCAAATGGGCATTTGCATTGTTGATGTAGTGCATCAAAAGTCGGTGTTCTATTGTATTGGGCTATGGGACAGCCGCGGTTCAAGCCAGTATCGGGAATATGTCCACATGGATACCGGCGGAACGCATAATGCCATCGTCAACACGGTTTTGGCCGGTGGCACCCAATTTTGCACTCGTGAGGCCACATCGGAAGCAACCGGTTCGCTCGGCGGCTATTTCTGCGCCCGCATCAGTGCCTCTCAACTCGTTGCGGCCATGACCGCGTGCAACAATCAATTGGGTGCAGGCCTCTCCACCAATCCCAGCGACTACCGCCTGATTCATCTCTGGTGCGGTTCCGAAGGCTATCGCCCCAGCAGTAGCACCCGCATCACAGCGGGTTATCGCACCTATGCGTTGAGAGCCTACACGGTTTATTGATTTGTTTGAGGACTGGTCACTGCGCTAGCTTGGGGCGGAGGGATCACATTTTCCACAATTACCCTACCCCGCTCACAAGGCGGGATTTTTGTTTGCCCTGCATCTGTGAACTGTTCACACTAAAACGCATCAGCCTTATCATAGGAGTTGGTGTGTTCAATCAGGCCAGTCTCAGCAATGGGCTGGCCTTTTTGTTTGAAGCTATGGCGACGTTGGCTCAGCTTTCATCCATGAGGCATCAAATATTTCAATACACGAACCGCCGGTAGTCATGGGGCGCACTCGAAATATTGTTCGTATATTGGAATTATTACTACACGCGTCGCATATTGATTGTTCGGCACGGGAACAGAGATAATATGAAATCAATCAGAACGAAATTCGGAATCTCCATCATCATCATTATATCGGCGCTGGCGAAGCAGGCTCACGCACAATTCACCTTCACTACCAACAGCGGCGCGATCACCATTACGAAGTATACCGGCCCCGGTGGTAATGTGACTATCCCCTCGACCACTAACGGACTTCCGGTCACCACAATAGGCAGTGGGGCATTCTGGCAGTGCTTCAGCTTGCTCAACGTCGCAATCCCTGACACAGTAACGAACATCGGATCACTAGCTTTCGATCATTGCATCGCCATGACAAACGTCACCCTTTCCCAGTGCCTCACAAGGATCGGCGGTAGTGCTTTCAGTTATTGCTCGTCTCTGCGTGGCATCTCAATCCCTGACAGCGTCACGTACATTGGCTCCTCGGCTTTCGACTCCTGCGAGAATCTCACCAGCGTCACTATCAGCAGCAACGTCACCAATATTCTGCAAGGTGCATTTGTTAGCTGCCTCAAGCTCACCGCGATAACGGTCGATGCACTCAACCCTTCCTGTGCCAGTGTGGATGGAGTCTTGTTCGACAAGAGAGTGGGCACGCTTGTGCAATGTCCAGGCGGCAAGGCTGGAAGCTATTCAATCCCCCCAGCGCCCGCAGAATCCTGTCTTCAGCGTTTTGGAATTGCACGGTTCTTACCAGCGTCACGATTCCCGGCAGCGTCACGATTCCCGGCAGCGTCACGAATATCGCCCAGCAAGCTTTTGGGGGCTGCACCCGTCTGACCGCCATCACAATCCCAAGCAGCGTCACCGCCATAGGAAGCGACGCATTTGGCAACTGCGACGCGATGACTGATATAACGGTCGATCCCCTCAATCCCAGCTATTGCAGCGTGAACGGCGTCCTCTTTGACAAGGGCACCAACATCCTTACCCGCGCTTGTTGGTATGGTTCCTTGATGGCTTCGTAAGGACTGAATTTATCCACTGCTTCTTGATACTTGCGTCCGGGCTTCAGCAAGAGTCTCGCACCGGAAAACTCTGGCGTAGTGATCGTCCCCGGTATCGCCATTTGTTCGTCAACGGCGGGCATGTCTGCCCAGGAGTTGAAGACGTGTGCCACTCCATGACGGGAAAGCATCTGGAAATATTCGGGTTGGAGGAAGGTTCGATTTCTGATTTCCACGCCATAATTCCAACCTTTCGACAGCTTCCCTAAGAATTGATCCAACGCCGCCACAAAGTCCCGGCCATGGGCAAAGTCTGTGGGATAAAATCGGGAGAACTCGAACATCAGCAGTCCAATGTTTTTCTTGAACTCTTCACAAGGACCGAGGAATCCACGGGTAAACAAATCCGAATTCAAGAAATGTTCATTGGGTTTGCCGGCTCTGTCCCCGAATCGCGGCAGATTGGAAAACTTCTTTAGCGTGATATTGTCGGTGACCTTGAAAGTGAAGAGAAAATCCTCCGGCACTTGGGAAACGAGATTGCTGAGATACCGCTGGTCGGGGAACTTGTAATACGCAGCATCGACGCAGACGGTCTTGAACACTTCGGCATATTCATTCAGGCGATGTTCATTGAATCGCTTCTCGGCGAACTTGCCCCGCCAGACGTAACGCTGTTCATCATACAGCATCCCCCGCCAGCCTGGATACTTCCAAGAGGAGGTGCCAACGAAGACTCCTTTATCAGCGAGCGCAGCTACTCTGGTTTTTAATTGATCACGGTCCACTGGATGAAACTAACACGAAATATGCCTGCGCATTCAACAACAAGCGGCCGATCGAAGACACTTTAGGGTAAAACTTGGACATATTCCAGAAACCATTCATCTAATTCCTAGCAAAACCAATGCAAATTCCATGGCGTGAATCTTGCTCAAATTTTGTTGCCTTTTGTTCAACCTAGGGAAGGCACAGAACCTAAAAAGCGACCAGATCCGCAATTATTACCACTGACGAGCGAAAGCTCCTTGTTCATTTCGTCCCCTACCCGGCGGCTTGTGACTACACGGACAGATCTTGGCTTGGTAAGAATCTCGACTCTGGCGCCATCTCCCTATGAAAGACGACATGGTAGACTTCTTGAACCTGAAACGCCTTCCTGCACGCCTCACCACTCCACAAACTGCCATGCTCCTGGGTTTTCCTGAGCATGACATTCCTGTGATCGTTCGCGCCAACCTGCTCAAGCCATTGGGCAACCCGGTTCCAAATGCGACGAAATATTTCGCTGCGTCTGAAATCGAGGGGGTCGCTAAGGATCGCGTCTGGCTTACCAAAGCCACAAAAGCGATTTATGGGCACTGGGCTCAGCAAAATCTCACGCGCAAGAGCTTAACGCCGGCAGCCGAGTCCAATCGGCTCAGTTCTTTAAATTAGCACTCTGAGGGTCTTGGCTGGTATCCCGCTCGGGCTGTTCCGGGCCGGGGAACTCCACCTGAATGACCTTCTGCTCTGCGTGCGCCTGCGCCCATACTTCGAGCGAGGGCACCTTAACCAATGCTTTTCGGGAATACGCCCGATGCACTGCTTTGCTGCCGTGTCCAAGGGCCTGCTGTGCGAAACGCTCCGGTAACCCGCATTGCTTTGCACGCTCCGCCCAGGCATAACGGTAGGAGTGGAGGGTTATCCCCTCAATGCCGAGTCCACGGCAACGCTGCTTGAACTCGGTAGCTCGGTCGCACCCTCGCACCGTTATGAGGTAAGGAAAAAGGGGACCGCGTCCGGGCAGAGCACGCAATATACTCTCCACCTCCGGGCTGAACGAGATCAAAGCCGGCTGCTGGCCCTTGTGGCGTAATTTTTGCCTTTCGAAACTAATCGTTTTGTCTGTCCAATCAATGTTTTCAGTCCCGAGGTTGGCCATGTCCGACTGCGATGCTCCCAAGTACCAAAGCATCTCATAGAAAGCTCTCCGCTCGAGATTCTGCTCCCGCTGCACGATTTTCTGGTGTTCCTCCGAGGTGATCGCCCGCTTTTCTTTAAAACGCACTGGAGGCCATTGCCGGCGAGGCAGCACTGGGCATGGAAGCCAATTCATATCTAATGCAAAGTTGTGCAGCCTCCGGAGGTAAACATTCGTGGAAACGGGACCGGACGCCAGCACCCTCAGAAAGTGCTCGGCACGTGTCTCTATGATCGACATTTTCCTGATTAGATCAAAGGAAGGCGCCTTGATCGCCCGGTGCCATCTGCTGCACGTAGAACTTCCGCCTTTGGATTTGACCAATTCCTCAAAGGCATCCTGCCAGGTGCGTTTACAGATTTCGGGATCGGCCGCTTTAAGGTAGGCCCGAGCCATCTGCAGGTTAGAGATGGGATTTTGGTGGGCCTCGTTCCTGGCGTGGAGTAAACGCTCGGCTTGGCCCTTGCATTTGGTCTTGAGGCTTTCTTGGTGCCGGGACTCCCGGTCTTCCAAATAATAAATGCCACTCCGGCGACAGAACAGACGGTATTTTAGCTGCATAAGTGTTTGCACGTTTATGAAGCTAACGCTGAAGAGTTCCGTCTCGTTAGGCAGTGATGAACCAGTTAAATCCAGTTGGTGAAAATGGTGGCGCAGTTGTTCTGGCCACTGTAATTTTCACTGGAAGTTCCAGTAAATCTCAGCACTTTTCCTCCAAAACCTCAATGAAATTGAGTGGAGGCGAGGGTCGGAATCGAACCACCACCGTCGACACTGAAAACTCGTCGGAATTATTCACTAGGCCGCATGGCGTAACTTTAGGATGCCGTTTGAAAGTTCAGTCTCTCGGCAATTCGTTGCAAAGCGGGAAGGAACTGATGTTCCTTCCCGCCTTTTATTCTCATTTTGCTCAGTTCAGGTCGAACAGCAGCACTTGGGAGTTCTCCTTGCCGGTGAGCGTCAAAGAGGTTTCGTTGTCCACGGCTGCGGCATCGCCGGTTTTCAGTTCCTTGCCGTTCAGCGTCACGGAACCTTCGGCGACTTGCACCCAGGCATGACGATCCGGCTTGAGCTCGTAGCTCACCTTGTCTCCGGGCCCGAGCTTGCCGATCAACAGCTCCACATCCTGGTTGATCTTCAGCGCGCCGTTCTTCGGCTCTTTCGAGACCACCGGAACCAGTTTGCCCGGTTGCAACTCCGCGCTGAACGATTTCTGTTCATAGCCCGGCTTCAGCCCCTGCTTCTCCGGCACAATCCAGATTTGCAGGAGATGGACAGGGTCAATCGGTGAATAATTGTATTCACTATGCAACACACCGGTCCCTGCGGTCATGCGTTGCACATCACCCGGCTTCATCACCGCACCGTTGCCCATGCTGTCC
>JAQGPC010000280.1 GCA_028293285.1 Pedosphaera sp.
TCCTCGCGCATCAAACATAAATACGGAGCCGCAAAGGCCCACTCCTCATCACTCACATCACTCGGATAATTACCTCGTTCTATCATCCAACAGCTTACACCAACAAAGTTAAGTACACCCTCTAGGACAATCCATCTGGCAGAAGAATTACAGAAGGGCCGGCATCAGTTGGATTTGGACAAGTGGTTTGGTGTGCCGCATCCGGAAACGTTGGCCGTGCCGAAAGTGACGCCCACAGCCACTATCTTGGCAGAGGAAGTTTTGCGAAAAGCCTTGGAGGCACGCGGCGGATCTCAAGCCGCTTTGAGCATTCGTTCCTTTCACGCCAAAGGAATGTATGACGCTGATTGCGGCTGGCTGGCCACGTCACCAGTGGAAATCTTTGCGACGAGATCCAATAAGTGGCGGTTCGTCATTGACCAAAAATCGCCAATGGGGCTGAAGCTCGACGGCTATGGCTCTGGATTTGACGGACTGAACAGTTGGGAGACTCAGGACGGGGCCGTTACCAGGCTGAAAGGCAAACGGCTTGAACAGAACCGCGACGATGCGGAATTCTTCGCGTGCTATGATGATCCACAAAACTATCAATCGGTGGAATCTCTGGGCGAAACGACGTTCGAAGGCAGAAAGTGCTACGCGTTAAAGCTGGTGACAAAGTCGGGCCGCCAAAAGACTCATTACTACGACGCAGCCAATTTCCTTTTGTCTGGCACCATGGAGACAGTAGAAATTGGCGGCGCGCCAACCTTGTTAAAAAAGAGTTTTGCTGACTACCGCGAGTTCGGCGGATTTAAATTCCCCATGCGCCAATGTTCCCAGACGCAGTTCAGTAAAGAGGTGATGCAATATGGTTCCATTGAGGTGAACCGGGTGGAAGACCTGGCGCTGAAGATGCCCGTCCAACCTCATACCGTACCACGAAGATAGTTGATGGCAAAGGGAGCAAGATGGTTGCTTCAAGAGGAAAACACCCCATATGCCACACCGCCCTTTTCCAACATCGTCCAGCTTAATAGACGCAACGAGCGCGATTTTCAGTGCAATTGGTTGGCCGATACGCATTTAAAACGCGCGCTCTACATTCAGAAATAAAATCTCTAAGCATTTTGATGAAAAAGGCTCTCCTGTTTTTTGCGCTGCTTCTTTGCGGGCTATGTGCAGCCTGTCCGTCCGCGTTCGGCCAGACCTTGGGCTTTAAACCACCCACTGATGGCGACAAACCGACTGACGCCGCCACCGCTCCCGGTGTTGCAACCAATCAGGTCGATAAAATCATCACTAACACGTCTCCGCCCGTAGTGACGCAGAAAACGCTCAATCCACCGCTCCCGACCAATTGGACTCATAATGCTGTTTCTGAAACCTTCGAACTCCCCAAATCTGTTCCCGATCCCATTGAACCGGTGAATCGCGTCATGTGGTCCTTCAACAAGGGGCTTATGGTCGGCGTCGTCAAGCCGACCAGCAAAGTCTATCGCGTCGTTGTGGGGAAGCCGGTTCGCAGAGGCATTGGCAATTTCAGTCGCAACGTTACTTATCCCGATCGCGTGATTAATAATTTATTACAAGCTCACTGGGTCGGCGCGCGGGATGAAACCTATCGTTTCCTTTGCAACACAGTTCTTGGCGGCGCTGGTTTTTTCGATGTCGCCACCAAATTTAAAATCCCCAAATCGAACAAGGATTTCGGCCAGACCTTTGGCTATTGGGGGTGGAATCCCCAAGTCTATTTGATGCTCCCCGTCTTTGGCCCGAGCAACGACCGCGACGGCACCGGCCTCATCGGCGATACCCTCGTAAACCCACTCGTGTACTTTCCTCCTTATTCCTACGCCACCTATGGGTTCACCTATAATAATCTTTCCGACAACGTTGATGAATATGTCCGCTTCGCCCAAGCCGAAGCGGACGCCTATTCTGAAATTCAATATGTCTGGACCTTTGTCCGAAAAAATCAGGTGGCTGACTTCCAACTGAAGGGCAAACAGGACGAATCCACGCTTGAAACCCTTCAATCGGTTTTTTTCACTTACCAGGATCAGGAATTTCCCGGCAATGCCACCACGACCTCAGTTTTAATTCCTACTACCGGAAGAAAATTAAAATTTACTTATTGGCTGCAACCCGGCAACGCCCCCGTAGTCTATATCGCTCCCGGCCTTGGTTCGCATCGTCTCGCTGAAACCGCGCTCGCCCTGGCCGAATTAGTTTATAAACAAGGTTTCTCCGTTGTATCCGTCAGCAGCGTTTACAATCCCGAATTCATGGAACACGCCTCCACTGCGGCTCTGCCGGCTTACACGCCTGTGGATGCTCAAGATTTGCATGTGGCCCTGACCGCGATTGATCGTCAATTGACGAAAGCCTATCCGTATCGGCTCGGTTCCAAAGCGCTCATGGGCTACTCCATGGGGGCCTTTCATTCCTTGCTCATCGCTGGCACCGAATCAACCAATCAGGCGCCGTTGGTCAAGTTCGACCGTTACGTTGCCATCAATACTCCCGTACGATTGCTCTATGGTGTATCCAAGCTGGACGAATTCTATCAAGCCCCATTGGAGTGGCCTCCTGAAGAACGGACCGCTGATATTGAAAATACCTTTCTTAAAGTCGCCGCGCTCAGTAGCAACACCCTTCGGCCCCAATCCACCTTGCCATTCAGTGCCGTCGAATCCAAATTCCTCATCGGTCTGGCCTTCCGCTTTATCCTGCGCGACGTCATCTACAGCAGCCAGCGGCGAAACAATCAAGGCGTCTTGCAGCATCCCATTAAAAACCTGCGACGCGATCCCGTGTATCAAGAAATCCTTCAATTTTCCTATAAGGATTACTTCCAGAAATTTGCCATTCCCTATTATAAAACCCGCGGCATTGATTTGGCCTCACCAGAAGTCCTGGCCAAAGCCGGTGACTTGCGCACCTATGCCGAAGGCCTTCATGCCAATCCCCACATCCGGCTCATCGCGAACCGCAACGATTTCCTTCTCGCTGATGAAGATTACGATTGGCTGCGTGCCACCTTTGATCCCAAGCAAATGACCGTCTTCGAGCGTGGTGGCCATCTCGGCAACCTGAGTCATCCTGGCGTCCAAAAAGCCATCCTCAACGCCCTCCAAGACCTCCGCCCACCACAAAAAAACGACAGCAAAACTCCTTAGACCCACGACCTATCTAATCTCTGTAGGAGCCGACGTAACGGCGTGTTGCCCAAATCCCGGAGCGCGGACGTCCCCGTCCGCAGCAACGTTAAACCGGCAGAATTCTTAGACCTCTCCAGACTTTAAAATAACCCGGACCACGCCTTTTGCAGCCTTCCGATTTGGGCAACACGCCCGTAAGGAGGGTTCCAACCTTTCCTTCCAGAACCACTAGGCTCAATTCACAAACGTCAGCTTTACCCGTTGTGACTTGAGAATATAAAGCGACCAGATCGTGGCCGGAACAATGGTGCGAAAAATAGCAGAGTAATTGGATGTGCCTGCCACAGCAGCGTGCGGAATAAATCCGCATCCCACCTGATCAACGATGGTGACCATCACATTGACGGTCAGAAAAATCAGAAAAAATCGTCGGAAAGCGTATCGTTTTTGAAAAAAGAAGACGGCGTTTAGCACCGAGAAAACCAACAAGCTCAAATTGCCCAGCAGTTCCAAAATCAATATGGGTGCCCACAAAGAATGATAAGCTGAAGAGTCAGGCGCGGTTAGATAGTTCCAGGTGGTCACGGAGTAGGCGGAAGAGTTTTTTGCAATCAGGAACGTAATGTTGATTGGAGCAAGGCACATTGCAATCGCCAGCACGATCAGCCAGCCGCCAATCCCCTTTAGTGGATGTGCAATCAAGGGCGGAGTAGACGATTTATATTCGGGGCGGAACCAATATAAGGCCACTGCCCCGGCTGCCACCAATAGAAAATAAATCGCTCCCATTGCCAGGATGCTCCAATTCGGCTGGAATGATTTATCTTTCGTCATTCTGCGTGAGGTGCCGCTGCTGATATTGGCATGCTGAATCCCGAATCCCACCGCCTCGCGAATCTTCTTCAAATTGTTCAGATGTTCCGGCACGTCCTTCACCGCGACTTCATCGGCCAGAGTCGCCACCTCATAATGAATCGTGAGCCGGCGGTTGTTATAGTTTACCCGCCGCTCAAATCGCATGGCTTCGTCCCGCACCGATTTGATTTCATTTTTAATGGCATAATCCTGCGGCAGGGTAATTTCGGTATTCTGAATATAATGCCGGGGGTGAACCACTCCGAGTGGGGTCGTGCGGATGGAGGTTTCCGGGCTTTTTGCAAACGAAAATATTTCGTCCGGATAAAACCAGCATGCCCATTCCTTTTTGTCTTCTGATAATTCGTAAATATCGGACACTTCATAATGTTCGTAGGTTTTGATGAGGTTCTTCTCCTGGTCATCCTGCACTTCCATCGGCTGCGCCGATTTGACTTTCGGATACTTTTTTGCAGTCTGATTTAAATAGGCTTTTTCCAAATCCTCCCGCCGGGTTCCCGCTAGTGTTGCTCTCATCCGGTCTGCTGCTGCCCCTTCAAAAATTGACGTCACTTCATAAACAATGGGCGTACGATAACTTTTTATCCTGAACGTCTCATTGACGGTGGTTTTTGGAAGGCCCGCGGTATGACGCGGAATTATACAGAGATTCGTTGTCCCCGCTTCAACGATCAAACCTCGTCCATAATCTGGAAAATAAAAATCCTTCAAATGGCCCCGTTGATAGGAGCGCGTGGGGTCCAGCCAATAAGTTTTCCCATTAACTTTTACCTGCGCCGTTACATGATTGAAGGCGTAAGGCGAAGGTGCCCATTCATCCACATGTCTGCTGTAAGTATCCACCAGGACTGGATGCGCCTCGATTTCCAACTCGTGCAGGATCGCGCAAAACAATGCCACTTTGTCTTTGCAATCTCCGAATCGGCGGTTAAAAACGGCCGCTGGTTCATTAGGTTGGTGCGATCCCTGGCCGATTTCAATGCCCAGATACCGCACCTCATCCTGTACGAATCTTAATGCGAACCGTACCTGTTCTTCCTGGTCAGCGGACAATCGCCACAACGCAATTTTCTGAATTAAATCTGCCGGCAACGGTCCCGAGTGTTCGTAAAGCGCTTCAGCCCACCCGGCCACTTCCGTCCAGCTTGAGAATTCCGTGAATTGGATCCAGCCCAGTTGGGTGTACCCCGGTGGCATTGAACCTTCCAACGCCACCGGGCGGCGGTTTTTCAACTCCCATGAATATTCCATTAATCCACTGACATCTTTGATAGTGGGCTGGACTTGCGTTGCATGGTTCTGGATGGTGAGCCTGCGCGCAGCGGGCCATAACAGCCGAAAGGCATGTTTCTCTATTGGGATGGCCCAATCAATGAGCGTGTAGTTAAGAAAATGCCCCCGCAGGACTGGATTGTTTCCGCGAACAGTCCACGCATATTCGATGATATCTCCCACCCGCACATCTTCCAAAAACAGGACTGCTGACAGGTTCCCATTATACATGTGTCTTTCCAGCTCTGCTTCCTGCTGGATGACTTTGATTTTGTCTGCATCCAATCGGTCGTAGGTCTTATCTCCCCGGCGAATGACAATGTAATGCAAAATCAATTGCTGATACGTGGGATCATAATTGAAACTCAAACTTGCTCCATTTTGCACACCGTTCTGGCTGGTGATTTTTTTGACTATGTGGCAGTAATTTTCATCCTTTCCTGCATGCACCTGTGTGTCCAAAAGCAAGTAACGCTCCCCTTCATTGCTTGAGGGCGAAGATGCTGGTTCGTCTGCTGGCTCGGACACCGGCTTCACCCACTTGCCGGAATCCTGGATCATAAATGCATTCGTTCCATTCTGGCCTTGGCCCCAGGCCGGCAGGCCAACCGCCGAAAAGAAAAACAAAATGAATAACCAGGCTTTCACCACCCTCAGGCGAGGCATGTGAAAGGGTATAATCATCCACCATCCATTATTATTATCGCAATGCTTGGGCAATTGCACCGCTAGCAATTACTCGACCTATAAAGAAATTTAAATGAAAATCCCACCCCGTTGGGCTCTTCGGGGTTTAGCATCAATCTCCTGTTCTACCTGCCGCTGGTTGGCTAAAGTAATTTCATGAACTGCATCGTCACTGCCGGTCCCACGTATGAGAACCTGGACGAAGTGCGGCGGCTTACCAATTTTTCCACCGGACGCCTTGGTTCGGAACTGGCTGGTTTCCTCGTCGGCCATGGCCACACCGTGACGTTGCTCCTCGGCCAGCAATCCACCTATCGCCCGGAGCACTCTGCCGCCAAAGTCGAAACCTTCACCACCACCACCGACTTGCGCGACCGTTTGCAAAAACTTTCGCAGCAATCCACGGACGTCGTCTTCCACGCCGCCGCCGTCAGTGATTTTACCTTCGGAAAAATCTGGTCCCGCTCCGCCACTGGCGAAATGACTGAAATAAAATCCGGCAAAATCTCCACCCGCCAGGGCAACTTGCTCGCCGAGCTATTGCCCACGCCCAAAATCATCGCCGAACTGCGCAGTTGGTATCCTCAGGCCCGGCTCGTTGGATGGAAATATGAAGTGGAAGGGGACCGCGCCGGCGTAATCGCTTTAGGCGAACGCCAAATGGCCGATTGTCGTACCGACGCCTGCGTGGTCAACGGTAAAGCCTATGGCCTCGGCTTCGGCCTCGTCACCAGTATCGGCCAATGCACTCATTTGTGTGACGGCAGTTCATTATTCACCGCGCTCGAAGAGTTGATCCAAGGAACTCCCACCACGTAACACGCACTACGCAACAAGCGACACTCCTTAAAACTCAAACTTCTTCAACTGCCTTAATCCCAGTTTGAGCGGCACCCAGCCCAGAACAAACGAAAGCCCGATAAATCCGCAAATACTGAAAAAAGCCAGATAGGGCGAGGGCGATTGTTCGCGCATTTCCGCCGATCCAAATGCCAGCATCAACACCGTTGCCAGTATATACATAAAACTCAGCACCAGGCAGAACGTGCCGCCGAACCCGCTGACAATTTTGGTCGGATTGCCTTCCTTGAAATTCGGGTAAAGCACCCCCAAGCCTGCTGCCAATCCATTCAAGGCAAAAGTCATAACGCCAATCACTGCCCCAAAGAAAATGATGCGGTCCCACGTCATGTCCAGCAAATAGCAGGAGAGCGAGATTAAGCTCAACGTCACCACCAGCGAGGAACAGCTCGCCAGCCAATATTTCGCTTTCACCACCCGTTCCAGTCCCATGGGTGCCATGCCGATAATCCACAGCCGCCGACCTTCCAATGAAAATTGCGGATACACAAAGCGCGTCGTCAACGTCGCCAGATTAAGCGAACAAGCCCCGAGGTTCAGGTAGGAAACCAGGTGCAGCCAGAACGGGTTGTTCAATTGGTTCGTGAAATGCCGCAGGTTAATGATGTAAACTCCCAACAGCCCAAACAGCAGCACCGACTGCCCCCACTGCGTCGTGTCCCGCCAGAACATGCGCGCATCCTTCGCCAGCAACGCGCGCGTGTCCCGCTGCAGCCAGTGCATCTTTGCAAAGAATCGTTCAATTCTCCCTTGTGGCGATTCGAACGGCTTTTTCCGTCGGCTTAACGTCTTAAACCATTCCCATTGCCCGAGCGCACTGGCCCGGCTCTGCACCTCAGACGCTGCGTTGTAATACAAATTTCCCAGGCGCGTGAAAGCCAGGAAGCCGAAGAAAGTCACGTGACTTAACAGCACCAGCATGAAAAATCCCGCCAGCGGTAGTACGCCCTCCGCCCATTGCAAAACACTGCTGGACAGCCAGTAGCTCGGCAGAAAAGCAAATTGCGCGAACTTCGTCTTTTGCAATAGTTGATCCAACACGGCCAAAACTCTTGTCTCCAGCATGTCATCCGGGGCCGGTTGGTCCTTCCACCAAAATCCGGCCATTACTAGCAGTGCCGCCGCAAACACCACCGCCGACACTTGAAACGCGCGCCGGTCCAGAAAGCGTCCCAGATTGATCGCCAGCCAGGAACCCGCCACTCCCGGTAAAATGATAAAGAGACCTATTAACACCAGTGTTACTGGATAAAAATGCCAAGCCACATGTCGCGTCAGTCCGAATGCTGCCAGCAGGGGCGATATCAAAAACACAAACGCCCAGGATGCCAGCAAAGTGGATTCAAGAAACTTCCACTGGAAAATCGTCTGGGCCGGCACTGGCAACGTCATCAGGAAGGCCGCCTCGCGGTTCCGAAACAAGTTCGTATAACTGATGATCATATTGCTCAACAGAAGCATCGCAAACAGGAAGGCAAATAGCAGGTAAAGCAACCGCTCAGTGAGTACAATGCCCAAGCCTGGAAATGAGGCCACAAAGTTGAGCCCTTTGTAAAAGAGCCAGAACGACAATCCCAGGTAGCCGAGAATGAAGATAAGAATCAGTCCGGTCAGCAACCGGGATTGGTTTCGGACTGCTTTTAAACGCCGCCAGGCTTGCGTCGCATTAACGCGAATAAGCAACAAAAGCGGCGCGGGCACCCTGCTGGACTGTGCTGAACCATCAGACATCGGCGGCATGGTAATGTATCATCTGTCGGCCCGCAATCATGTAGCTTCGTCGCTAATTCAAGTGAAACCATGGCTGAAACGTAGGTTTTCAGCCACATGCTAATTAAACACCGCTTTCCCGTTGAAGGTGCGCCCACTCGTTTGTATCGTACTCTCAGATGTCTGTGCCGCCATCCAATGCCCTCGAATCACCTCTGGCCCGACCGCTCAAGGAATTGCGCGGCGTCGGCACAGAGCGGGAGGCGCAGTTAACCCGCCTTGGCCTGCACACTGTCGAGGACCTGCTGCTGCACCGGCCACGACGCTATGAAGACCGCCGCCACTTCCGCACCATCGCGGAATTGACCCTGGACGAAGCCGCCACGACTCGCGGCACCATCGTTGCCTTGGGCACTAAGCGCTTTCGCGGTGGCCACAAGTCCGTATTTGAAATCATCCTTGATGATGGCACCGCCCGATTGCATTGCCGTTGGTGGAATCTCCCTTTCATGCAGAACTACTTCGCTATGGGCGACGAGGTGTTTGTCTTCGGCAAGCCGAATTCCCTTAAACCCCGCACCATCGATCATCCCGAAACCGAAGTCATCGAAGGCGGCGAAGAAAGTTCCATTCACGTCAACCGCATTGCGCCAATTTATCCACTCACCGAAGGTTTGCCACAACGCTGGCTTCGCTCCTTCATCTGGCGCACGCTCGAACAATACGAAAATGACATCGTCGAACTATGGCCGAAACTCTTGAACGAATCGCATGCCGTAGCCGCCACCTTCAGGTTGCGCGACTACGCGCTGACTTCCAAAGATCGACCCGATGTTCAAGGGTTCCGGGAGCTTCCTTCCCGCGCCAACGCCATTCACATGCTTCATTTTCCGGAGGCAGAAGGGGACATTGACCTCGCCCGCCGCCGCCTCGCGCTGGATGAATACATCTCGCTTCAGCGGGAGATTCAACTCCGCCGCAAAAAATTCGAAGCCAAGGCGCAGTCCCGTCCCTGTGTCGGCGATAACCATTTAATAAAACCTTTCCTCGCCCAACTCGGCTTCTCATTAACTGGCGCCCAAACCCGCGTTCTCCGTGAGCTTCGCAAGGACATGGCCGGCACGCACCCCATGCGACGTTTATTGCAAGGCGACGTTGGCTCCGGCAAAACCGCGGTGGCCGCCTGTTGCGCCTTGATGGCCTTGGAAAGCTCTTACAATGTGGCCCTCATGGCCCCCACGGAAATTTTAGCTGAGCAACATTATCAAAACTTCAAACGTTGGTTCGAGCCACTCGGCATTCGTGTGGCCTTGCAGACTGGCAATTACAAATCTTCTCCCCCCTCAACTCTCAACTCTCAACTCTCAACCCTCACCATAGGCACCCACGCACTGATTGAATCCGCCTTTGCCATGGAGCGCCTTGGCCTCGTTATTATTGATGAGCAGCACAAGTTCGGCGTCACCCAACGCGAGCAATTAGTCCGCAAGGGGAATTACCCGCACTTGCTGGTCATGACCGCGACGCCGATTCCCCGCACGCTCGGCTTGACCCTGTATGGTGAACTCGATGTTTCTACCATTGATGAACTACCCGCAGGGCGTGGTCGGATCAAAACCTTCGTTCGCAGCGACGATAAACTGCCCAAAGTCTGGTCATTCATCCGCGAGAAATTGGCCGAGGGTCGGCAGGCGTATGTGGTTTATCCGCGCGTGGAAGATACCGGCAAAGGCTTGAAAGCCGTGACCAAGGAATTCGACAACCTTGAAGCCATCCTCGCGCCTTACCGCATCGGCCTGTTGCATGGTAGATTGAAAAGTGCCGAGAAAGAATTGGTGATGACCGCGTTTCGCAAGAACACTGTAAGGGTTCTCCTGGCAACGCCGCTCATCGAAGTCGGTGTGGATGTGCCGAATGCCACCATCATGGTCATTGAAAATGCCGAGCAGTTTGGCTTGGCCCAGCTTCATCAACTGCGCGGCCGCATCGGTCGCGGGGCGCACGATTCGTATTGTATTTTGATTGCTGCCGCCAAAAGCCGGGAAGCACAACAACGCCTGAAGGTTCTGGAAGAGACGAATGATGGATTCCGCATAGCCGAGGCAGATCTGAAATTGCGCGGTCCCGGCGAATTGCTTGGCCAGCAACAGAGCGGCATGCCCAAGTTGCGCTTTGGTAATCTGGTGGATGATCTCGAACTGATAAAACTTGCCCGCCAATTGGCCGCCGAAAGTTGGGTTTAAATTTTTTTCGTTGCCGTTTTCCTTCAACGTGTTAAATTCAGGCACTTATGAAAAGGAAATTGTCCCTTATTGCACTATTGTGTCTGACCAGTCTCGTATTCGTGGGTTGTGAGCCAAAGTCTACCGACACCACTACTACTCCTCCTACGAACGCAGCTCCGGTAGCTCCGTCTACGAACACGACCAAGTAAGACACACTTCCAAAGTTACTTTGGGAAAGTGTTAAACACACAAGCCGGGCAAGGGGTTTTTGCCCGGCTTACTTATTTTAAAGAAAGTTAGATTTGGGAAGAGCCCGGTAATCAGGCATGTGTTGCCGGGAATGGCCTTGGTTTTTTCTTAAACCGATATAGATTCTCCTGATGAAACAACCTTTCTGTCTCTTCATGTTGGCTGCGCTGTTTCTGGCAGGTTGCGGCGATAAAAATTCTGGCGGCGGCAACCCGGCCACAGCTCCGGTGGATTATCTTAACGCTGCTGGCAACGCTCAAAAGAAAGCTCTCAAGACCGTCGACGTAGCCTCGCTCAATCAGGCGCTCGCGGCTTTTAATGTCTCAGAAGGCCATTACCCCAAGGACCTTAACGAACTGGTTGAGACAAAATACATCGCCAAAATTCCCGACGCACCGTACGGCTCGAAGATCGTTTACGATGCCGCTGCCGGGACAGTTTCCGTGGTGCCGAAATAGTTCGGCTTCAAGTTCCGCCGCTGGGTTAGGCTGAGCGGCATCGAAGTAATTTTAGTTGGTGGCATCTTTTGTCTCGCCAAAGCTTCGATTCGAGGGCAAACACTTCCCCTTCATTTGGTATGAACGAGCAAATTGTCATTCTTGATTTTGGTTCCCAATACACGCAGGTCATCGCGCGCCGCATTCGCGAGTGCAATGTCTATTCCATCATTCTGCGCTACGATACGCCCGCCGAGGAAATCGCCGCGATGCAACCCAAGGGACTTATTCTGTCCGGCGGCCCCGCGAGCGTTTATGCCAAAGATGCTCCGTTGCCTGACAAAGCCATTTTCAATCTCGGCATTCCTATCCTGGGAATCTGTTTCGGTCTCCAACTCCTCGCTCAGTATCTCGGTGGCAAAGTGGAGAAAGGTCTCAAGCGCGAATATGGCAAAGGCACGCTAAAGGTGAAGGACAGCTTCTGTCCACTCTTCGCGAATCTGCCGGAAACTCTGCAAGTCTGGAATTCCCACGGCGACAAGCTGACCAAACTTCCGAAAGGTTTCAAATCCGTGGCTGTGACAGAAAACTCTGATTACGCGGTCATCGAGAATCACGCAAAAAAGATGTTCGGTCTGCAGTTCCATCCCGAAGTAGCCCACACCCCGCAGGGCAGGGAGATCATCAGCAATTTCGTCCATAGCATTTGTGGCTGTGGCAAGCTCTGGACGATGCACAGTTACATCGATCAAGCTGTTGAAGCCATTCGCAATCAGGTCGGCGATGAGCAGGTGATTCTCGGATTGAGCGGTGGCGTCGATTCCAGCGTGGCTGCGGCGCTGTTGCACAAGGCTATTGGCGATCAGCTTACCTGCATTTTCGTTAATAACGGCCTGTTGCGTGGTCGCGAAGCCGGTGTGGTGCGGGAAGTCTTTGGCCGCCATTTCAAAATCAAACTCCAATACGAAGACGCCTCCAAGCTCTTCCTCAAGCGCCTCAAAGGCGTCACCGATCCCGAACGGAAACGCAAGATCATCGGCCGCACTTTCATTGAAGTATTTGAGGCTGCCACCAAACGCGCTGGCAAAGCCAGATTCCTTGCCCAAGGCACGCTTTATCCCGATGTGATTGAATCCGTGCCCATCGCCGGCAATCCCGCCGCCATGATCAAAAGCCATCATAACGTCGGTGGCCTGCCCAAGAAAATGCGCTTTCAATTGGTTGAACCGTTGAAATCTCTCTTCAAGGATGAAGTGCGCGAACTCGGTTTGGAATTGGGTCTGCCCCGCGAAATCGTTTTGCGCCAGCCGTTCCCCGGCCCTGGCCTTGCTGTCCGCATTCTTGGCGAAGTCACCTCGCGCCGTTGCGATATTTTGCGCGAAGCCGATACCATCGTCGTCGAGGAAATGAAAGCCAGCGGTTGGTATTATAAAATCTGGCAAAGCTTCGCCGTCCTCCTGCCTGTAAAGAGCGTCGGCGTCATGGGCGACGAACGCACCTACGATTACACCATCGCCATCCGCGCCGTGGAATCCCAGGATGGCATGACCGCCGATTGGGTGAAGCTGCCCTATGATCTGCTCGAAAAACTTTCCAGCCGCATCATAAACGAAGTCAAAGGCGTGAATCGCGTCTGCTTCGACATTTCCAGCAAGCCGCCAGCGACCATTGAGTGGGAGTAATTAAAGCCAGCAGGGAAGCATGGCTTTCAGGAGCTTTTGAAGTTGGGATCACTCGTAACTTCCCTCCCCGTATCCTTTTCTTGAGGCAACTGTCTGGACTAGAATTAACAAATTCCTCTCGCCATGAAATGATTTCATAGTTAAAATTAACTTATCCCTATTGCACGGCTTCAATAGGGATAAGTTGTTTTTTGAATTGATAGATTGAAAATTCGTGTCAGACAGTTTTTTTGGAATCAAATAGACTTGTAAAACGAAGTATTTCATCTGCCAGATTACGGTGGTTCCACAGCCTTTTAATTCCTGACCACCCGGCTTGACTCGTAGTCTTTCCCCTGCAACCTTTTATTAGCTTGGCGCGAGATTCATCAGCAGTAACGGCGACAAGCGATTTGTTCGCCAAGGTTTCGGAAACTCCCGCTGTGCAGTCCCTGTTGCGGCGATTGGAGCAGGGCGGAGCCTTGCCATGTACCGGCGTCAGTGCAGCTGCCCAGCCTTTCCTCGCCGTCCTGCTCCGGCAACTCTTTCCCAAGCGCCCTATCGTGGTTGTCACTGACGGCCTCAAAACCCAGGAAAGCTTTCAACAAGACATCGAAACCTGGCTCGCCCTCGCCGCCGATGGAGAATCCAAAGTCGATAATTTCACCACAAAAGCTGGCAGCCCACCCGACACGCAACACGCAACACGCAACACGCACTCACCCTTGTTCTACCCCGCGTGGGAAATCCTCCCCCACGAGCCCAAACTCCCTCACGCCGACGTCATCAGTGAGCGATTGGAAACCTTGGTTGCCCTTTCCAACCATTCCGCACCCCGCACTCCGCATTCCCCACTTATCGTGGTGAATGTCATCGCGCTGCTGCAAAGTACCTTTCCCGCTCATGTGCTCAAGGAACGCACTCGAAGCCTGAAACGCGGCGATCGCATTGAGCCGCTTGATTTAATCGAATGGCTCGAAGAGCAGGGCTACGAACCCGAAGCCCAAGTCACGCAAAAGGGTGAGATCGCTTTACGCGGCGGCATTCTGGACGTCTATCCCATGACCAGCCCGTGGCCGGTGCGAATGGAGTTTTTTGGCGATGAATTGGAATCGTTGCGCCACTTTGATCCCATCACCCAGATTTCCCGCGACCAGATTACCTCGGTGACCCTCCCACCCGGCGGTGAATTGGGAATCCTTAAACGTCTCGTCGAGCATCAGCAGGCCAACCAAAACACCTTGGCAACATTGCTCGATTATCTGCCACGTGAGACCATTTTCCTCCTTTGCGAACCGGACAAACTCACCGAACACGCCGACCAATACGCCGGTCAAGTTCCCGAAAACGACCCGTTCTTTATTGATTGGGAAGATTTTCAAAGCCAACTCGCCGCCAAAGGCATGACCTCGTTGGCAGTGGCCGAAGGTACCGATGAAAATATCCCTTTAGTGCCGGAAGAAACCGAAGGCAACTCCGCTATCCTCAATCCTCCATCTTCCCTCCTCGCCTTTTCATCATTGGAAGCCTTCCGCCCCCTTGGCCCACGCGCACCCGAGCCGCAGATTGCCGAGGCGCAACGACGTGAATTCTTTGCCCAACTCCATCGCTGGTCACGCCAAAACTATGCTGTCCATGTATTTTGCAACAACGATGGCGAGCGTCAACGTTTTGAGGAGATTTGGAAGGATTACGGTTTCGACGGCGAGGCTCGGTTGGAGATGAATCTTGGCGCGCTCAGTCGGGGATTTATTTATGACGAAGCCAAACTGGTGGTCGTTACCGATGCGGAAATCTTCGGCCGCTACAAGGTGCAGCGTCCCCGCCGCCTCAAATCGCCGCATGCTCAAGCGACTCGCTCCGCGCTGGACATTGACTTCACGGAATTAGAAGAAGGCGATTACGTCGTCCATTTGCAACATGGCATTGGTCGTTATCGCGGATTAAAAGTGCTGCCCACTTCTGTCCGCCAAAAAGGCGCTGATCCCAACGCAACCTCTGCCGATTCCGGTCAGGAATGTCTGGTCATCGAATACGCCGCCAGCGATCCCCAACAACCCGCGCCCAAACTCTACGTCCCCGTCACCGAAGCCCATCTCGTTGGCAAATACGTGGGAGCGGGCAAGGCGCGTCCACCGCTCAACACCATTGGTGGCACGCGTTGGGCCAAGGCCAAGGCGCATGCCGAGCGCGCCGTGCGCGATGTCGCCAGTGAACTGCTCGCGATTCAAGCTGCGCGCGAATCACAACCCGGCCACTCCTTCCAGCCCGATACTCCATGGCAACGCGAATTCGAAAGCGCCTTTCTTTACGAAGAAACGCGCGACCAGATGAAAGCGATCAACGAAGCCAAGGCCGACATGGAGCGGCCCAAGCCGATGGACCGCTTGATTTGCGGTGATGTTGGTTTCGGTAAAACGGAGGTCGCCATTCGCGCCGCCTTCAAAGCCGTGATGGACGGACGACAGGTCGCCATATTGGTGCCCACCACCGTTCTCGCCCAGCAACATTACAACACCTTCCGTGAGCGCATGGCTGACTACCCCGTGCGCGTGGAATTACTCTCCCGCTTCCGCACTCCACGCGAGCGCAAAAAAGTTGTCGAAGATTTGCCCGCCGGTTCCGTGGACATTGTCATCGGCACGCATCGCTTAGTGCAAAAAGATATTGCCTTCAAGGATCTTGGATTGGTGATTATTGACGAAGAGCAACGCTTCGGCGTCTTGCACAAAGAAAAATTCAAGCAGCTGCGCCGCCTGGTGGATGTATTGACGCTCAGCGCCACACCCATTCCCCGCACGCTTTATCTCGCGCTTACCGGCGCGCGCGACATGAGCACCATCGAAACTCCGCCGCAGGACCGGTTGCCCGTTGAGACCATCGTGGCGCAATATGACGAGCGTCTGATTCGCGATGCCATCCAGCGCGAAATGAATCGTGGAGGCCAGGTTTTTTTCCTGCATAACCGCGTCAGCACCATCGAAACCGTCGCGCAAAAACTCAAAACACTGGTGCCGCACGCCCGTCTGGTGGTCGGCCACGGTCAGATGCACGCCGACGATCTCGAAGAAGTAATGACCACCTTCATCAATGGCGAAGCCGACGTGCTGCTTTCTACCACCATCATCGAGAGTGGATTGGATATTCCGAATGCCAACACCATCATCATCGACCGTGCCGACCGGTTTGGTTTGAGCGAACTCTATCAACTGCGTGGCCGCGTCGGTCGTTATAAGCATCAAGCCTTTGCCTATTTATTGCTGCCGCGCCATGCGGGGTTGCTGGCCGATGCCCGCAAACGCATTACCGCGCTGAAACAATACTCCACGCTCGGCAGCGGTTTTAAAATTGCCATGCGCGATTTGGAAATTCGCGGCGCGGGCAACATGCTGGGACCAGAACAGAGCGGTCAAATCACTGCGGTGGGATTTGATCTTTACTGCCAATTGCTCAAACAAAGCGTGGCCGCCTTGAAGGGCGAGAAGGTCAAGCCCCGCGTGGAAGTGCAAGTGCGCTTTGACTTCCTTGCCTTGAATCCCGGTGAAGAAGCTTCCGCCGAGTTCCAAGGCGCCAAGTCCAAACCGCAACCTCGCAAATCGGCCGAGCCGGAAATCATCATCCCGCGCGAGATCGCAACGTATGTCGAATACTCCGAATTTGCCGAGCAACCCGTGGAACAGCCGATACAGGTGGATAAAGCCTCGGCGTTCATTCCGTTAAGTTACATCTCCGAAGCCAAGCAGCGCATTGATGTCTATCGCAAGTTGGCGCAGGCAACTGACAAAGCCGCGCTGGAAAACTTGACCGTTGAATTACGTGATCGCTTTGGCACGCTGCCACCAGCCATGGAATTATTGTTGCAAGTGGCCGAGCTCAAAATTCTCGCGGGCGAACGCCACATTACCATTATCGAAGTCAAAGCCGACAAGCTGATGCTCACGCGTAATAATGATTACGTTATGCTCGGTGGCAAATTCCCCCGCCTTACCAAGAAGGACGCCAAAAGCAGGCTCAAGGAAATTAAGAAACTCCTGCTCGCACTTTAACCGCCTCGAAGCGATTACCGATAAGGTTGATGCAATTCCACTTTGGTGGCCTTCTTCGAACGCAGTTTGAGGTTTAGCATTTCAACCCCAACCGAGAAGGCCATGGCGAAATAGATATAGCCTTTGGGAATCTCCTTATGGAAGCCTTCGGCAACCAGGGCACACCCAATCAAGAGAAGAAAACTTAAGGCCAGCATCTTCAGGGTTGGATGCCGGTCTACGAACTCACTGATGTATTTGGAAAGGAAAAGCATAAATACCAGGGCGATGACTACTGCGGCAATCATTACACTCAGTTGCTGCGCCATCCCGACGGCGGTAATCACGGAATCCAGCGAGAAAACAATGTCGAGCAAGAGGATTTGGATGATCACGGCTGTGAACCTGGGAACCAGCTTGCGTGTTACTTCGCCATCTTCACCTTCCAGCTTTTCATGAATTTCATGAGTGCTTTTCCCGAGCAGGAATAATCCACCGGCAATCAGAATTATATCGCGCCCGGAAATTCCATGTTTAAGGATGTAAAATAGGGGATTGGTTAGTTTAACCATCCATGCGAGCCCGCAGAGCAGCATAATGCGCGTGACCAGGGCCAGGCTCAAGCCGAGTTGCCGCGCCTTGTTCTGTTGTTCCTTGGGCAGTTTTCCCGCGAGAATGGAGATGAAGACAATGTTATCGATGCCCAAAACAATTTCGAGCAGCGTCAATGTCACCAGACTGATCCAAACCTGTGGATCTTTAAGAAATTCAAGCCATTCCATAGAGGTAAGAATTTAGAGACTTCCAAGGAAGTTGCAATTTACAAAGGGAACGCTGGATTATAATGGCCGAAGAAAAAGCTCTCCCAGAACGAATAATCGAAATGTCAGGCGGTGCCAATCGACACCGCCTGTTAATATGAGATACTACTTGGCTGGAGCCTTGGAGTTCGCCGCCACCACTTGCTTGGTTGCTGCCAAAAACTCGACGAGATTGCGAATATCCTGTTTGGATAGCACAGTGCCCATCCCTTCAGGCATGGCAGATTGGCCTTTCTCGCGTGAAGTAATATCGCTCTTCTTGATTTTCACCGGTCCATCATCAGGCGTAATCAAAAGCAGTTCCTGATCGTTCTCGCTCTTGAGCAATCCGCCATAAGCCGAACCACTCTTCGTTTTCACAATGAGACTCTCAAAACCCGGTGCAACCTGTTTGTTCGGATAAAGAATGGATTCCAGAATATACTCACGATTGTGCCGCGTGAGAATGCCCGCCAGTTCAGGGCCAACCTCGCCACCTTCACCGTTCACTTTGTGGCAACGGGTGCACTGGGCTTCGGGACGTTCCATGAAAACCTTTTTGCCCAGTTCGGCATTGCCGCCGTAAAGCGTTTCGCGAAAGTCCGCAAATTCGTCATCTTTCGGTTGGGCATCCAGGTAATGCTTTAGCTTCTCCTTTATCAATGCCGAGGTGCGTTTGTTGGCCGCTTCCACGAGCTCAAACTGAATCTCATTCTGCACCTTGCCTGCCGCGAGTTTATCCAGCCAATCCGCGAGCAACTTGTCGACGGCTTCACCCGGCAACGTGCCGAGCGTGGCGAATGCGCCTTGCTTCTCCGTCACCGTTCCCTTTTCCAACACAGCGGTGAGTGTGCCCGTGGCGTCGCCCGGCTGCGTTTCAGCTTTTAAGCGATTGCCTTCCTTGCGCACATTTTCATCCGCGTCCGCCACCGCAATCTTCACTGCTTCAGGCAAGGTGCTGGCATGGAGTTCTTCCAAGGCTTTCAACGCTTCCACGCGCACATTCCCCGAACTCTTCGTGTTGGTGAAAATATCGTACAATGCCTGCGCGGATTCCATGACAGACAGTTTTTGCGCCGCATGCATCGCAGCAATCTTCACGCCGTCAGGCGCAGTGCTTAGAATACTTGCAATCACCGGCCGCAAAGCATCTGTTGCCGGTTTGCCATCACGCTCCGCCAAAGGTTTCCACAATCCGGTCAGTCGCTCGCGCGGCAAAGGCTTGGCCCATGTTTCCAATGCATGCAATGCTTCGCCGCGAACTTTTTCTGTCGCCCCATTCTGTGTGGCATAGTTGGCCAGCGCCAAGGCATTCTTGGCATCACCGAGGCGGAAGTTGGCATTGATGACCCGCCAATCCAACGGTTCGTTTTGTGTGGGATGATCAATGAGTGCGGCCAATTGCGGCATGGCATCCTTGATCGGCACATCATTAATTGCACGCGCAGCTTCGAGAACGATGAGTGGATCGGCGTCATGCAGGAAGGTGGCAATCTCCGGTAGCTGCAGTCGGCGCATCGCCAGCAACGCGCCCATGCGAACCGAGTTCGACGAGTCTTTCGCCGCCTCCACCAGATCAGATTTGCTCGCGAGACCAACTAAACCCATCACCACAGCGTGGCGAACGTAAACGTCCTTGTCCGCATTGGCGCGCAGCAGGGCAAACAAATCGCGCACCGTGGCGGCGTTTTTGGCAGGATTAATCTTTGCCATTTTGCCCAGGCCAAGGGCGGCAAAAAATTGGACGCGCGGGCTGGGATCTTTCAAGTAGCCAACCAATAAATCATAATCACTATCCGCCTTCCCGCCGCTATCGCCAACCGTTCTGGCAATTTGTGCGCGAATTTCCGGATCGCTGTCCTTCGCCATCAATTCCACCCGGGTCAAAACCGAGGGATCTGCTATGCGGCTGATATTGCCAATGGCCCAGATGGCATGTATGCGCGCCAGTTGATTGGTGCTCGCGCTGGCAACACCATTCAGCACGGGAACGGCATCACCCCATAGCGTCGATTTTTTCGCCAGCCCGCCTAACAACATTGGTTTCGCGCGGCTTTCGAGTTCGAATTGCGCTTCCTGGCGCACGCGCTGGTCGGGATGCTCCAGTAATTTCGCTAAGTCCTTGTTCGAACGCTTTTCCATCCCTTCCGCGATTAACTTCTTCGTTTCCAAAACCACCGGGTCTTTGACTGCTTCGGGATGATAAAGGCGATAGATGCGTCCTTTCTGTGTCATATCCCAGCTTTGCACCCAGTCCGCCACATACATCTGTCCGTCCGGGCTGAAATCCACATCGGTGGCGAGAATATCCCAAAAGAAATTCGTGCGGCCCGTCATTTCAAACGAAGCCCCATTTGGCTTCACCGTAAAACTATGGATGCCGCTGTTCTTGCTGGAGCCGCGGAAATCGCACAAAAAGAAATGGTCTTTGAAGCTTGCGGGAAAACCTGTGCCGGGATAATGCGCCAGTCCGGATGGCCCGCTCGCAATATGACCCACGGGCGGCAAGATGTAGGCCGCCTGACCGGGAAATTGCAGATGCCATAATTTCTCCGCGTTCCAAACCCCCGCCGGAGTGGTTTCGCTAAATTGATTGCCCGTGCGCCAGCCGCTGTCGCCGCCTTCAACCACATAAACCAGCCGCGCCGAATCGCCATGATCGCAATTATTATCGCCCGTCCACAAATTGCCGTAATCATCAAAAACTAATTCCTGCGGATTACGAACACCGTAAGCAAAGATTTCCAGATTGGAACCATCCTGATTGCAACGCAGCACCGTGCCCATATCGGGATAATCCAGCAGCTTCCCTTCCTTCGTTTTTACATGCAGTCCACGATCACCAATGCTGAAGTAAAGCCGTCCATCCGGCCCGATGCGCAGGCCGTGCAAATCATGTCCCAATAAATTGTAATGCACGCCATAGCCGTAGCTGAGCGAGGTTCGTGCATCGGCCTTGCCGTCATGATTCGTATCTTGCAACAGCCAAAGATTTGGAATATTGGCAAAATAAACATTCCCTTTGCGCGCCAACACGCCCGCGCCGAGACCATCAACAATCGAATTAAACCCATCGGCAAATACTGTAGAATGATCAGCCCGGCCTTTGCCCGCGCGATCCTCCAACAACTGCACGACATCCGAGTCCTTGGTGAAATCCACGTCCTTATCGCCCAGAAATTTGTGCACCATGGCGGCGCGGTCTTCAACGGTGCGACAGGCGAGGTCGTCATCGAACATGTTCATGTGCGACCGCACGTCCCAAACACACGTCTTCAGACGAAAGGTTTCTACCACATAAACGCGGCCCTTTTCATCGAAGCAAAAAGCAACGGGGTTTTTTAATTGCGGTTCCGATGCCCAAACCTCGACTTTGAAACCGGGCGGCACCTGGAATTGCTTCATGGCCACTTCCGCGTCCGTGGACAGGTTGCCTGTCACCGGCTCGCCCTCATTGGCAAAAGTTCCCAGCGCACCGGCGAATAAAACAACAAAGGCCCCGGTCAGGGCCAAAAACGATTTGGCTTTCAGCATAGCGGTAAATTGTAGCGGTGAAATATTCCGAATAAAGGACGAAAAGGGGCATTGCTAATATTCATGGCTTTCAGGAAAAGACTCGCTCCCGTCTTCCCCTGACTTATCTTTATAGCGTGCATCTGGCGCATCTAAGATTACGCGACTTCCGCAATTACCCGCGGTTGGACGTGGATTTTGCGCCCGGATTTCATGTGCTGCTCGGCGATAATGCGCAGGGCAAGACCAACATCCTCGAAGCCATCTACTTAATGGCCACGTTGCGCTCCTTTCGCGGCGTCGGCGGTTCACAAATGGTTCGGCACGGTCAAAAAGGCTATTTTGTCGGCGGCAAGGCCGTGGGGCAGGGCGAGCACGAGATCAAAATGTATTGGTCCACCGCTGAACGGAAACTCAGCCTGGATAACCAGCCAGTCCGCAAGTTGGGCGATTACTTTGGCGCTTTGCGCGTGGTCATCTTCTGCACCGAAGACCTCCAACTCGTCAAAGGCCCTTCACGCGCCCGCCGACGTTTCATCGACCTGTTGCTCTCGCAAACCTATCCGAGTTACTTGCCGCTCCTGCAACGTTATGCCCAAGCCCTGCGTTCCCGCAATGCGCTCCTGAAGCAACGCACTCCCGACGATGCTGCGCTTGAAAGCTTTTCCAACGAACTGGTGAAGCTCGGCAATGAAATCATCCGCATGCGCGTTGAGTTGATTCCCAAACTTTCTCCGCTCGCACGACTGGCATATCGTCGCATCTCGAATGATGCCGAAGAATTGCGCCTCGAATATCAACCAAGCGTGAAGAAAGATTTTGTGGTTGAACTCGCCCAATCCCGTCGCCGCGAACAAACGTATCGTTCGACGCTCATCGGGCCGCATCGCGACGAAATTCTATTGCAGCTCAACGACCGTTCCGCCGCGCAATTCGGCAGCGAAGGCCAGAAACGCACCCTCGCCATCGCTCTTAAGATGGCGCAGGCCGAATATCTCACCGGCATTCACGGTTCCGCGCCAATCCTCCTTATTGACGACGTCATGGGTGAACTCGACGTGAAGCGTCGCAGTGGTTTGCTCCCGTTGCTGGAACGTGCTCATCATACGCGCGGCCAAGTATTCATGACCTGCACCGAAGAAAATTGGCCCCGCGAACTTGGCCGCGATTTACAACGGTGGGAAGTAAAGGCTGGAGCGCTTAAGAAATTATAAGTAGCTGCGCTTCGTGAGAGCGCGGCTGATCTCCTGGTGTACGCATGTGACTTGCCTCGTTGTCACGGTTCGTGAACAACTTCAAAACGAACAGCCTGCTTTCCTTCGAGCGTTGATAAATCAACCGTGCCGTTGCTATCCAACCAGATTGGAATTCAGTGCGCTGCTGACCCGCGAAACTTTATCGTTGAAGCAAGTTCTGATTTCTTCACATGGACACAGCTTGCCAATGCTGTTCCGGCTAACGGCTATCTACAATTCTTCAATCCAAATGCCAATTTGCCTTTCCGGTTCTATTGGTTGCAGATACCATGATCGCGAAGCTATGAAAAAAATCCCTGTCTTCTGGTGGTCAATTATTGCCGGGATCATTGCGGAGGGCATGGTTTGGAGAGGAGGCGCAATGTGACGGAAGGTTGGAAGATAGCATCAATTCACGGTTTTGGCGGCAATGCTGAAAGCCTTACGGTTCTTGGCTGGATCATTGTTTTGCTGGAGAAACCTTTCGCTCACGAATCATCCGCTAAAACTTAAGGCTGGCCGATTTCATTTTTTCCATGCGTATCAAGGTGGCTATTGTCGCGGTATTGCTTCTGCTCTTGGGAACCATTTTTGTGTGGTTGCGGAATGAGCAAACGTATCAAAAGAATCTGGCCAAGGGAGAATCGGTTGCCATGGGTCTCAATGCCCGGTTCATGGCCGATCCCCGGTTTCGCGAGGTGAAGGCTTTGGGTTACACTGAACGGGGGACGCGCTTATGGTCGCATGGTTTTTTTCAAGTGGCCGGTTCGGTGTATTCAACGAATGATTGGCTCAATGTGAGAAGCCTTGTCCTCGCGCTCGATCCGCCGGGCAGACTTGATAATAAGGTAACCATAAAAAGACCTGTCCAGCCTGTGTCCCCGGTAGTGAAAAATCCAACTCCCACGAACAAGCCAGCTTCCAAAGTCCCTGCTCGCACCACCACCCGGAAGAAATAGAAATCATTCGGGTTGCTTGCGAGCGGTCGTAAAGCAATCTTAAGGAATATGCCAAATGATGAACAACAGATTCGTGATCTGATTACCGAATGGCATCGCGCCACAGCGGTTGGTGATTTGCCTAAAGTGCTTACCTTGATGGCCGAAGACGTGGTCTTTCTCGTCGCCGGACATCCGCCGATGCGCAGCCGGGATACGTTTGCCGCGAGCTTCCAAGGCGCGTTGAAACATTTTCGCATCGAATCCAGTTCCGAGGTGCAGGAGATCAGCATTGCCGGAGACATGGCATATTGTTGGAGTCATCTTTCGGTGGTGATGAAACCGCTGAACGCCGGTTTGCCCAAACACCGTGCGGGCTATGTGCTGACGGTATTGCGCAAGACGCCTGATGGCAATTGGGTTGTCGCCCGCGACGCCAATATGTTATCAGAAGTGCCCTTATGAACCAATCCATCGCAACGCCCATGAAATTAATTTTACTCAGCCTGATTTTCGCTTTGGCTTTGACGAGCTTTGCGGAACCAAATGCCGCGGTTTCCTCCAATAAGAAGGTTGTGCTTTCTGACAGTGATAAGGTCGGCGGATTTGTCCTCGGTTGCCAGGCCTATTCATTTCGGGAACTGACGGCTTTTGAAGCAATTGATAAAACCAAGGCTTGCGGCGGCAAGGTGATCGAGTTCTTCACCTGGCAGAAATTCAGTCTGGAACATCCAAATGTGGAATTGAACAGCAATCTTTCAGATGAAAATATCCGGTTGCTGAAAGCGAAACTCGACGCCGCTGGCATCAAGGCGGTCAATGCCTATGTAGGTAATGCCAATTTCGTGAAAGGCGGCAAGGACGAGACCGCGCCGCGCAAGGTTTTCGAATGGGCGCGGAAAATGGGTTTGCGTGGATTAACCGGTGAGCCGCCGGAAGATCAACTGGATATTATTGAAAAGCTGGCGAAGGAGTACGACATCCAGTTCTGCCTGCATAATCACAAGAAGGAACTGGAGAACCCCGGCTACCATAATTGGGACCCGCATTACACGCTCTCCCTTATCAAGAATCGTGATCACCATATCGGCGCGTGTGTTGATACCGGTCATTTAGTACGTAGCGAAATCAAGCCGGTGGAGGCGCTTAAAATTCTCGAAGGCCGCGTGCTCTCCGTCCATTTGAAAGACATGAGCGAATGGGGATCAAAAGGAATGGACCAGCCATACGGCACCGGAATTTCGGACATCAAGGCCGCCCTCAGCGAACTCAAACGCCAGAAGTTTACTGGCCATATCTCCATCGAATATGAGAACAACACGGATCACTTGGTGGATGACGTCAAAAAGTGCGTGGATTATGTGCGCGTGGAAGGGCCAAAATCCTGACCGGCTTTATTGCGCTGCATCTGTTCGGTCGATCAAAACCCCAAAAACAGAATGCTTTCAGTCCAGCGGCCACCATTGCGCCGAATTAATATTTGCAATCCCCCGCGTTTGCGCCCGCGGAATTGTAAATCAGTTATCCAATGCGCCGCTGCGGAAAGGCGACTGGAAAGGAACGCAAGCTTGTTCAGTTCCCGGCTGGAGACATCTTTGCGATACTGCTGCTTGCAATGGCGCATGAACTGGGTGGCGTCCCGGATTTCTTTGTCCGTCCCATCAGGCCAGTATTGCCGGCCATAATCCTGGAATCCCGGCCAGGCTTTTTCTCCCAATGCTGAGAGCGTGTCCGGAATAAGGTGAGCAATGGCATCATAGCGCTTCCGGAGCAGGACTTTTGCCTGGGCTTCCAAATCCGCAGCAGAAATGGCCAGCAGGGCAGGGCGATCAGCGGCTTGCACGCCCAAGCGTTCAATGATGTCTTCAGGCATTGCGGCAAAAGCATCCCGCAACTTGCCATCACGCAGCAATCGACCCAATGCCGTGACCAGATCCATTTGTTTTAAAAATCTTTTTTAATTTCTCCAACTCCGCTGCCATGAGCGCCGGGTCGGGAAAATGTTCATCCCGTTCGAGGATGATCGCCTTCACCGGCGCGTATTCAATCACGGCACCGGCAAGCTCCAACAATTCTGTTTGCACTTCCGTGGCATGACCGTCCAGGTAACGGCCATTCTCCATTGAATACCCCACAATATGTAATTGTGTAATCCTTCGCGGCTCCAGTTCATGCAGCCATTTCACTGGATCGAATCCATGATTGCGACTGTTGATGAAAAGATTCGTTACATCAACCAACAATCCGCAATCGGCCGCCTCACAAACACTGTTCAAAAAATCTGTTTCCGACAATTCACCTTGAAGCCGAATATGGGAGGTGATGTTTTCCAGAATGATCGGTTTGCGGCATCGTTCCGAAACTTCCCGGGCGTGGTCAGCGATGACTTTGATAGATTCCCGGGTTGGCGCGATAGGGTTGAGATGTCCCAGATCCACTTCGGACGTTCGAGTGAAAGCGACATGTTCACTGATCCAATCCGGATTGGCGAGGGCGCTGACCTTCGCAAAACTTTCGAGCCTGGATTTGTCGAGTGTTCCCGGCGTGCCCAGGCTCAAGCCGAGTCCATGCACAAAGAGATGATAATTCTTCTTCAGCGTTGCCAACTTTTCCTCGCCGCCATCATAGAAGTGCTCCGCCGTAATCTCCAGGCACTCGAGTCCTGTAGGTCGAGATTCGATCCATTTTGCCAATGGCCTGCGATATCCAACTCCAATCATATCAACCTCCACACCCTCCGCAGCCCCCACCTCCACACCCGCCCCCGCCACATCCTCCTCCCCCACCGCAGCCGCTGCCACTGCTCGTGTTGGACCATCCGTCACCCATATTGTCGAAATGATTGGCTCTTAGAAGAAAGAGAATGGCTCCAACCACCATCATAATGAACATGAATTCCCAGCGATGCAGGCCATGCGCCGAACCGTCAAAGTATCGAATAACTCCCGGCACTTCAAAACCGATTATCCCACCAAGGGTTGTGAGTGGGGTATCAAATCCCTTGGAACGCAGGATGAGCAGCGTCACTCGCAACGCCAGAAACCAGAATAGGTAGCAGGCGAGAAACTCTTCACCATGCATGGTGTGGAAGAAGTCAAAAAGACTTCCGTCTGCCGCACCTAACACCGCACCTGCTGGATTGGGGTTCATAGGTTTTAGTTTAAGCTGGCCATTGTTTTTCCATGAACATGAGCGCCTGATCCACTGCTGGAAACACTCGTTGATGCCACGAAACTATCTCCTTATCCGAAAGCTTTCCGGGATTCCTTTTATGTGCAAGCAAGTCAGTCAAGAGCCCGGAATCCAATCCCAATTCCCTGGCCAACACGGGAACCCGTTCTTCCATTTCCTTCGGCACCTCCTTGCCGCTGAGCCGCAGCAATTCGGAAAGGCGAAGGAACAATGGCGTGACCGATTTTGCCAGGAACATCGAGTAATTGGTTGATTGTTTGCGAGTGATGAAGGCGTGGGCCAGCCGGAGTCGCAGGTTGCGCAAGGTTTGTTCGCAGAGGAACCGCTCCAATTCCGGGTCCACCCGCACATCCTTCAACGGATCGGCTCCATGAAGCACTTTGTAATTACGTTGAATGCTCAGGAATTTGGGGGCAAAGGCCCGGACACTTCGGGCGAAACCGCGCTTGCCCAATACGAAGGGGTCAATTTGCCGGTCGCTGCCGATCACGTTGCTGATGGCTTCGTGTGCTGCGGGAGTGGATTCATTAAGGACGATCAGGAGATTGATATCGGAAACACCTTCGACGGCGTCGCCTCTCACCGCGCTGCCATATAAACAGCAGGAATAGAGGTTTTCTCCCAAGGTTTCCTTCAATGCTTTCACCGCCTGTTCCAGAGTTGATTGAAGTTTGCTCATTCGCCAGCACCTTGTCGTAATCCTGCAAAAACGGTCAAGCGAATAGGGTCAAATTTCGATTATAAAAGGGTAGCCAAGTTGTAAGTGATTTGGATCTCTGATTTCATTAGGATTTAACTTATCCCTTAAGGGTGGTGATATCTGGTTAGACTGCAAGATTTCTCGAAGGATCCGTGGATTTGGCGCAAAACGTTTGAACCTCCGCGCATAGCCTGTTAACTTGCGCCAGATGCGAATTTTATCAGGCATACAACCGTCCGGCGCGCTGCATCTCGGAAATTATTTCGGGATGATGCGTCCGGCCATTGAGTTGCAGGAAAAGGGCGAGGCTTATTATTTCATTGCCAATTATCATTCCATGACCTCATTGTTCGACGCTGCCGAACGGCGCAAGAACACGTTGGATGTGGCGCTCGATTTCCTTGCCTGCGGTCTCGACCCGAAGAAATCAGTTTTTTTCAGGCAATCCGATGTGCCCGAAGTCACGGAACTGGCTTGGATTTTGACCACACTGACGCCGATGGGCCTGCTGGAGCGTTGCACGAGCTATAAAGATAAGATTGCGCGCGGCCTTTCGCCGTACCACGGTTTATTCGCCTATCCGGTGCTGATGGCTGCCGATATTTTGATTTACGATTCCAATATCGTGCCGGTGGGCCGTGATCAAAAACAGCACGTCGAAGTCACGCGCGACATTGCCAGCAAGTTCAATGAGCAATACGGCCAGACTTTTGTGATTCCCGAACCGCAGATTCGCGATGAAACCGCGTTGATACCCGGCACCGACGGACAGAAGATGAGCAAGAGCTACGGCAACACCATCGAGATTTTTGGTGAGGAAAAAGCCACGCGGAAAAAGATCATGAGCTTGGTGATGGACAGCCGCACGCCAGCCGAACCCAAGCCCGATGCGGATAAAAACATTGCCATTCAATTACTCAAGCTGGTTGCACCGCCTGAGGTGGCCAAAGATTTTGAAGATCGGTTGCGCGCAGGTGGTCTGGGCTATGGTGATTTGAAAAAGGCTCTTTTCGAAAACTACTGGAACTATTTCGCCACGGCCCGCGCCAAACGGGCCGAATTGGTGGCTAATATGGATTATGTGAATAGCGTTCTGACCGATGGCGCTGTCCGGGCACGGACTCTGGCGCAGAAGGTTTTGAAACGTGCCAAAGTGGCGAGTGGATTGGATTAATCACAGTTCCCGCTCGTCCGTCACGCCCCGATTGGATTCATATTCCATTTCATAACGGTCCCGTCCCTGGACAGACATACGGACCGTTATTTTGATACTGTTGTTATTTGTCTTAAGAAAATAGGAAGCGGTTCCGCCCGTCTCCCGGGCAATTCTTTTCAACTCGGCCAGCGGTTTGTCTTCTGCAAAATTCATTTGAATGGTGGAGCCTTCAATGCTGGCCCGGTCCACCCCGGCAATTCTTCTGACCGTTCTTTCCAATTCGAGGCGATAAGCCGAGGCTTTCACCGATTGCGGAAGCGGTTCCTGTTTTTTGAGCAGGAAATGATTAAAATAATATCCGGTTAAAAGGCTTAACGGGACACCAACCAGAAAAACTGCCAGCCAGGAACGGACCGGCGTGCCTTCGCAGAATTTTAGAAAAATCAAGAGAGTGAAAATCACTGAAAACGTTACGATGTAGATTGTCATCCTTTTTCCTTAATGCGCTGCGAACATAGCAGCGCAACTTTCACTGTCAATGAGGGTTTGATTAAGAACAATGGCCGGTGCTTATCTGCTTGTAATCTGCATGGGTGAAGATGATGCTGAGTAAGTTGAATCAAGCAGGTATGGGAGCTCTTAACAAACCAAATTATATTTCAATAAACAGGCACAAGGCGTTCACCCTGGTTGAATTGCTCGTGGTGATTGCCATTATTGCCATCCTCGCCGCGCTGCTGTTGCCATCGCTGGCGCGGGGAAAACAAAAAGCAACCCAGACCAAGTGCATCAGCAATTTGAAACAACTCGCCCTGGCCATTCACATGTATGCGGGGGATAACAATGACACACTGCCCGGGCCAATGTGGCAGGGGCTCTACTTTACCTACAATAAGGAAACCGAGCGCATGCTGTATTACATCGCGCCAAACCTTGGCCTGCCGGCGGCATCCTCCCTGGTGCAGACCGGGCAGATCGCCATTTGTCCATCGTCGGCCGCTTTGATGCATGAGCAGCCTGGTGAATCAGAGGATTCATTGTCCCGTCCGGTGAGTTATATCGTGAGCGCCGAGGTGACGAATATTCTCACTGACGTGGTCACCCGTCCGTTTGGTTATCCGTACTCAAGCCCATTTTACCGCCTGCCCAAAGGCCCGGATGAACCGCCGAAAAAAGTTCATGAGATAAAAAACCCGTCCCGCTCCTATGCCATCACCGATGCCGACCAGCAAAACTCTTTTCCCGGTGGGTTATACTTCAGTCTAATTCCAGTGAACAAGGTGCATGGTGATGTCCGCAATCAACTGTTCTTCGACTGGCATGTTGAAGGGGTCAGGTAGCCTGGCAGCCTCCGTGCGCAAAAGAGGCGATTGCTTTTAATGAAAATAATAAGCATCTGCGTAATCTATTTCGTCCTGTTAGGGACGGGAATAGCGGCACAAGAGGCGACGCGACCATATACTCTCGCAGACTTGAATCGGTGGTATAAGGAAGTTCCATCAAGTGAGAATGCAGCCACTCATTTTTTGCAAGGGACGGCGGTCATGAAGATAACGGACGCTGATTGGCATTCGACTAACCTGCCATGGCCCGGCCACGGAGCACCACCGCAACTGGGCAAGCCTTTGCCATCGGGCATGGCCGAATCCATCGGCGAACTTCTGGAACGGAACCGGCAGGTATTACCCTATTTCGGGCAAGGGGCCCGGTGCAAAGAAAGCCGTTATCCACTCGACGCCACGCAAGGGGCTGGGGTGTTGCTTATGTATTTACGGGACCTTAAACAGGCTAGCATGATGTTATCACTTTTCGAACTTTCCCACGCGAATGCGGGTGAAGGAGATAAAAGTGCGGAAGCCTTAATTATTCACTGCGGGCTGATTCAATCGCTGGAAGCAGAGCCGCTTTTAATTTCCCAGGAAGTTCGCGTTGATTGCGTTGTCCACATTGGCAGGAGCTTGGAGCAGGCCGTTAATCGAGTCAGGTTTTCTCCTCAAAATCTCGAGGGGATTCAATCTCATCTAAAACAACTTGAGGAGCAGGAAGCTTCTGGTTTTGGATTCACACGCGGACTCGTGGGCTATCACGTTTTAACCGCAAGTTTATTTGAATTGACGGGACAAAAGGTTATAGAACTGCTTTCCGATGGCCCCGATCGCCTGACCGCCAATGAAAAAAGCACATTGGTGGCTGAAGCGTATCCGCGAGCGGCTGACAAACAATTTGCCGATCAAATGTTCGCGCAGGTGACAACGGCATGGAAAGAAATTTATCCCAAGCGGCTTAAAGCAGTTGGGGATATCTGTGCTGCGCGTGAAGCGAAGGCGGCAAAAAATAACTACTCTATTGGCGCTTTGGACTCACGGGAGATCGTCAAGGCGTTAAAGATAGAGGCCTTGGGCCTGACATGGTGGAGAGTAGCCCGGACTGCGGTGGCGCTTGAACAATTCAGGACTGCTCACGCCGAACATTATCCAGAAACTTTAAGTGAGTTATTTCCGCTTTATTTGAATGCAGTCCCGATCGATCCCTTCGATGGGCGCGTATTGAGTTATCGTAAAGCCGGACGCGGCTATGTGCTTTGGGCTGGCGAGGCGAAAAGCAATGCGAAGCTGCCGGGGAAGACTGTCGAAAACCAGATCACCTTCCAAGTTGTCACGCCTCCGCCAGCTTCACCTAAATAAGCTTTTTCAAACAATATTTCCCTGATCGACCCACATAATTATATACCAAAACAACCTCGTCCGGTGTTTATCTCGTGACATGAAACAACGAGACACCATGGCTTGCGCAAAAGGGATAGATAATTAATAACCATGACCTTTCTACCCATAGTAGATCGGGAATTGCGCGTTGCGGCCCGACGGGTCAGCACCTACCGGAATCGCGTACTGACCCCGGTGTTGCTGGCTGTGGTGGTCATTGCCAAGGCGTTCCTTGTTCCATTTCCCGCCGCCTCTGCGGCGCAGTTGGGCGCGGCGATGTTTGAAACTTTGTCAGCTTTGGCCCTGGCTTTCTGCGTGCTGGCCGGAGTGCGTGATACGGCAGATTGCCTCAGCGAAGAACGGCGAGGGGGAACCTTGGGATTGCTCTTCCTCACAGATTTAAAAGGGTATGATATTATCCTGGGAAAACTGGCGGTCGCTTCGCTCACTTCAATTTATGGCTTGTGCGCCATGGTGCCCATCCTGGGCTGGTCAATTTTTCTTGGCGGCGTCACGTATGGAGAAATTGGGCGCATGGCCTTGGCCTTGCTTAACATTCTTTTGTTTTCGTTGGCGGCGGGAATCTGGGTGTCCTCACGCAGCCGTTGGGCCAGTCGAGCGATGGCTGGAACAATTGGTCTAGTGTTGCTCTTTTTTATTGTGCCAGTGCCGATAAAGACGAGCCTGGTGGCTCCGCTGAGTCCGGCCTATGCGTTCTTTGGGGCTTGGGAAGGCAAGTATAACAGCAATCCAATGGCGTACTGGGAATCATTGTTATTCACCCAAATTGTTGTTGGTGCTCTATTGCTGCGGGCTTCAATTACAATTAATCGCTTTCGTGAGGAACAAAATATTCGATCAGATTCCGCGTCCAAGTCGTTAAGTTGGCTCCGCTCGAAAGCTGGCGACCTCGCGCGACGCACGAAACTTCGAACAAAATTGCTTGGCATCAATCCAGTTCTCTGGCTTGCAAGTCATAATGTGGGTTCGCGCGCGGTAATCTGGCTTTTAGTTTTCATAGCCGGCGGGGGAATTGCCTGCGTGGTATATTTTACTAATTTTTATAGAAGCCCGGCAACGACTCCGTTGTTGGGTAATGTAGATTTTGTATTCGTCGCTTTTGTTCTGCTGATCAATTCATTGATGAAGTCACTCCTGGCTGCGCAAGCCTGCCGCTGTCTCGCTGAAGCCCGTCATAACAGCACCTTGGAAGTGTTGCTATGCACTCCATTGAAGGTCGAAGAAATTCTTCATGGCCAGATTCTTTCACTCAAACGCACTTTTCTCGCGCCGTTGATGTGCCTGATGCTCTTTGAAGCATTTGGATTATTCTGGATGCTCTACAATGGTTTTCATGGAGCTTCCGGAATTACCGCCGGTCACGGGATCAATGATGCCCTATTTTTTGTGGAAGCGGGATTCATCATCTTTTTCCTGTTGGATTTCCAAGGTGTCACCTGGGCGGGAATTTGGTTCGGGTTATGTTCTAAAAATGAAAATCGGGCCACCTTCAAGACCATCTTCTATGTAGTTGTGTTGCCGCTTTTATTGCTGGTTATCTACTGTATTGGAACGGTTCTTTTTGTCCTCTGGCCGATTGTCAGCTTTGTTTGGGCACGATTGAAGTTACAGGAACACTTTCGTACCCTGGCTGGTAAACGCTCAGCTTCCAGCAGTGAAGCCGAGGGGTGGGTTCCATTTGAGATACCTGAGATTATCGAGGAGGAACCGCTGGCTGGCCAATTTCAGAAATAGAATCTCAGGGCGTCCGGAGGACATCAGTCATACGCGTTGGTTGCTAATCGGATTTAATTTCAGCTCAGTTGCGGTTGCCACGGCGCTCCTTTTTGAGAGAGGCAAATTTCAGCTTGGATGATGGCCGGATGTCCGCCTTGAGAACCCGCTCCATTAGTTTAAGCGCCTGGGTGTTTTGTTGTGGGCTATTGGAGATCACACAATCGGAGGGAACGAAGATTTGATAATCGCGTAGGAAAGCATCGTTCGCGGTAAACAGTACACAACGATCTCCGGCAATGCCGGTGACGATCAGTGTTTTTGCCTCGAGATAGCTCAACAAAGTATCGAGCGTGGTGGAGAAGAATCCCGAGTGCTTGGGTTTCAAGATGAAATAGTCATCCGGGTCGGGTCGCAATTTTTCTGCAAGCACTCGGCCGCAAACGCCGTCTTTCAAACAATGATCCACCTGCTTCTTGAAATCCGACTGCCATTTGCCAAAGTTGTCATTTACGTAAATGACCGGAACATGCGCTTTTTTAGCTCGAAGCTTTAAAGAGGCAATTCTGGCCGCCATGAGCCCGGCATGGCGCAACAGCATTTGGTTGCCTTCAAATTCAAGGTCGTTGATGACGTCAATCAATAGCAAAGCCACGGATGATTTGTCGGGAACGTTGCCGTGCAGATTTTTATTTTTCGCTGGCATGGATCCGCAATAATAACCGTACGATAAATTCCGAATTTCCAAGAGTCAAATGGAGCAGCCAGGCAGTGCGGCTAAGCCTGCCGAAGGGTCTTCACCACAAAGGCCAGCCCCATCGCTGAGACTGGCCTGCAAGAAAGAGACAACCCCTATGAAAAGGTTGAATCCGTAGCCAGTGTGAGGAGCTGACTAACGCAGTCAAATAAAAAACGGACGGGTTGACCCCCGTGAAAATTTTATTTTGAGCGGTCGTGAAAATGAAATAGAGTGGGAGAGTGTTTCAACCAAAGGTCGCATTATGAAAAATTTCAGATTCATTATCCTATTTGTGATATTAGGCATGGCGCTCGCTGTCATCAGTGAAGAACCCAAGGAAGAAAAGATGCTCAAGAGCGACATGATTTATACTTCCTGGGTGGGCAAGCCAGCCCAACTCAAGTTCACTGCCGTGGATGGCCGCGCCGTGGACATGCAGCAATTGCGCGGGAAGGTGGTCTTATTGGATTTCTGGGCGACCTGGTGTGGGCCGTGCCGCGAGGAAATACCGAATGTGCGGGCCGCCTACGAGAAATTTCATGCGAAGGGATTTGAAATCGTCGGAATCAGTTTTGATAGTGACAAGGAGGCACTGGTAAGCATGGTTAAAGCGGAGCGAATGGCCTGGCCGCAGTATTTTGAAAGCCGCAAGGACAACAAGATTGGCGAACAGTATGGCATTGCGCACTACCCGAGCATGTGGCTGGTGGACAAAAAAGGGGTGATTCGCTTTATCAGCGCACGCAGAGATATGGAGGAGAAGATTGAGACGCTGTTGAATGAAGCCGGACCAACTGCTCCCGGCGCAGGGCCAGTAGTGCCGATCGCAAAGTTAGAATCGGCGCTGGGTGATTTGAAATTGAAGGAGATTGCGGCGGGCACTTATCCCGTGGCGACGATTCAAACTTCGCAAGGTGATTTCAAGCTGGGTGCCGGGCAAAATGCGACGTTAAAAACCGCTGAAGGTGACTTGTGGGTCCATTGCGTATCGGTCACTACCAACGCCACGTTTCTCAGCATGAGAGGCCGGACCACCACGTTCAAGTTGGCCTTGCCATAAGGGAGGATGGGCGAGATATTCTTTCAAGGGCTTGGAAATGAGCGGCTTGCTTCGTTTTGGGCACTGATGTCAGAAAGGATTTGCTCAAGCGTAGTTACATCTTTGGGTAATTGTCAGGAGTAAGCGGCTTGAATAGCCTTTATCACGTGAGATCCAAGCGTAAGTCCGCCTACGGACAGCATGTAGAACAGACAATTCGGACAGCAATCCTCTTCGTCATTATGCTGTGCCTTGCCTTCTGTGTGGCACTCTTCTTTGCCTGCCGCGCAGATAGATACGTTGATTCCTCGGCAAATGCCATTGTCTCCCGCTAAATTTGTATTTAATTGAGCTAGAGGAAGTGGTGATAACCGGAGTGATTCAAATTTTTCCTTTTTTAAATAGTGCAGGCAGCAAGGAACTGATCCACGGTACGTAAAAAAGGCCAGTCCCCCCTGGACGCTGGCCGTTGTGGAATTGCGGGAGAAATTTAGGAAAAAATTCCCGCTATGGTATAACTACGTGTGACAGCAGGCGAATCTTTCAAAAAAGTGAAAATATATTTTTCATCTTTTCGCTCAAACAATTGACCCGCTCAGGAATCCATCCAAATATGGTGGGCAGTGAAACAATTGGAAGCGCCGGACACTCATTATTTAGAAGCTGCCCAAGGTTGGTTGTGGCTTGGCAATCATCTGGAAGCAAACGGAGAGTTGGAAAAAATCTCGCCGATATTGCAGACCCATCCGGATGTCCTGGAAATACGCTGGGGCGTTTATGCGACGGCCAAGCGATGGGAAATTTGCCTGGACATTGCAGAAGCTTTAATCGAGGAGGCACCTGAGCGGCCTTTTGGTTGGATTCATCGTTCCCAAACGCTTCGTCAGTTAAAGCGTGTGCGAGAAGCGTATGATTCGCTTTTGCCGGCCTTGGACAAGTTTCCAAATCATTCGGTGATTTGCTATAACCTTGCCCGGTATGCGTGCAAGTTGGGCAGATTCGAAGACTCTCGAACCTGGTCGGAAAAAGCGTTTGCGTTGGGCAACCGCGAGGAACTTAAGCAAATGGCGCTTGCTGATCCGGACTTGGAGATGATTTGGACGGGATTTTGAGCCGAATCAACACTTGCCATGCACGAGAGACTTGAGACACGCGGCCCAATACTTGATGGCGAGACCGATGACTTCGGTGAGTTCATTCAGGCTGCCCGGTTTGACGATGTAAGAATTGGCACCCAGAGTATATGCTTTTCTAACGTCTGAATCCTGGCTGGAGGAGGTCATGATAATGACAGGGATAACACAGCACTGGGGATGGTCCTTGATCCATTGCAATACTTCGAACCCATCTTTAAATGGCATCTTGAGATCGGTATAAATAATGGTGGGGAAAGGAAAATCGCCCCGCTCGGAATAGGGAGCTTCCGCGCGCAAATATTTGATGGCCTCCAGGCCATTCTCCACGATGTGAATGGGATTGGTGACTTTGTTTTTCTGCAAGGCAATCCGGAGAAGATCCGCGTCATCGGCATTGTCTTCCACGATTAATATCGGTTCATTGTGGTTAATGGTCGTCATAAGTACAGCTTTTGGAAATAGATCAGGAATCCAATACCTGAACTTCGAGTCAAACACGTGCTTTGTAAAGGGGGCGTAAGGATTAAACTCAAGGTATTGCGGCCGGTACCCGATAGAACATTGTTCGCTTAACGGTCCAAGGTTTTTCGCAAGGAGCTACCTTCAATCAGTGGCGGGAGTGTGCGAAGAATCACATTGTAAAAGCACGTTGAACTTGAGCCAAAACCCGGAGAGATGTTCCACCAGCTTGTCCAAATCTTCGCCGTTCATCGGTTTGATGAGGTAAGAGTTGGCCCCGAGCCGATACGCCAGTTCAATGTCCTTGATGAGGTTGCTCGTGGTCAGCACGATTACGGGCAGGCCAAAGAGAGTGGGATGCGAGCGAATCCAATGCAGGACTTCATGTCCGGTTCGCCGTGGCAGCTTCAGGTCGAGCAGCACGAGACAGGGCAAGGGATGCTGGGTGCGGTTCTCGTAGTCGCCCTTTCCAGCAAGGTATTGAACCGCTTTCTCGCCGTCATTAACCACCTGCAGGGAATTGGGAATGCCGCCTTTTTGAAGAGCGCGCTGCATGAAGAAAGCCTGATCTTCATCATCTTCGACCAAAAGCAAGGGTTTGAGTGGCATTTTTGGAGGTTTATGCAGTCGAGAAGTGTTGTAAAGCCGAAAGGAGGCATTTGAGAACATCAACTTTTTGGAGGCGACCAAATCAGGTTGTGAAGTAGCTATCACAAAGAGAAAGGTATGCTATACGAAACCGTTGGAGCTATAGTAACTTGTAACTAATAGAAATCTTCAAAAAGTGGGCTAGACCCGCTGGTAATTGTCTTGCATTGGAATTCCGAGTGTAGCAAGATACAACTACACCGGTGGTTTTTAAGTCTTAATTTTTACGCTTTTCCGCACAGGGCTCACGGACGTTTTTATCTGAAAGGCAGTTGTTTGGATGAACTTTGGCTGACGGGAGAAAATGGAAATTATGACAATAGGCTCAGATTCAAACTGGACGGTGCTGGCGGCAGAGGATGATAAGGATGCGCGGCTCTTTTTAGAACATGCCTTTCAGGAGGTCGGCATCAAGTGCTCCCTGCGGTTTGTCAGTGATGGAGATGAGGCGATTGATTATCTGGACGGCAAGCCACCCTACGCGGATCGTTTCACCCATCCCCTCCCCGAGATTGTCCTCCTTGATGTGAAGATGCCCAGGCGGGATGGATTCGAGGTGCTAAAATGGATTCGAGGAAATGAAAGAATAAAGCGTTTGATCGTGATCATGTTGACCAGTTCTGACGAAATTAAAGACATTGAGCTGGCTTATACATTGGGAGCGAATTCCTATTTGAACAAATGTTCAAACCTTCAGGAATTCGTAGAATTGGTAAAGTCCCTTGACACCTATTGGCTAAAAAATAACCGCGCGCCCGACTTTTCCCACCTCTCGCCGTAAAAATAAAACAGCCGGCCCCATCGCTGAAGCCGGCTGGTTACCCGAAACCAACCTTCCTACAAAAAGGCTGATTAGGGCCAGCATTACATATTTACGTTCGTAGTCAAATAGATTCTCGACCTTTTAAGTTCCAAATATTCAGGCAGTTGGAAAGGAACTTACCCCATTGGCCACGCGGCTCCTTTGATGTTATTTTTCGAGGTAAAATAACCGTGAGATTCTATGATTCTATGAAAACGAGAAATTCCATTTCACAGATTACCCAGAAAAATGTGGAGGCCATCATTAAAATGGAAGAAGTTGCCAATAAAAATCGCAGCTTCGGAGAGCGCATTGCTGACCGGTTTGCCGCCATGGTTGGGAGTTGGACGTTCATCATTATTCAGTCGGCAATTTTGGTTTTATGGGTTTGTCTTAATGCCATGGCGTGGATCAAACATTGGGACCCATATCCATTTATATTGCTAAACCTCGGACTATCGTTTCAAGCGGCCTATGCGAGCCCGATCATCATGATGAGTCAAAATCGCCAGGCAAAGGTGTTGGAGCAGCGCAACCAACTGGACTTGCAGATCAATTTGCTCGCTGAACGGGAGAATACGGAAATATTACGATTATTGCATCGGCTTTGTGAGAAACTGGATGTTCCCGTGGCCGACCGCCCCACGGCAGAATGCCTGGAGCAAGTCACCAAACCGGAAGCTCTCGTGCATCAAATAGAACGCACAGTTCGCAAAAATGGGAAGCATGCAAAGGCATGAGTCTTCCTAAAAGTTTGCGATTGAAGTTGGTGAGTTGTTAGCGGGCGGTACTTAGATAGTAACTCGCCATATCCTACATGGGGTCTATACCTACTTTTCCCTGCCTAAATTACCTATATCATTTTGATATTGCCGAACGTGTAGGACCGACCAGTTTTATTTTTCCGGTTTTTCACAATTGGTAAGGACTTTCCTTGTACAACAGTCAATTTTCAAAGGTTTTTCATAGTTGGCGTAAACGATCATGGATTCATCAAAATGAAAACAGTCCTGGTAGTTGAAGACCGATTGGAAGATATCATTTTAATAAACCGCGTTTTGCAGCGGACGGCTTTTGCCTGCAAGATTCAGGTGGTCACCGATGGGCAGAAACTCATGGATTATCTTTCGGGGACGGGTCCCTATGCAAACCGTAACGAATATCCCATCCCCGCACTGATTCTGTTGGATATCAATACTCCGCGTCGCAACGGCCATGAAGCGCTGACGTGGGTTCGCTCGCAGTCTGAGTTTGAATTTCTGCCGGTGGTCATGTTGACCAGTTCAAGTGAGCAGTCAGACATTGAACGTGCGTACTGCGAGAGGGCGAATTCATACCTGGTCAAACCCGTGCTCTATGGTGAATTTGAAAACATGCTCTCCTGTGTCCTGGATTATTGGCTAAACATAAATCATAAATCGTCCGCTCACACCGACTTCGCTGACACGGTTTGCACATACAATTTCGGTTCAGAAAGTTGATGCCCGGAGATTGATGGCCGCCTGAGCCAGGCATGGCTGTCGGGTCTTATCATTTAAATTGGTCCATGGACAATTTGACCGGGAGCGTAGAGTGTGTCGAGGAGGTTTCTTATTGGCGTTATGAAAACATTATTATCAGTGGATGATGGAGAGGACGATGTCTTCTTCATGAGAAAGGCCGTTCAGCAATCCGGGATCGATTGCATGTTGGAAGTTGCAAATACCGGAGACCAGGCGATGGAGTATCTTTCAGGTGCGGGTCTCTACAAGGATCGTTATGCCTATCCGCTGCCGGAAGTGATCTTGCTGGACATCAAAATGCCGGGACGCGATGGCTTTGAAGTGCTGGGATGGATCCGAAAGCAGTCGCAACTGAAGACAATTCCGGTGGTAATGCTCACGAATTCGGAAGAGCCCAAGGACATTGAACGCGCTTACCGCGAGGGGGCCAATTCGTATTTGCTCAAGCCGCACGATTTTGAAGAATTCCAAAAAGAATTGCCCATCCTGATGAAATATTGGCTGGAGATGAATAATACAGTCGCAAGTTAGGGGAGCGGTTCAAACCATTCTTGGGCAGGGTGAATCACCCCATATTCAGTCATTGGATTCTCTACACACTACGCTGCACAAATGGGTCAATCCCTCAACAGTATTAATAACCGGCATCGTGTTGATCGTGGATGATAATGAAGATACGCGCCTGCTTTTGACGCGGGCATTTCAGAAAGCCAATTCTTCCTGCGTGTTAAAGGTCGTTAAAAACGGTTTGGAAGCACTCAAGTATCTTGAAGGAAAAGACGAGTGTGCAGACCGCGATTCGCATCCTTTACCGAGCATGGTGCTGCTTGATTTAAATATGCCGAAGAAGAGTGGTTTTGAAGTTTTACAATGGATACGGCGGCACCCTGCATTTAAGCGAATGGTGGTGGTGGTATTTACCAATTCAGAAAAGCAAAAGGACATTGATCAGGCTTACGATCTGGGCGCCAATTCCTATTTGATAAAGAGCCCATCTTCTCCGGAATTTTTGGAATTCATCAAGAACCTGGACACCTACTGGTCCAAACATAACTGCGGGCCGGTTGATTTTTCTTAACTACAGTGAACTGACAGGCTCTTCCTCCCTGTTCATGTTAACGCCCGCAAATAGCGTTATACTTCCGCAAGGCTCGCTTCGGTCAGGGACTAATATTCTGCCGCTTGTGTCCAACAGTAAGACTTTAAGGGGTGAACATAGCCAATAAACAGTGTATTGCGTTACACAAGCCCATGCGATGATTCCAGTTGGCAATTCAAAGGAGGTTTAGGCCAAGGCACTTGGAAGTTTTTTGAAATAAAAGTCCCACTTTGGTGTCAAAAATCCATTAAAGGAGGCCATTCAGATAAAATCGGCATAAAAACAGCTATTTGATCTTCAAGTTCGAGGACAGTTCAACTTCGGACAAACTAAAAGCCATGTCGAAATTGCCCAAAGAAAACTATCGGGTGCTGATGGCAGACGATTCAGAAGATGATCGTTTGCTAATGCGCCTGGCTTTTCGAAACAATCCTGCGTTCGTTCTGGTGGGAGAGGTTGAAAACGGCGAAGCGGCAATAGACTATTTAACCGGAAAAGGGGAATTTTCCGACCGGGAAAAATATCCATTTCCTGACTTATTATTGTTGGATTTAAAAATGCCGCAATGTGATGGCTTCATGGTTTTGAAGTGGCTGCGAGACCAAATATTTCCAAAATTGAAAGTGGTGGTTTTATCAGGTGACAGCGTGGAAGAAGACGTGGCTAAAACTTCTGAATTGGGCGCGCATGGATATCAACTGAAAGCTGCGTCAATATTAGAGCGGCAGAAGAACATTCGCAGTCTCGAAGAAACATTGGTCGGCGTGTGAGGGGTAAGCACTTGTTTGACAAACGAATGTTCCGGCAGAAATTTAGTTGGCTCTTAGTTTGAAGCCGTATGCAAACGAATCCTGCAACCGAGCCGATCTTGATTGCTGAAGACGACCCGAATGACGTTCTGCTGTTGCAACTTGCCTTGAAAAAAAACGGAATGGAAGGTTCCGTCCAGATTGTGGGGGACGGCCAGGAGGCAATTAATTATCTTCGCGGGGAGCCTCCCTACAACGACCGGCAGAAATATCCTTTTCCACGGCTGATTTATACCGATCTGAAAATGCGTCGGCGTGACGGCTTCGATATGCTGGCCTAGCTTCGGAATAATCAGGATTGCGCGGTGATTCCGGTGATCGTCCTTTCCGCTTCCCAACAGGATTCGGACATCAAGAAAGCTTACCAGCTTGGCGCCAATGCCTATCTGGTCAAACCTTCTTCCTTGAACGAGCTTGCGGAAATGATTCGTACCAGCATGGAATTTTGGAAGATATGCCAGAAGCCGCACGTGCCTTCGAAGTGTTAAGCATGAAGGGGCGGATACTAAAGCCAAAGAAGGCTGTCACTTTACTCTTCCGAGGCAACGGCAAATCCATCCGAGCCCGCCACCAATTCTTCCAGGTCGTGGAGAATTTTCAGGCCTTCGGCGCCGGAGGAAGGTTTATTACGGTAAAAATGCGCACCGGATTTAGTGCTGAGCGCTCGCTGTTCCTCAAGCAGATGATCCGATAAAACCACTACTTTTAATCCGGGAAAGGATTGTGCCTGCAACCAATCCAAAACTCCAAAGCCGCTTATGCCGGGCATCTTTAGATCCAATAGCAACAAGTCTGGAAAGGGATATTTCTGGCGATTACTGTAAATGCCGCTACCGCTCAGATAGGCTTGGACCTGTTCGCCGGTAAATACTTCTCCTGCGAGGACCAGTTTTGGATGATTGCGGAAGATGATCCGCATCAGCAAACGGTCGTCCTCAGAATCATCGGCCATCAATACGGAATAGCGTTCTTTCATGACAAGATTGCATTTTTCCGAGTATTTCCTAACTCCAGAAGAAGGCAAGCTCACTTTTCGCTTAACTGCTCCGCTCAGAAGGAGAGCCATCAAGCAATACTTCGAGGCCGCGGAGGATGTGTTGCTGTTCGGCCTTGGAGGCGGTCTTGGTATGATAGGCGTCTGCGCCCAAGTCCAATGTCCGGGACTTGTCGTAATCCAGCCGGGCACCGGATAAAACTACACTTTTAAATTAGGAAACGATTGTTGTTGCAACCAGCCCAGCACGTCGTAGTCGGTGAAGCCGGGCATTTTCAAATCGAGCAGGAGCAGGTCTGGGAATGGATATTCCTCGCGGTTACCGTAAATGCCGGTTCCGCTGAGATAGGCAATGGTTTCTTCTCCGCTTGAAACTTCCGCCACGAGTCCCAGCTTGGGATGCTCACATAAGACCGTTCGTATGAAGAATCGGTCATCTTCTGAGTCATCCGCCATGAGGATGGAATAATGCTCTTTGCCTTGTTTTCATGATGGTTGCAGGTCGCTTTAGGTCAAACCGTTATTTCCCAAAGGCGGAAAAAAGGCAAGGTGGCTTTATAAGCATGCGAGCAAAATACTCGCGAATTACTACAACCGGACGCTGGGTTGGATGGTTTCGCAACGTGGCAATTGACACTTTTGCCAGAAGTTGTGAATGACCTGCACCATCTCCGTGAGTTCCTCGATGGTGTGTGGTTTGCCAAACCAGGAATTGGCCCCGAGTTGGTAGGCTTTTTCCGCTTCGCAGTTGGTATTGCTGCCACACATCACCGTCACGGGCATCAGCCGAAATGCCGGTTGGCAGCGCAACCATTTTAAAAATTCGCCGCCTTCCATGCGGGGCAGCCGCCAATCCAACAGGATAAGTTCGGGCAAAGGATAGGTTTTACGATCTGCATAAAGGCCGTGGCCGAGGAGATATTCCATGGCTCTTTCGGCGCTGCCTAATACCGCCACAGGCTGGCAAAGACCCTTTCTTCGCAATGCGACGCCGAGCAACATGGCATCATCCACGTTATCTTCAACCACCAGTATTTTCATAATGTACGAGGTGCAGGAGCACGAAGAGAGTAGTCCGTGAGATTGCTGCGTCCATGGGGTGGTTACCCTAAGAGATTAATGATCTGGCAGACTCCAGGTTCGCAAAGAGATGCTGCTATTCGCCGGGATAGCCAGGCACGTCCGGGCCGGAATTTGGCTCGCGGAAATTCATGACGCGCAATTGAGCCGGCTTCAATGCCAGGACATGGCCATCATAAAATAATCCATTCATGCGATTGTTGTGGCGGGGAGGATAATGGCTTACGGCATTGAAAGGAATCCATGGGCCGCGTGGCGGCGTGCTCATGCCTGAATCAGAACAGCCCGGGCTGCGGCGGTGATCCCACACGATGAGTCGCTCGCTCGTTTGCGTGATAAATGAATCGCGCTGCAACATGGGACTGCCGGTGGTGTAGTTCATGCCGTAGCCACATTGCCATTGTTGTTCGACGGGGCACTTGAAAATATTGGTGGTTCCAAAATAGCCGAAGAGTAAACCGTTTTTGAAACCAGCGCCGGGAATGCCATCGGGAATCTGCGTGGGATCATAGGGTGCCCACCATTCTTCGTTGGGGCCAGTGGATGGGGGACTGTTGGGGCCGTTACCGCTGGGCACGCCTGCGCTTAGGCCATTGGGATCATTCGGTGTGTCGGGGCAGGAACGATGGGGGGCATTGCGGTCGCCGTAATCGGGACGATACATCGTATAAGCAAGGCCGATTTGTTTGAGGTTGTTGAGGCATTGGGTCTGGCGGGCCTTGTCTTTGGATTTGGACAGGGCAGGCAGGAGCAGTGCGGCGAGGATGGCGACAATGGCGATGACGACCAACAGTTCAATAAGCGTGAAAGCATTTCGATGAAGCTGGTACGGCGGCTTTAGGAATGTTTGACACAGGTTCATCTCTGACCCGCTGGGCGGGTAGAAGACTTGTGGCAGGTTCGATATATTTTGTCAAATATAACGGTGGTTCATTTTTGCACCGGTCTCCACATCTTGATGATACCCGGCAGCGTTTTGGATGGCTTGACAGTGTGGCTGGATAAAAGGCAGATTCCCGCACGTGACCGAGGACGATAAATTTCTTGGGGCTTTTGAGACGTGCACGCTGCCATTTGAGCAATGGCATCACCGGGAACATATCAGGGTTGCATATCTTTATCTGTGCCGGTATCCGCTGGAAACGGCGATGGCCAAAATGCGTTCGGGGTTGAAGGCCTTAAATATGGTACACCAAGTGCCGGAAGCGCTGGATCGCGGCTATCACGAGACGTTGACGATGGCCTGGATGCATTTGGTGCATTGCACATTGTGCGAGTTTGGGCCGGGTGAAACTGCGGATGTGTTCATGGACAAACAGGCGCAGCTCCTTTCCAAACGCGCGCTGCTGCTTTTCTATTCGCGAGATCGCATCATGTCGTTGGAAGCGAAGCACGGGTTTGTGGAACCTGACCTGACGCCGTTGCCGCAGAGCCGGAAGAGCGTGAAATTGCCGTCGCAAGTTACGGAATGACAAATTGGCGAAGATTAGCTAGTATGGTTTAGGATTTCCTCCGGCTGAGTTGTTCCCCGCATGAGGGTTTTCTTGGCCGGAGGATTATGAATTGCAAGAGGAGGAAGTATTAACCGCCGCAACGAGATAGCCTTGGCAACCGCTTGACAGTGCAGGCAGACAGGGCGACGGTGGGCATAATGGGCAAGTCAGCGTGAGCGGCAACTGTAGAATCAGTTCACGTTTAAGGCCGCAGATATAAGCCGATTTATAAAGGAACTCATGAACCAGTTATTCGCTTCTGTCGTAAATTACGGACCCGGTTCGGCCTGGCTATGGACATTGGGATTAACCTTGTTTGTGCTTAGTAGTGGAGTGCTGGTGTATATTTCCACCCGGCATCGGCCTTAGATTAAATTTTTCTTCTGCGTCGCTTGACAACCTGACATTTGCGGGGAAGAGTGCTGAAAATTTTCCCCGGTTCATCAGGCGTTGCTATATATTTATGAAGACGTTGTTGTTGGCTGAAGATAATGAAGATGATGTGTTTTTCATGGAGCGGGCGATTCAACAGCGCAAGCTGGGGTGCAGTCTGCGGATTGCCCGGGACGGCGAGGAGGTTATCAATTACTTGAACGGCGAGGGCGCTTATGCGAATCGCGAGGCTTTTCCACTGCCAACGCTCATCCTGCTGGACATTAAAATGCCCCGGCGCAACGGGCATGAAGTGCTGGAATGGATCCGCGAACATGAGACAGTGGCGACCATACCGGTCATCATGCTTACCAGTTCCAACCAAGACCTGGATGTGAACCGGGCTTATCGCACCGGGGTCAATTCCTATCTCATTAAACCCGTCAAACACCAGGAATTTGAGGAGACGATGCAGGAGTTAGCGCATTACTGGCTTAAGCTGAATATCTCGCCAGCGTTGGATGGCTGCTGATTTATTGAGCGGGTTGGACGGCTGCCTTGGCCTGCATGTTTTTCAAATCTTTTTTGGCTTCATCAAACGCTATCTTAAGTTTCGGGTCCTGCACCCGGTCTTCATAAGTAGCAATGAGGTCCAATCGGTCTTTAGCGAGCTTTAGATCTTCCGGCGTGGGATGCTTTTCGTTAATGAATCCATCTTGATTTAAATCCTCGATGAAATTGGCGCGAGCTTTCACCGACAAGCTTTCGTCACGCACAGCGGTGTCAAAAAGTTGGTTCGCCTGGGGATTAGCCCCGGCATAATATAAGCCAACGCGGGCGAGGGCCTCCCGTTGGGCAGGGTCAACGCGGCTGTCGTTGTAGGCGGCGGCGGCAAGAGGCAGCGCCTGTTCGCCGAGGGATTTTTGCAGATATTTCAACGCGGCGCGATCCACTTGACCATCGGCCTGGATGAGCTGGGCCTCGGATACACTAACGAGCGAAGTGTCATTATACATGGCCAAAATGGCGTAAAGATAATCACGGTCGTGTTTATTTACAGGGTCGGCAGGGGTCGCAGTGGTATGCGCCAATAAGTCCTTGGCGGCCGTCAGGGCGATGTCGCGATATTTATCGGGGGCGAGTTCCTGCAACGTGGTGGCGAGGTAAGCGACTTCCACGGCACGACCGGTCGTGGAGAGCACTTCGCCCAGCAGTTTCTCGGCATCGGGGCCGCCGATTTGTTTGGAGACATCGAATAAACCGAAGCGCAGTGAGGGCGGGACAACAAAATCTGTCTGGATACGCGAGCCCTTGGCGCGGCCCAGTCCTTGAGAATCGTAAGCGACGTCCTGATTCTGCATCAGGAATTCGCGAATGGCGGGCAGGGCGTTGGTGCCGGCATCAATCAGGCTTTCGAATTGCGCGATGGCGATGCGAGTGTTGCGGCTGGAATTGCCGAGCTTGGCGGCCTTGAGTTTCTCAATGATTTCGGTGGGCGTCGATTGGGCGGAAATGGTTGCAACAGTTTCCGGTGTATAAACCGATTGCCCGGCACGCCGGTTGCCGGCCTTGCTTAATGCGGCTTCGAGATCGGCCTTTTCCTTGTCCCACGCAGCCTGCTGGCTGGCGAGTTGAGCGGCAGCCTGCGCGTGTTGACGGCTGGTGGCGATGGTCCAAGAGATCGCGCAGCCAGCGGCGGTAATCAGTAAAACGAATAAAATCTTTTTCATAGGCAATAAGGGAAGCCACGCAAGGCTGGTGGCGGCTTGTCCATTAAACTTCTGATTAAACGATACTTTCATATGCCGCGAGAATTTCGGACTTCTTTCTCGTCAGCATCTTCATTTCACGACCCTATGCGCCTTCATAGGGATGTTCCATAATTAAGCACATTTGCATGAAGAGGCAATTAATGAAGCATGACAGTTTTTTCATTTTCCAGCACCGGCAAGCTACCGGCGAAGAAATTGGCCGAGCAGGAGGAGCGCTCCGCATAAGGCTGCAAAAACCATGAACCGCTTTACACGCCTGCCTTTTGCGCTACGCAAGGTTATCTCGCCGGTGCAAAACCATTGTGGGTAAAAGATAAACAAGAAGTTAACAACCAAAACGGGAAGCAGAATAAGATAGCTAATCGTGTCCACTGGTCAGATAAGGTTATGTGCTCTTTGCAGCACGGTCAATGAACTGAGGTATTCCAAAGAAGTTACCAGTTTCCGAAAAGTGCAGAGTAGGTGGTTATGTGTTAACTTATTGCAACCGGAGTAACCTGTATGGCAATGATTGACCGATATCTGCTGGAACTGCTGATGCAGGGAGACAATAACACGGAGCAGGAGGCGATTGAGTCGGCCATTTTCGACCGGGTGGTGCCGCTTACTTACAATCTGGAAAAGGACCGTGCTGTCATCGAGCAGCAGAAGCCGCACATCATCACCCATTTTCTCCAAACTCACGTCAGGGCGGTGGCGCAATCGCCCGCGCCAAAGGCTGCCAAAAAGTCAACGCGTCGCAGATCAAGTGGAGAAACGTTGATGGGTAAAAAAAAATCAGTGAATCGAAGAGCTTCGTTGCACACACATCCGCATAACAAGAATGTTTAATGGTGTCACAACCGGTTGGTAGACTTTATGGTTCCGGCACAAAGGAACAGAGTATCATTTCCAAAGATTTATAGATTCTAAGTCAGGCATGTTCCAATTGAAAGCCATGTTTCCACGTGAACAAAAGTTACAATATTCAAGAATCCACACGCCTGCTAATTGCTGGAATCCTGATTTGGATTGCATTGGCACTCTTCTGTTTTATTCCAAGACAGGTGACAATTGACCTCACTCATCATGCATCATCCGGGACTACACTTTTAGGTGCGACCCAATTTGCATTAATGTATTTTGGCGTAAGTGCGGCACTACTGCTGAAAGATTTTACTGTTGGGAAAGGTGTTAGCCCGCTATTTATGCATTTTCAGGTCATGGCTTCGATTATACCGTTGGCATTTTTAATGACGGGTATTTTATTTCTTGTATATGCAAGGCTCAGGCTCGGCTATTTTCCCCAGCCGCGTCGGCCTGATCCCAGCTTAATTGGGCTAGGCTTGCTGCAGTTTGTAGTTGCTTGGATTACCTCAGTAGCAGGAAGCCTGGTTGGATATGCATTTCTCTACAAATTCAAATGGGTAAAATGGACGAGCTTCCGATGGTGCTGCCCCGGAATCTTGTGCTGCACGAGTGCTTGGCTGGCCGTCTGGCTGGTTACCAAGTATGACCCGCTCCACTTTTTTGACTGGCTTGCGGATTAGAGTTGGTTGGCGAAACTGGCGCGCACACCAGTTTCGCCTGTGAATAACTTTTCCGTGGGTTGGACAGGTCGTGTCCTACCACGGAATGTTAATCTTGGCGCATGATCGTTCGAACGTATTTTAGCACGGTGCTAAAGCGGTCGGCCGGAGGAAACGGATGCCATGCCGTGTCACACACCAAATAAAAGACCCAAGGTCATGCTGGAGCCAGAACTGGAGGCGGAGGTCAGCGTTTTGAACGTTTGCCAGCGCCGCGAGCTGGCGCGGAAGTTCGAGCGCTGGGCGCGGCAGTTGCGGGTGAGCGCGAAGATCCTTGAGCGCGACCAGCTCCCGAGGCCGAAGCCGACTTTAAAAGTCTTGTCGCCGCGGCGGCTGAAGCTGAACTGACGGGGGATTTTTTTCCTTGCCCTCTGGCAGTCTGGGCGAGGGTGGTCCGCAGTTCTTCGGCAGCGCGTTCCAGGGTGGAGACTTTCTGCACCAGGTTGTTGAACAGCACGGCGCGTTCGCGATCCGGCATCTTGGACTGCTCGGCCACGACGGCGCTGAGAGAGGTGGCGCGGCGGACCATTTCGCGGGCAGTGGCTTCGCCCTCCAAAAAATATTCCATCGGCACGCCGAAATACTTGGCGATGCGATAAAGCTCCACGGCCCCCGGTATGCGATTGCCGCGCAAATAATGGCCGACCCCCACATGCGTCATGTGGACGGCCCGGGCCACATCGGAGGCATTTACCCCGTCCCGGTTCATCAAAGCCCGGAGGCGGTTGGACAAAGTAACGTTAGTTGCACTTTTTTGTTGCAGTGACATAAGATTTATAATAACATTTGTTATAGTCAGTTAAGACACGACGTTATGAAACACTTGTTAATGAAAAATGTCACGCTAAAAATTTGCGGTCGCAGGAGGGGTTTTGGGGCCGTTTTGGGCGGGGCAAAAACGTTCCACCTGGAGGTAAGGTGTTTTCCGGCCAGGGGGCATAGACTGTCTGTCGGCAGAAAGTTCGGTTTAAGCCGTGAAACTAGGTGTAAATCGCTGTCAGGCAGCAACTTGAATCGGTCTGAAGCCCGCGCTCCTTGGGGCATAACCGGCAAACAGGAATGACTATGGAAAAGCCAATTATTTCCTGTGATCCTGGCAAGCTGAGCGTTCATCCGCTGACCAAGGCAATGCCTGAATGGGGCGCCGAGGACGAGCGATTTCTGGCGCTGGTGGAAGATATTCGTGCGCGCGGCGTTGACCAGCCGCTATTGATTGACGGGGAAGAGCGCATTGTCGATGGGCGGCATCGCTGGCGCGCGGCGTTGCAGGTGCGGTTGCCGGAGGTGGCGTGCAAGGTGATTGATGATGCGGAAATCGCCAGTGCGATTTTGCACTCGTTGATTCAACGCCGCCATTTTACAAAGAGCGCGCTGGCGTATCTGGCTTATCCGTTGCTTGAAGAGGCGCATGAGGAAGCCGTTCAGCGAAAACTCAATTCTCTCAAAAACTCCAATAAATCCTCGTCGTCGATGGAATCGACGACGACAAAAACGGTGGAGGAATTTGCGCGGAGTTTTGGTTTTGGGCGGGATCTTTTTTACCAAGCGCGCGAGTTGCACGAGAAGTTCAAGAAGGATCCCCGGCTCAAGTATGAGTATGAGGCGATCATCTTAAACGGTGAGTTGGGATTAGGAACGTTTTTGGCCAGCCTGGTTGATAGCATTGCGACGGCGGTGCCGCGCAAGCCACGTTTCCTGTCGGAGCGGTTTGTATTGGTGGAGAGCGCGTTCGAGACGTTGACGAAGCGTTTTGCGTATTGGGAGGAATTTGATACGGACCAACGAAGTGAATTGGCGCCGATGATTCGTCGCACCGTGGCGAAGATGCCGGTGGATTTGCGCAAGGAGTTTCAAAAGGCAATCCGGGAAGTTGCCAAAGAAAGTAAAGCCGCGGCTGCAGCCCAAAACCCTGCCTGAGGTAGCGATATGATTGAACCCAAAAGAATTTGCCCCGCGCCGGAAGACACCGTTGTGAACCAACTGGAGAGCGCATTAAGTCGCAGGAACGGAAACATTCCGGCCGGGGCGCAAGCTTGCAGAAGGCCGGAGCCGCGCGCGCAATTCATTGTGCGGATGAAGGATGGGTTTGCGTTGCACTTCCTTACGAATGCCTGTTGCCAGGCTTATGCCATCGTGGCCGATGATGAAGCGACGTGTTTTCCCGATCGTCTGACGGCGGACATTACGGCGCGCAATTATAACCTGCACGGCGATCAATTTGAGATCTGTGAACTAACCGATTAACCCCCAACTGACATGAAAAAAATAGCTGAATTGCCCAATCAAAAGGACTCCAATGAATTCGCAAACATGGTGAGTTTGCTCGCGGTTTACTCGGAGGCGAGCAATCGCCTGGAGGAATTGCAAAGTGAGATCAATCGTGAGTTTCTGGAAAGCGTGGATGAACACCAAACGGAGTATGCGGGGTTGCAGGAAACGTTGACGCGCACCGAGGCCGCGCTGGAAGCGGTCGCGCTGACGCACCCGGCGTGGTTCCAAACGAAAAAGAGCATCAAAACGCCATACGGCACGCTAACGACGTCGAAGAAGCTTCATGTGCCGAATGAGGAGGTGACGCTGGTATTGCTGGAGGCGGAAAGCAAGGCGGACGCGAAGTTTCAAGTCGGGCATTTCATTCGCAACACGCCGGAGCTGAATCTGGAGGCGTTGGAAAAACTGGATGATGATATGCTAGCGCGTTTGCGCATTCACCGGGTGACGGATCAAAACTTCAAGGTGGATGCCGCGAAAGTTGATATGGGCAAGGCGGTGAAGGAAATCACGAAGCAAGCTGGGCAATTGAAAGCGGCGTGATGAATGAAAGTGGAATGAATCATTGCAATCCCGCGAATATTTACTTCACAAGCATTAGACCAAGCCATGCCCAGTAACGAACAATTTGAATTTGCCAGTCTCGGATTTCCGAAGGATCGCTCGGTGCTTTCCATTCGCGACCTGGCGATCAAGCTGGATGTCACCAACCAACACGTCGGCGATTTGATTGAAGAGGGAAAAATTCTGGCCATCAATGTAGGAGGAGCGGGCCTGGAATGGTTTCGCGCGCCGCTGGATTTTCTGAAGCTCATTTCCAAGCGCACCGGGCTGGATGAAGAAACGCTGATGCAATTGCTCGAACAAAGCCGCGCGAGCGGCACCAAGCCCGGCACACACGTGAGAAAGTCGTGGCGCATACCGGTCGAATCCTATATCGCCTTTCTCAAGCAACAGAACAGTTTCTCGACGCTCGCCGATCTTCCCGATAAGAAATCCTGAGGTTTGTCAGGACTTAAACGAGTTTTTCGATAAACTTGCATTGGACATTTTTTGTCCGCTTCGTTAAAACTTTCTTCGTAAAAGGAATTATATGAAGAAAGTTATCATTTTTACTTTCCTGCTCTTTATTTGTCTGGCGCGCATCTCATTTGCCCAAGACAAGGCCGGCGCTCAAGCTCTCAAAGTAAAGCCAACCGCCCAGGATGCAAAAAAACCCGAGAAAATGGACCTTGATCTTCGCCGGGCGGAAACTCTTTTCGCAGACATCTCTTGGGAGCAGCTTGAAAAATCGACGTATGAGTCACAGGCGGATTACCGCAAGCGAATTGACAAGCTGCCATTGCCTTTCAAGGGAATGGTTTTCTTGGATATTGATCTTAGACTGGTTCAGTTCCGTTACGATGCCGAAAAGCAACAACTCTCCTTCGTTTTACAAAGGGACTTTGTTCTCTTGCGGGGGCAATCCGACAGCTCCTCACGGTTTACTTTGGCCAGTGTCACAAAAACCATTAGCGAGAACGAGGCAAAGACTGTCATCGGCGAAAATATCACCATTCACAACAGAAACGTGGAAAATTTTCAGTTCAACTTCAAAAATATGAAAGATATCCCCAAGCGATTGCGGATAATGGTCAATTCTTTTGAAGGCATCGGCTTTACCATTCCCATGGCGGGTGAGACCGCTAAGCAATTGCTTGCCCACAACGAATTGGCCCTGGTATTTGGGGTGGCAGCCGAGCCCCTGGCGGGAGCTCATCGTTATTATGCCAGCTTTGAAGCGCGGGCGGACACACCTTCCAATATTCTCCAGATCAATTATGAAATTCCAGCGCGCCTGCTCGATGTGAAGCTCTACAATCGCGTTTCGCATGAAGTCCTGGCCAGTTGGTCTGCCTCCAGCAAGTAAAGTAATCCGTTCCTTCCTCGTCCTGCGGTATTCTCCGCATTTCGCAAGAACTCTCTTCGTTCCCGCAACTTCGCTGGAAATCTTCCTTCAATCTATCCGCACATTCATTCCTTCGTACCTTAAAAGCCCCCCATTTTCTTCCCCGTAACCTCTCCTGCGACAGTTTTTTCTCTTTTTTTAAAAAAAATTCCAATGGAATCAATACAGTCAATGGAGCATTAGGCGTTTTAAAAAACTCATGCGATAACGCTCGCATGTTGCAAACAGTGCATCGAAATTCGGCGAGTGCCGCGCGGCCTTGCGGATCCTCCGCCTCCGCCCGGGCGACCGCCCTCGCCCCCTGCCGCGCCGCCTCGCGCGCTGTTGTGCAACATGGCCGTGACGGGCAACCCTCTGGTGTTCCTGCCCAATCAACACCACCACCCGTCCCGGCCATTCACTTTCACTCCGTCGCTCCAACCCAATCGCCAACCACGCATCCCATGAAACTCCAAACCAATACCACTCTCCTTGTCCTCATTTTTGCAGGCACCGCTCTTGTAACAGTTGGTTGTACCACCATGAGCCACTTGCTGGGCCAGCCCGGTTCCGTTGAACAACTCGCCCCGCAACGCACCAATTACCTCACTCAAGTCACTACTAATTACGAAACCATTCTGCCCAGGTCTATTCCGGTCCAGACCGTCACGCGCACCAATGCCGACGGCACCGTTTCCACCATTACGCTGCCGCCGCAAGTCATCGGCCCGGTCACTCGCGAAACGTACACTACTAATGTCGTTTCCGTAATTCTCCCCGCCGTTTATTTCACGAACCAGGTTCTCTCGCCCGGCGTCACCAGCGCCATTCAAGGCGCGGGCCAGCTCGCCGGAGCTGCTGGCATTCCCTGGACACAAACCGCTGCTGGCGCGCTCCTCGCCGCTGCCGGGTTGTTCGTTACCTGGAACAATCGCCGTCAAAAACAGTCGTTACTAGACCAGCTCGACGACCACAAAGATCAACTCAGCAATGTCGAACAAGCTCTGGAAACCGCCCAAACCGTCGCCGGCACGCTTGTCGATAATTTTGAATCGCTCCGCAAGGTCGCACTCACCATTCCCGGCTATACGCCTGACCTCGACCATAAAGTCATGGATGCCGTCAAGACCGCGCAAGCCTTCGCCGGTGTGAAATCCGAGATCCACGACCTCGTCGAGCAACACACCGGCGACACCATCGAAGCCAAAAACTGATGGCTGTGGCGGCGCTCTATGAGCGCCGCCAACCAAAAAAATAAATTAACCACCCTTGAACCCCGAAACCACCATGCTTGCTGACGCCACCGCACCCAACGCCTCGCAGCTCGGCATTTGGATTCTCTGCGCCCTCGTCGCACTGGACCTCTGCGCCAAGGTCGGGTCTTTCCTCAAGTTCGCCCGGAACGACGCCGAGAAACGCGAAGTCACCATCAACGGCGAAGTCGCCGGTAAAACCGAGTTCAACGATCACGTTCGCCGCAACCAATCCGAGCACGACCAATTGCACAGCAAAGTCGGCTCCTCCGAACGCGAAACCCGTCGCCAGATTGAACAGCGTATTGATCAACTCCGCCAGGAACGCGCCCGCGACATGGAGAGCCTCAATAACCAGATCGTCGAAATCGCCAAATCTGTCAGCGGCGTGGAAACCGCCAGCGATCTGCAGAACCAACGTCTCGTGCAAATGGACGGCAAACTGGACCGCCTCATCGAACGCCACAACTCCCACTAATCATGATCACCGAAGGAAAACAAATGCCTCGTCCCATAGCCGGAAACGCAATTTTTCAGATGCCCGCCTTGGTTCCGCCGGGACAACTGAATATAGCCCGGCGATTCACTGCCGCGAGGTTCTCATCGGTCGTAATCGGCATAACTCTCCTATAACCGTGAAACTCATCCACAATCCCAACTCCAATCTCCGTAGGAGACGACGTGAGGAGTCTCTAACTAAAACTTCCATGCCTCCTGTGCAAAATACCCATAACCGTATCGAAGTTACGAGGAGCGCATGCACCCCACACGCAGCCGCATTGGAGCGCGGCGGTATGGTTTTTGAATTATTAAATCGGTAATGGCTGGCCAAGCAATAGCGGGTTAAGTTTCTTGGGAAGGAGCTTTGACTGGCCATGTTGAAACCCAAACGATCCCTGCAACTGACTCCGGCGGAGCGC
>JAQGPC010000307.1 GCA_028293285.1 Pedosphaera sp.
TTGCGCCGCTGGAAACCAGAGTGATTCTAATCTTTAATCTTAAACAATGAACTTACTAGTCACCGGTGGTGCGGGTTTTATTGGCTCGAACCTGATCAACCTCATCATCGACCGACCGGAGATCACCCGCCTGGTGAATCTGGATGCGCTCACCTACGCGGGTCATCTTGCCAATTTGGAAAAAGTTTCGCGACATCCCAAGTATGTTTTTGAAAAGGCTGACCTGCGCGACAAAACTGTCGTTGCCCAAATCGTCGAAAAGCATGCCATCACTCACGTGATGCACCTCGCCGCCGAGTCGCACGTCGATCGTTCTATCACCGGCCCCGGCGATTTCATCCATACCAATATCGTCGGCACTTTCAATCTCCTCGAAGCCTGTCGCGGTTTCTGGGGCGCCAACCTCAAGGACAAACGTTTTCATCATATCTCCACCGATGAAGTTTATGGCAGTCTCGGTGCGACCGGCTATTTCACCGAGACCACACCCTACGCTCCCAATTCTCCCTACTCAGCGAGCAAGGCTTCGAGCGACATGCTCGTCCGTGCCTATCATCACACCTATGGCATGACCACGGTCATCACCAATTGCTCGAATAATTACGGCCCGCTACAATTTCCCGAAAAATTGATTCCCGTCGTGATTCAAAGCGTTCTCACCCGCAAACCGGTCCCGGTTTACGGTGATGGCATGAACGTCCGCGATTGGCTTTATGTGCGCGACCACGCCGAAGCGCTCTGGCAGGTGCTCACGCGCGGAACGAATGGCGAAACTTACAACATCGGCGGGCACAACGAATGGGCCAACATTCGCATCGTGGAATTGATTTGCGATTTGATTGATGAACTCGCCCCAAAGGCAGGCGGCGATTCACGAAAACTGATCACCTTTGTAAAAGACCGTCCCGGTCATGACCGCCGTTACGCCATCGATGCCACGAAAATCAAAAATGAACTCGGCTGGGTTCCCGCCCACACCTTCGAGCAAGGCATCCGCGAAACCGTGCAATGGTATCTGGATAACCAAGCCTGGGTTTCGGAAGTAAAGCAGAAGGCCTGAGCCGGGAGCGCTCTATTCCGATTCCCCGAAACAGCTTTCCGAATGGCAGGAGGGAATTTGGTTTGAGGCCAGGCCGAGGGAGAACTTTGACCTTGCCCTTCGGTTTCCCATTTCGATGTTTGATTTTGCTATCTTCCATCCTCAATTATCTATCCTCGCGTTCCTTCGTCACTCCGCACTCCGATTCAACCATCCTCGCGTTCCCACTTTATTTCTCGCCCCCCGCCAAAATGGTTTGAAAATGCGGCGGCTGTTCTTCACGTGCCACCACACTGATTTCGATTTTCTTGAACCCCGCCGCTTCCAGCCAGTGATGTAAATCACTCTCCGCAAAACCAAGCCAGCGGTCTCCGTACAGCTCATGTGCCTTCTCGAAATTATGCTTGAGCAAATCCAACATCCAAAGCTGTCCACCCGGTTTTAAAATCTTATAGGCCGATTGGATTGCCTTGGACGGATCAGTCGCGTGATGCAATGCCTGGCTCAAAATCACCAGGTCAACCGAATGCGCGTCAATTGGCGGATTTTCCAAATCTCCTAAACGAAACTCCAAATTCTTCAAACCATTCTTCCTCGCCTTGTTCGCACCGAACCCGATAATCTTCTCCGAATTATCCACCGCAATGACCTTCTTCGCCTTGCGTGCCAGCAGTTCGCTTAACAACCCTTCGCCCGAACCAAGGTCCGCTATCACCAGCGGCGGCATGATTCGTAGCAACAAATGTCCGAACGCCTGCCACGACCTTCCCGGCCCGTAACTGCGATCAAACCGTCCCGCCACCTGGTTGAAATAAACCTGCGCCTGCTCGTTGCGCCGCGCCAGCACGCGCTTTAAGTTGGTCTGATCGCTGCCGTGCTCCGGCAATTCCTTGGCCCCGCGGATCGCCAGTTGAATAAACTCCACCGCCACTTTGTCCGCGTTTTGGTTGAGTTTGTAGAACGTCCGCTTGCCCTCCCGCCGCGACTGCAACAAATCCGCCTCCTGTAATAACCCCAGATGCGTGGAAATACGTGACTGCCCCATGCGCGTGATCTCCTGCAACTCATTGACCGACAATTCCTCCCGTTCCAACAACGCGGTGATGCGAAGTCGGGTTGGATCTGATAACGCTCTAAGCGATCTTAATGTAGAGGCCATGATGTGGTCAGTTGGTGCAATTTTTCCAAAATATGAGTTGACGAATTGTGCAAAGTATATATCATCTTATCCTGATACGTCAATATGACACTTTAACCCCAACATGAGCAAAAACTTTATCTTCTCTTCGGAGTCCGTCGGCGAAGGCCATCCGGACAAAGTCTGCGATACCATCTCGGATGCCGTGCTGGACGCCTGCCTCGCGCAGGATCCGCGCAGCCGTGTCGCTTGCGAAACCTACGCCAAATCCAACCTCGTGGTTGTCGGTGGCGAAATCACCACCAAGGCGCGGCTCGATTTCAATGCCATCGCCCGTCAGGCGATTCGCGACATCGGTTACACGCACGACGACGACGTTTTTCATGCAGATAAAGTCCTCATTTTGAATGCCGTCACTTCGCAAAGCCCCGACATCGCCCAAGGCGTTGACGCCAAGGCTGCCGAAGGCAAAGACACCGCTGAACAAGGCGCTGGCGATCAAGGCTTGATGTTCGGTTACGCGTGCAATGAAACTCCCGAACTCATGCCCGCGCCTATTATGTATGCCCATCAACTCGGCAGCGAGTTGACCCGCATTCGCAAGTCCGGCCGCGTCGAATGGTTGCGCCCCGATGCCAAGAGCCAGGTTTCCGTCCAATACGAAAACGACCAACCTGTCCGCATCACCAACGTCGTCATTTCCACCCAGCATTCCGCTGACGTGAAGCACAAGGAAATCAAGGACTTCATCACCAAGGAAGTCATCAGGAAGGTTCTCCCTGCTCACCTGCTCGACAAGAAAACTCAATTTCTCATCAACCCCACCGGTCGTTTCGTTGTCGGCGGACCTCAAGGCGATACCGGCCTCACCGGTCGCAAGATCATCGTGGACAGCTACGGCGGCATGGGCCGTCACGGCGGTGGCGCATTCAGCGGCAAAGACCCTTCGAAAGTGGATCGTAGTGCCGCTTACATGGGCCGTTACGTCGCCAAGAATATTGTCGCTGCCGGTCTCGCTACCAGCGCCGAAATCCAATTCGCCTACGCCATCGGCTATCCCGATCCCGTGTCCGTTTGCGTCAACACCTTCGGCACCGGCGTTGTCAGCGATGAAGCCATCGAGAAGGCCGTGCAGGAAGTATTCAGTTTCAAACCTGCCGCCATCATCAAGCAACTCAACCTGCTCCGTCCCATCTACTCGAAGACGACCAACTACGGCCACTTCGGCAAAGTCGATGACTTGAACAGCATCACTTGGGAAAAGACGGACAAAGCCGCCGCTCTCAAGAGGGCCGTCAAGTAAATGACAATGTAACCATTTAACTTTTTAACGTTCTTATTATGGCTAAAATCAAATTATCCCCCGCTCGCGGCAAAGCTACCAAAGCTGGCCGCAAGCCCGCGCAGGAATTCCAAATCAAAGACATCGGCCTCGCTGAATGGGGCCGCAAGGAAATCGACATCGCCGAGCACGAAATGCCCGGCCTCATGTCCATCCGCGAAAAATACGCTCCGGGCCAGCCGCTCAAGGGTGTTCGCATCACTGGTTCGTTGCACATGACCATCCAAACGGCGGTGCTGATCGAGACGCTCGTCGCTCTCGGTGCGTCTGTGCGCTGGGCCAGTTGCAATATTTTCTCCACGCAAGACAATGCCGCTGCGGCAATTGCCCAGGCTGGCGTTCCCGTCTTCGCCTGGAAGGGTGAAACCCTCGAAGAATATTGGGATTGCACCCTGAAGGCCGTTACCTTCGCGGGTGGCAAAGGCCCTGAACTCGTCGTTGATGACGGCGGTGACGTCACCCTGCTCATCCACAAAGGTTACCAACTCGAAGACGGCGACAAGTGGGTCAACTCCCCTTCCGGTAGCCACGAAGAACAAGTCATCAAGAACTTGCTCAAGCGCGTTTATAAGCAAAACCCCACGTTCTGGCACGGCGTCGTGAAAGATTGGAAAGGCGTCAGCGAAGAAACCACCACTGGCGTCCATCGTCTCTATCAGATGAAGGAAGCTGGCAAGCTCCTCGTCCCCGCCATCAATGTCAACGACTCCGTCACCAAGTCGAAGTTCGACAACCTCTACGGCTGCCGCGAATCCCTCGCGGACGGCATCAAGCGCGCCACCGACGTCATGGTCGCGGGCAAAGTCGCCGTCGTCTGCGGTTACGGCGATGTGGGCAAAGGCTCGTCCCATTCGCTCCGCGGTTTCGGCGCTCGCGTCATCGTCACGGAAATCGACCCCATCAACGCCCTTCAGGCCGCAATGGAAGGTTTCGAAGTCAATACCATCGAATCCACACTTGGTCGCGGCGACATTTACGTCACCACGACTGGCAACTGCGATATCATCACTCTGGAACACATGCAGAAGATGAAAGACCAGGCCATCGTTTGTAACATTGGTCATTTCGATAACGAAATTCAGATCGACCGTTTGAACAATGCCAAAGGTGTCGTCAAGATCAACGTCAAGCCCCAGGTCGATCGCTACAACTTCGCGGATGGTCACACCATCTTCATGTTGGCCGAAGGCCGTCTCGTGAACCTCGGTTGCGCGCACGGCCATCCGAGCTTCGTGATGTCCAACTCCTTCTCGAACCAGACCCTCGCGCAACTCGACCTCTGGGCGAACAAAGACTTCTATGAAGCCAACGTCTATCGTCTGCCCAAGAAGCTCGACGAAGAAGTCGCCCGTTTGCACCTCGAGAAAATCGGCGTGAAGCTCACCAAGCTCACCAAGAAACAAGCCGACTACCTCGGCGTCTCCCCCGAAGGCCCCTACAAGCCCGAGCATTATCGCTATTAAAGGTAGGGCTGGCTGTCCTCAGCCGGCCGACCAGAATATTCAAGGCGAACGGCACCCCCGTTCGCTTTTTTGCTTACTTACATATCCTGCTCGTCCTCGTCGTCATCCTCCCCCTCTTAATCCTAATCCTAATCCTAATCCTAATCCGTTTATCGGAATCCCGGGGTGGAGCGAGACTCCGTCGAGCTCTAACTCTGCCTTTCAACCAGTATCAACTCGTATCTACTCGTACCAGGTCGTACTAGCTCCCCGGTTTGGAGTTCCGCGTTTACGCGGTCCCTTTGCCATTGGCCCGATAGATCCACAAACCCTTCCAGACCGGCCTCAGTCCTCCGTCTTCTGACCTCTGGTTTGAACTCGTACCAGGTCGCACCAAGTCCAGACAGCCCATTTCCCAGGAGCGCGGCATTTATGCCGCTTCAATGTAATTATTTCGGCAACTTTCCGATTTACAATAGAACCCATATGGCAAGCCCGAGCCCCATTCCTCCATTTTCAACTCGTACCTACTCGTACCAGGTCGTACCAGCTCGCCGTTCGGAGTTCCGCGTTCACGCGGTCCGGCGGAGCGCCGCCCTCCGTGGCGGCCTTGGTTCGAAGTCCCGCCCTTACGCGGTTCCCTTGCCTTTGCCCCCCCGGCAGTCCCGACCTCCGCCCTCTGATTTCTGCCTTTCAGTTTTCAACCCCGAATAACCCCCATTAACGCGGAATAACCCGGAATTTCCAACTTCTGCCTTCCATCCTCTGACCTCTCCTTTTTTACGTGCGTTAAATTTAACCGCAATTAACCGTAATCAGCCCGGAACAACCGTAGTTTTATGTCTCCAAGTTCGGAGTTTACCTTCAGGCGGCTTGGAGTCATCCCACGAACTGAGGATTCGATCCTTTCCCCGCAGATTGTCAAAGACCCACGGCGCGGACGCACACACGCCCTCCGGTCGAGCATTTTCAAGCCCAACACCATTTTAATAACATATGTTATTTTCGATGTCAAAACTTTTTTCACTCCATCACTCCCCTGTGCCCTCAAACGCACACCAAACCTCCTTGCCAACCCAGTAATATCTTTCTACCTTTCCAGCATCCGGCGGACGAAAAGTCCCTGGCAGTAATCAAGGAAGGTCTATGAAATACTTAAAATTGATCATCGCAGTCTCATTCCTCTGGCTCAATCTCACCAGACCAACCTCGGCCCAACACAATGTTTATTCCTCAACCGTGGTTGGTTATATAAATAAAGGCTATTCCGCCACCGATTACCTCATTGGCAACCCCCTCTACTCGACCGACAATACCATCAACAACCTCTTCCAATCCGTTCCCGACGGCTCCACCCTCACCAAATGGGATCGGACCACCCATCAATTCCTACCCACCTCCGAATTCAGCTCTGAAAAAGGTTGGAGCATCAACTACGATCTCTCCCCTACCGAAGGCGCGCTCTTTCATCCCGCCGCAGCCATGACCAACACCTTCACCGGCGAAGTCCCTTTCGGCGAGGGTCCCATTTACCAATATCCCACTCTAGGTGACGGACTCTTCCTTCTGTCCTGCTCCATCCCTATCGCCAACGCCTCATTTTACCAGGTCATCGGCCGCGCACCGGCTGAAGGAGAATCCGTCACCCTCCTCGATTCCCTCTCACATAATTATTACACCACCATCTTCCGTTCCGGCGATTGGGACAACGGAATCCCCGTCTTGGGCATCGGCGAAGCCGGCTTCTTCGCCCTGGGCCCCGACGCCCTAACCCTCGTTCCCGAACCAGCAACCTACGTCCTCCTCACACTCGGTTTAGTCGCCTTCAACCTGCACCGCCGCCTCCGCCGCCGAGCAACAATCTAACCCGAGCAGGAGCGCAGACGGCCTCTCTGCGTGTTTTGGAGAGCGCCAATGCCAGTCTGGAAAGATCCCGAGCGCAGCAATGACAAATCGTCAAAGTCCTCTGATTCTACCGCCACGTTGCCCTCCGAGCCGCCTTTCTTAAACTCCGTAGGAGTGCCATGTTTATAGAAATCCGCTCCCACTAACATTTCCTTTTCCCTTTTAGCGACGCCGACCGCTAACATTCCTTCACTCCCTGCGGTCGGCGTCGCTAAAAGGAAATTTAACTGATGTAACTGTCAATCTAATGGCTTGGCGCATAACGTATACTCTGATAGTCCATTCATTGTAATCAGG
>JAQGPC010000010.1 GCA_028293285.1 Pedosphaera sp.
TCCATCCATGCCGGACTGGTGGCGGTCGAAGCCATGGCCCGCCGTTTTGGCCTGTGGGAAAAGGTTCGCGCCCTCAAATGCCTGGACCCGCGCAAGGATAAAAAGCGCGGCTACAGCCCCGAAGTCATTCTTGGCCAATTGATCTATGCCCTGTGTTCCGGGGGCGGCTGCCTCTCCGATAGCGAGGCGCTCAATGACGATCCCCTGGCGCGGGAGTTGTTCGGGGTGGGTAAGTTCGCCGATCAATCGCAAGTGGGCGAGTGGCTGCGGGAGCAAACCGGGGAAAGCGTGGTGGCGCTGCGGAAGCTGCTGCGGGAGTTTGCCCGGTGGGTGTGGCGGGAGGCGGAGCCGGGACGGCTGCTGCATGCCGGGCAAAGGGAGGTGTTTTTTGATGACACGCAACTGGAAGTCAACGGCAAGCAGTTCGAGGGCGCAGCCATCAATTATAATGGCGATCTGGCCTTGTCGTGGCAGACGCTGTGGGTTGGGCCGTTATTGTGCGACAGCCATCTGGGCAGTCCGGGCGAAGTGAGTGACCAACTCTTGCCGATGCTGGAGCGCAACCGCAAGTTGTGGCAGGGCCAGGCAGCCCACTTTTACGCCGATAGTGGCAGCAGCGCGGGAATTTATCTGGACGCCATTGCCGCCGAAGGCTGGCATTACACGGTGAGCTACAACAAGTGGACGGGACCATTGGAGCGCAAGGCCGGGGAACTGCCGGCCAGCGCGTGGGCGCAGAACGGCGAGGAACAGCACGCCTTTTTCCGGCATCAGCCCGAAGGGCGGAATGCGCCGCAGTTGTATGCGGTGGCGCGGCGGCGGGATGGCTTGTTTGACCGGCTGGGATTTATTGCGTGTGATGAAAGCCAGACCCACGCCGGGCGGGTGTTTGAGCGGCACCATTTGAAGGGGGAAAAGGAACAGATGTTTCACGAAGTGTTGAGCGGGCTGGACCTGCACCGTCCGCCCTGTTTGGCGCTGCGGGCCAACCAGGTGTATTACCTGATTGGCGCCCTGGCGTATAACCTGATGGTGGCGATCAAGCTTTTGGATTTGCGGGACGACTGCCAGGGCTGGCAGTTGAAGACGCTGATGAAGAAGCTGGTGTTCATGCCGGGGCGCCTGGGCCAGCGTTCGCGGCAATGGGTGGCCCGCGTGCTGGTGCCCGGAGCGTGGCTGAGTTGGTGGCAGCGCTGGTCCGAGCGGGTCTGGCCGCAGCACGGCGTGGGCCGGCCCAGCCTGAGCATCGCCACAGGTTGACCAGCAGCCATCGAAAAATCAACCCTTCCAAAATCGCGCGCAAGGGGTCTGTACTGGGAAGGCCTCCAGCCGAGAAAATTGGTTGCGCCATCGCCAAAAGGTTCCCTCCAGCCGGCATAAACAAAAAATCCAACAGCCAAGACCCCCGACATTCCGTTTTCGCCCGCCAACTGGTCAACCACAATCACATCGTAATGTTTCGGGCGATCCCGCGTTTGAGTAATCTAAATATTGATACTCCATGAAAAAAGCAGCCTTTCCCCTCATTCAACTCATGCTGTGCATCCTTTGCCTCGTAGCCCTTCCGGCGCGCGCGCAAGTAGTGACTTTCGCCGTTAGTTATTCATCCACTAACTACACGACGGGAGATGCTCCTTCGGGCATTTGGCTGGGCAACCTGCGCGGTCATGCCAACTTTCGCGACATGGCTGTGGCCAACTATAACGATGGCACGCTCGGCGTTCGCCTCTGCCAGGACGATGGCACATTTGGAGCACTCACGACTTATTCCGTGGGGTTGAATCCCGCCGCAGTCATGGCCGGGGACTTCAATCGCGATGGCTTTGAAGACATCGCCGTCGCCAATTCCGGCACCAATACCATTAGCATACTGAAAAACCAGGGTAATGGCACGTTGGGCACCGCAACTAATTTTGTTGTCGGCAGCACTGCCAACCCCAACCCCGTTGCGATTGCCGTGGGTGATTTCAATCGCGACAACAAACTCGATCTCGTCGTGGCCAATTATAGTGAAAACAGCGTCAGCATCTTAAGAGGCTTGGGGAATGGTGTTTTTGCTGCTGCCACAAATTATGCCGTCGGAACCGGCCCGCGTTCAGTTGTCGTTGCCGATGTGACCGGGGACGGTGTGGTGGATATTTTAACCGCCAATTCGACTGATGGCACCTTGACCATTTTGCCGGGCGTGACCAACGGCACATTTGCTGCCGCCGTCACTATTACTCTTTTCTCTGGTGGCGACCCGCAACCGTATGCGGCAATGACCGGCGATTTAAATAACGATGGCCGTCTGGACATCGTCACGGCCAATTATAACTCCAACACTGTGAGCATCCTCATGGCACAAACCAATGGAACCTTTTTGCTCACGACCAATTATGCGGTTGGTACCAATCCACGCAGTATTCTCGTGCGCGATTTGAATAACGATGCCAATGCCGATCTTGCCGTTGCCAACAGCGGCAGTGATGATATCAGCATCCTGCTCAACCTCGGTGCCGGCACCTTCAGTTCCGGTGGCACCTTTCCCGTCGATTCCCAACCCGCAGTGATCGTCGGCAGTAATTTCAATGGCGACACCGTGACCGATCTCGCTATCGCCAACGCTGGAACGAATATCGTATCCGTGCTTATTTATGATTATCCTCTGGCCAACAATTTAAGTTTAAATGTCATCGAGGACACGCCCACATCCATCACCCTCGTTGGCAGCGTGTTTGCCGGCAGAACCAAATCTTTTGTTGTTTCTACTGATTCGCTGACCCACGGCACCGTCACCGGCACGCCTCCAAATATCACCTTCACGCCGGATGCAAATTACAACGGCAGCGGAGTCTTCACCTATATCATCAACGACGGTATCAATGATTCCCTTCCGGCAACCGTTACCTTGAATATTTTGGCTGTAAATGACGCTCCCAGCTTCACCCTGCGAACCAACGCGCTGACGGTGCTTGAGAATGTTCTCGCGCAAACCAATGCCAATTTTGCCACCAATATCAGTGCTGGTTCAGCCAACGAATCCGCCCAAACCTTGACGTTCATTGTAACCAACAACAACAACGCTTTGTTCGTAGTTCAGCCGGCCATTAGTTCAAGTGGCACCTTGACCTTCCGTCCCAAGGCAAACAACAGTGGCAGCGCAACGGTGTCTGTGCGCCTGCAGGACAACGGCGGCGTTGGGCTTGGTGGAACCAATCAAACCTCACAGACAAACTTTACCATCACGGTGACGCCGGTTCTTCCCACCATCACCAAACAACCTCTCAGCCATACTAATTCCATTGGAACTGCCAATACTTTCAGCGTTACCGCGGTAGCCACGACTCCCCTGAGTTATCAATGGAACTTTGAAGGAACGCCCATTTCAGGGGCGACCACCACTAGTTACACGGTTGGCGGAATTCAACTGGCGAATCAGGGCAGTTACTCTGTCACCGTAAGTAACGTGGGAGGTTTGACCCTGAGTTCAAATGCCCTGCTCACCGTTCTCGCCGATTCCGCTATTCCGCTGCTGGCAATTTCCATCCCCACGGCATCAAGTCGCATCAGCAACAATGTCGCCACCGTCCGGGGCACCGCGTCCGATAACGTGCAGGTAACGAACGTGCTTTACCGTTTGAATGGCGGCTCCTATCAAGCGGCCAGCACCACCAACAGTTGGAAGAATTGGTATGCCGTGCTGGATGGACAATTGGTGGGCGGGACCAACACCGTGACCGCCAAAAGCATTGATTATTCTGGAAACCAATCTTTAGTCGCCACTCGTAGCTTTTTCCTCGTGGTTAATTCAGCTTTAACAATTATAACCAACGGTGTGGGAACCATCTCGACCAATATTGACGGGCACCTGCTCGAAATCGGCAAAACTTATTCCATCACCGCCTTGCCCGGTTCTGGTCAGGTGTTCAGCAACTGGACGGGAAATGACGGAACGCTGGCCTCCACCCCCAAGTTGACCTTCACGATGAAAACCAACCTGGAATTATCCGCCAATTTCGTCGCCAGTCCTTTTACCACAAACGTAGCCGGTACCTACAATGGGCTTTTCTACGAAACCAATGGTGTCACTTTTGAGACCTCGGGTTTTCTGACCTTCACTGTGAATAGCAACGGCGTTTTCAGTCCCAAAATTTACATGGAGGGAAAAATTTATTCGGCTTCCAGCATTAATTTCGATCCTTCCGGTGCTGCACACTTGACAGTTGCCCGGCTCGGCAAGGCCGCGTTGAGCGTTGACTTGCAACTTGATTTGACCGGCGGCAGTGACACTGTTACGGGCACGGTTTCATCACCTGTGGATGGTTGGACCGCGCCGTATGCCGGCGAGCGGGCCGTGTTCAGCAACACCAGCCCCACGCCTAACGCGGGTAAATATACTTTTATTATACCAGGTTCGAGTGATCCAACGGTGGCACCAGTGGGCCACTGTTATGGAGTAGTGACTGTGAGCAGCAACGGACTGGTCTCTATCAGCGGTAATCTGGGCGATGGTACCGCTGAAGCCCAAGCCTCTGCCACCACTTCCATTGGCAAAAACGGCCTCTGGCCATTGTATATGCCACTCTATTCAGGCAAGGGCTCGATGATTAGTTGGATTTCCATTACCAATGCGTCCGGGGTTGTAACGAATATAACTGGCACGGTTAACTGGATTAAGAAGAAGACCGTCCCGCCGAGCGCTTATTATCCTGATGGATTCACCAACACAACGGACATTCTGGCGAGCGGCTATGTATCACCCACGGCGGGCAAAAGATTCTCCGACCTCTCAGATGCGACCATCATCATTGATGGTGGTGATCTGCTTTCACCCCTTATAATAAGTGTGTTTCTTACCACCAATAACACGGTATCGGTTGTTGGCCCCAACCCCAACTACCTGAAAATGACCATTGCGCCAGCCAATGGAATAGTTAGTGGCAGTTTTGTTGACTTGGATCTTAACCGGACCAACACCTTCAAGGGCGCTATTATAAGGGATTCCATTTTTGCTTCCGGCGAATTTTTAGGCCCCGTAAACGCCGGGTTTTTTTTCCTGGGCCAATAACCGCCAGCGAAGAGATTAAGCCAGAACTTCACCGCCCGGCCCTTCGGCACCCCTGAAGGGTCGGACCGGTTTATGGAGAACTGAAGCGTTCGTAAAGTTATGAAGCTTGCGTTAATGGTAAGTTAACGCGAACACACTAATCCCCAAACTGGCCAGGGCTAACAGAAATCCAGCCCACACCAAGGCAGAAGCCGAAGCCGCATGCTTTTCTTTTCCAACTGGATTTTCAATTTGATTTGGCGCGGCCGTAAGCGGCACAGGCAGGACAGTATCTTGCAAACAGACACAAATGGCCATGGCAGTTTGTCCGGTATGACTGATGCTGATGGCAGGAGGATTCGAACCGGCTTGTTCCGGCCAGCCAGTGATGCGCAAGTTCGGACGCCCGGAGACATCGTGCGACACTTCAATTTGCTTGGGTTTGAAAGTCGGGATTTTCCCACAACACTTCAGCGCAGCTTCCTTCGCCGCCCACAATCCGCAGAATGAAACTTTTGGTTCCGGCTTCCTTAGACAATAGGCGATTTCCGCATCGGTAAAGTTTTCCAGATAGAATGGCTCGGACCACGGGTCGCCAGACCATGGTAAATTGTCTGAGTGTTCAACATCGACTCCCACAAGGAGTTTTTCAGAGGAAAAGCCTTTTTCCAAGTTATCAGCTTTTTCATTCGCTTCAGTTTTGCTCGCACTGATAGCTGGAGCTTCAGCATTCGTATTCTGATAAAGCAATTCTGCAAGTGTATTGGCAGTGTGGGCAGTCGGTAGATCCGCATTTGCCATGCGTTTTAAAGCAGCATGGAAAGTATAACGGGCTGCTGAGCCTTGCAACCGGTCCCGTGGAAATACAAATTCATCCGTGACACTGGTCTCTGGTACTTGAAAGAAGCGTGCTACAACGGCGCGAATTTTCTCGGAATCATTCATATGAGTCCACGGATGCAATTGGAACAGAGATAACCCTCAGGTTCAACGGAGCGCACCAGCATGGCTCCAAACTTGCTGAGTTCTCCCACCGTCTGCAGACAACGCGAGCAACTTAGCGGGTTGCCCTCCGCCGGTCCGATGTTGAAGGACTTGCGATGAGCCACAAGTCTGTTGCTTAATTCGCGAAGAAACTCCGCCACCTGCTTGCCACCGATAAGACGATGATCGAAAGCGCAATTGAGCATGAACCCCGCCGTAAATGAGTTGGAACCGGCTATCTCCCCCCCAATACCTAAAATCGCCGCCTGTCTATTATTAATCAGCGGGTCAAAAGTAAAAACTCCTTCTTGCGTCAGGTCAGTGACTGTAAAGGTGGAACCGGTTACATTACTGATTTGTAAAGTATCAGTGGCATACTTGATCAGAAGCTCGTCAAACTCGGCTGCTAATTGTGAAAAACTGAGTTGGTCAGCACTTGAAATTACCAACACCTTCAGGCCTCGTCCCATATCCACAGCGAACCCGAGATGAACGTGCCGATAGAGCAGGGCACGATCATCGGCAAAAAATGCATTCAAGTGCCGAAATTGTTTAAGTAATTTCGCCGTCTCGTACAGGATAAGCGGCAGTCGTCCCACTGGCGGAGTTTGTTGTTTGCAGACCGTCTCCAATCCGACCGCCGGACAAAAAAGGGAAATTGAACTCTTGAGCATCGTTCGCGCAGCAGCCAGCAATTCACGATTTTCAAAAAGCTTGGCTCGTGGCAGAGAAACAATTTCCACTTCATCCTCGTTGATTTGCGAAGGCGCTTTATTCGTTTCTTCCACAACTGTGGCTTGAGCAGGCGAACGCACCGCCAAAGGACGCACATAACCGGGTAATTTTTCCTGCACATCTGACGCCTTCACCAGCCCCATGCCCTTAAAAAGGTCCAAACTAAGTCCTGCCTGCGCGATCAGTTTCTCAGCTTTTTTGCTGAAAATGGGACTGGATACAGAATCTGCGTCTGGGTTAGCTGATGTTTGACTCACGGCCAGTTTCTGTTTGCCTTCGTTACTTGTCGGTGGTCCGGATGAACTGACTGGTAAGGGTGATTCCGATTCAGATGCGATCCGGCACAGTATTTCACCAATCGGCACCTCACTCCCTTCGCTCCATGAATATTCCACCACGCCATCGCATGGAGCTGGCACTTCGAATGTCGCTTTGCTGGTTTCCAGTTCGCCAAGTGCCTGGCCTTTTTTTACGGTGCTGCCATTGGCCACACGCCAGGTAATTACTTTGGCGGTAAGGTCATTGACGTTTTCCACCGGAATTTTGACTTCGGTGAAAATATTCATGGCTTGGTGAGAGTTTGGATGGCGCGAAAGATGTCGTCCGTTGTCGGCAGCGCTTGCTTTTCCAGATCGCGTGAGCACGGAATGGGATGCGGTTTGGCGAAACTGCGCATCACCCGCACGGGCAGACCTGGTAACTCTTCCACACACGCAGTCGCTATTTCGGCTCCGAAACCTGCAAAACCTTGTCCCTCCTCAACCACCAATAAGCGTCGTGTCTTCCGCACAGAATCCACAATCGGCGCTACAGCGAGCGGAAATAGCATTGTCGGAACAATAATCTCGCAGATAATCTCATCGTCCATAAATGCGCGGTGTGCCGCTTCTTCGACTTCTTCCACCATTCCTCCATAGGTTACGACCGTAACATCACTGGCTTCGCAGGTTCCCAATCGCAAGGTGGGAAAGGTTTCTCCGTTTTCCCTCCAGCGAAGCCCATTAGCGGCAGTCTGACGCAGCTTGGCGGCGTAGAGCGATTTATTCTCGATAAACAAACAGGGCCCATCAATATGATCGTGGACCTTTTCCAGCAAAACGGCGGGATCAAAAATCGAATTAACCGCCACGATATGGAGGCCCGGCGTGCCAAAGAAATGTTTTTCCAAACTCTGACTATGAGTCGCACCGTATCCGCGTTTGCCTCCCATGGGTGTGCGAATAATTACCGGCACTCGAACCTGCTCGTTGTACATGTAACTAAATTTGCTGGCTTGGTTAATGATCTGGTCGGCGGCCAGGGTGATAAAATCGCCGAACATTATTTCGACAATCGGACGCCTGCCGGCCAATGCCATGCCATTTCCAAAGCCAACAATCGCCGCTTCGCTAATTGGCGTATTACGAACTCTGCCCGGAAAATCAGTGCTCAATCCTTTGGTCACTTTGAATGCACCGCCATAACTATCTTCCAGGTCCTCTCCAATAATCATGACTCGTTCATCTCGTTGCAGCAGATTTCTCAGGCCGGTTCGCAACCGTTCGGCAATCCTTTGTGCTGGCGCAATGGCTACTGCCTGCCATGAAAGACCTGAGGGTGGCGAATCCTTTTTCGCACTCTGGAGTAAGATGGGTAAACTCAAAGCAGATTTTTCTGCTGCTAGTTCGCTGACGATTTGAACCAAACGTTGCTCGTATTGTGAGCGCATTTGCCGTGATAAATCAGGGCACTGTTTTTCAAAAACCGTAATTGGATCCCGTTCCCAATAAGCAGCGACTTCTGCCGGATCGCGGTTGTCATCACCCTTGGAGTGTGCCTTAAGCCGGTACGATTCAATTCCCAATATGACCGGTCTGCGTTCCGTCCGAACCGATTGTACTGCAACGTGGGTCGTTGCAAAAAGTTCATTTTCCTGCCAGATGGAAGCCTCGTGGTACGGCATGCCAAAGGCCTTGAATCGATCTGCAATAGCACCGGACCGCGTTGACAGCGTAGGAGTGCTTTGAGCATATCCATTAATTTCCAAAACGAATAACAGTGGGACCTCCCATTTACTTGCAAGGTTAAGCGTCTCGTACAAGACTCCCTGTCCCAGCGTGCCATCGCCAATAAATACGACGGCAATCGCCTGAGTGTCACCACGTTCCTTTAACGCCAGAGCGCATCCGGCGGCTATCGGAATTCCTCCTCCTTGAACGCCGTTGCTAAAAAAATTTCCTTTGCAAATATGCTGGCTTCCACCGCGACCGGCGCAAATGCCGGAAGGTTTGCCCATGATTTCCGCAAGCAATCCCGTCGCATCGTTGGAATGTGCCAGATAATGTCCGTGACAACGGTGATTGCTGAAAATCCAATCGCTTGGTTGCAAATTTTCCGCTACGGCGACTGCGCCAAGTTCCTGTCCGATACAGGTATGGACCGTGCCCGAAAGTTTGCCTTGGGAAAAAAGATCAAGCAATTGTTCCTCAAAGAGGCGTATCATCAAGGCGCTCTGGTAAGCTTCCGGTCTCATGGAAAAAATTTCTGCAACTCGTTGCCGTGGCGGGAACTGGCAAACTTCCTCCCGTTTCTGTGAGCGCAAACCCTAAAAAGTTTTAAGATAATCTGAAACGGGGTATTCACCCCATATCTCTAAATTAATCAAGAAGTGCGTTCCAAATCGAATTGTCTTTACTTGACACGAGTCATCCTTATAGTAACCGCGACCATCCTAACAACAGTGGTAAGTGAGGTAAGCCACTAGAGTCGGTTCCGAGTGATTCCAAAGAATTTCAAAATGCGAGTGGTTAGTTAATCCATTTTCAGAGTCCTGTTGAAAGAATTCTCTTGGCATAACGCAACCATCAACAGTGCGTAGCCACCTCACCACCTTTAATTATGTCTCTCAAAAGAACCCTGCTGACTTGTCTCCAAATGCCTGAATCAGGAGCCCATCATGTTTATAAAATTGATTGTGGCAGCAGTCCTATTCTTTTCGACTTTATCATTGGTCAATGCTGCAGAATTTTACGCTTCCCCCAGCGGCTCATCCTCTGGCAATGGAAGCAAGTTGCAACCTTGGGACCTGCAAACCGCTTTAAACCAGCCTGCCAGTGTACATCCGGGTGACACCATTTGGCTGCGTGGAGGAATTCATCGCCTTTCCAACCGGCCAACCAAGTTCATCAGCCGCTTAGCTGGAGCATCCGGCCTTCCCATTACCGTGCGGCAATCTGAAGGTGAGCGGGCAACCGTTGACGGCAACATCATGCAGACGACCGGCGGTTGGGTGAATTATTGGGGCTTTGAAATTATGAACTCTCAACAATTTGGCAACGGCATTTCGCCCTCTCGCGTAAGCTCGCAAAGCGGCTCCTTTCCCACAACGTGGTATATCAATTATAATGGTAATACGAACGATTTTGTCGTCAGCGGCTTTGATCTTCATGCCCCCAATATCAAGCTCATTAACCTGGTCGTTCACGATAATATTGGTGGTGGCATCGGAGTTAATAGCGCGGCGGGCAACACTGAGTTTTACGGATCACTTTCGTACTACAATGGTTGGGAAGGGCCGGACCGGGGGCATGGCCATGGGATCTACGGCCAGAATCAGGAACCGACCGTTAAGCATATCGAGGACTGCTTTGCTTTTGGTAATTTTGCCTTGGGCATGCAGGCGACCGGAAATGGTCCCGGCCCTGTCGCTGATAATTTCTACATCGAGGGCAACGCATTCTTTTTGAATGGCAGTCTGGCCGCGACACACCAGCAGAACCTGCTTGTCGGGCCCTTCCAGGGTGTCGCCAAAAACCCGGTCATTCGAAGCAACTATATTTATGACACGATGGGGAGCAGCTCGGATTTTAATCTGGGAAATTCCGCCGGTGCAATTGTGGAAGGCAACTATTTCCAAACGAGTGGCATGTTTGCCAGCAATGCCAGTTTGACGGTGGTAGGAAATACATTTGTCAGTGGCACCCTTGGTTTGGACCAATGTAGCTACCCCAGTAATAGCTATTTGGCCACTCCGCCAACTCTCAACGTGGTGGTGGTGCGGCCAAACAAGTATGAGTTGGGACGGGCGAACATCATTGTTTACAACTGGGAAAATTTGAACTCGGTGGAAGTGAGCGTCGATCAAATCCTGCCGATTGATACTCCATTTGAAGTCAGAAATGCCCAGGACTTTTATGGTCCCCCGGTCATACAGGATTTATACACAGGCGGCCCTTTGGTCCTCCCCATGACCGGACTTACTGTAGCCCAGCCGGTTGGAATAGCTGCTCCTCCGGCATCCGGACCTGAGTTTAACGCATTTGTTCTAGTGCCGCTGACGAACCTTGGTGGTGGGTTCAGCCGGAAAACCACGTCGCAGATTAAGAAGGTTTATCTTCCCGTGGAAGCTGAAGCCGGAACCATTCTTCCTCCCATGCGTATTGGTGCAGAGGCCCAATCACCTGGCCGACGTTACGTGTCCTCTTCCTCAGCCAGCAAAGGCAGCGATACTTTTGCCATCAAAATTTCCGTTCCGGGCATATACGTTATCTGGGGAAAAGTCAGGTCACGCTCAGTGTCCGGCGACTCCTTCTTTGTCTCGGTGGACGATGGGGAAGAAGACATCTTCGATGATGCGGGGAGTAAGTGGTCAAAGACCTGGGAATGGAGAATGGTAAATAATCGTGCTGACGAAAAGACCATGACGCTCAATCCAAGAAAGTTCAATCTATCTAAAGGCAGCCACTCCATTAAATTTCGCGCGCGCAAAGCTAATTCTACTCTCGACCGGATCATTATTTCCAATGACCTTGGCTTTGTGCCAAGGGAGATTATTGCGGTAAATGAATATTTTTCGGCTCCCGTAAATTTAACTACCCGCTTTACCCATGACCAATTTTTGTGTCATGCCACCAACCTGTTTCAAGACACTCTCACATTTGGGATTGTCAGCCCCTATACCAGCCAGCGCGGCACCGTAATTATTTCGGGAGCTGAAATTTTATATACTCCTCGGCCTGGCTTCAGCGGCAATGATCGATTTGTTTACACGCTAACCAGTGAACATGGTGACAGCAGTTCAGCCATAGCAATAGTGAACGTTCAGCCCGCCGCACAAAAGCCAGGGGTCACCCGTTGATTTCATAACGAAAGTAGTTTCTCCAATGATTGTTTGTGATGAATGCAATGAAAACTCCTCTTATTTTAAAATGGTTGCTATTCGTTGCCTTCGCTTTCCCAGCCTCGCTTACGGGCCAAACCCAGCAGGCCTGTCCAGCCTTCACTTCCATTCATCCCGGTTTGCCAAGAATCCATGGCAGTTCCGTCGCTTGGGGAGATTATGACAATGACGGCAAGTTGGATATTTTGCTCACAGGCTTGACCAACAACAATCTCAACAGCGCCGTTTCTCAATTATGGCGGAATCTCGGCAACGGGACGTTTACCAACCTTAATGCTGGCCTGCCGGGAATTGCCTATGGCTCAGCGGCATGGAGCGATTTCGACAATGATGGCAGGCTGGATATCCTGCTTACAGGAACAACAAATGGTAATTCCAGCGGCGCCGTTTCTCAATTGTGGCGGAACCTGGGCAATGGGACGTTTACCAACCTTAATGCTGGCCTGCCGGGAATTGCCTATGGTTCGGTCGCTTGGGGCGATTTCGATAATGATGGCAAGCCGGATATCCTGCTGGCTGGCTTGGATAGGAACGGCAGTCCCATCTCGCAAATATGGCGTAACGTGGGCAATGGCAGTTTTACCAATATAAATGCTGCATTGCCTGGACTTTACCTTAGCTCAGTGGCATGGGGGGATTTCGATAATGATGGCAATTTGGATATTCTGTTAACAGGAATGTTGGAAGTTGGGTTTCCAATTTCCCTCGTTTTGCTGAATGAAGGGGAGGGAAATTTTACCGTTGTGGCCAGCCTGCCCGGAGTAGAGCAGGGTTCAGTGGCCTGGGGGGATTTCGATAACGATGGCCGGTTGGATATTCTCCTGACGGGTGTCGATGAAGGCGGTCAGGCTTTAACGCAAGTATGGTGGAACCTGGGCTTCGGTTATTTCTACAACCTTAATGCAGGATTGCCCGGGGTCTGGCAAAGTTCCGTTGCTTGGGGAGATTACGATAACGATGGCCGATTGGATATTCTACTGACTGGCACCGCCAACAATCCTGCCGATGCCGGCTCTTACAATCCCATTTCACAAGTTTGGCGAAATTTGGGCGATGGCACCTTCACCAATATTACTGCCGGACTACCCGGAGTTTACAGCGGTTCTGTAGCCTGGGGAGACTCCGATGGGGATGGTAATTTGGACATCCTGCTCACTGGAGCCTTGAGCAACAATGTTAGTTCTATTCTCCAAGTGTGGCGCAATAACACTATCTTCACCAACAGCGTGCCTGCGGTACCAACCGGCCTTGCAGCTTCAATCACTACTTCAGGTGTAATATTAACATGGTACCCCGCCACTGATGGACAAACTCCGGTTGAGGGTTTGAGTTATAACTTGCGGGTCGGCACCACCTCCGGCAATTCAAATATTCTTTCCGCGCAAGCTGACTCTATTTTTGGACTGCGTCGCGTGCCGAAATTAGGCAATGCACAGCTGCGCCTCATCACTACACTTACCAATCTTTCTCCGGGAAATTACTACTGGAGTGTCCAGGCCGTGGATACCGCGTTTGCCGGTTCTCTTTTCGCAAAGGAAGAAAGCTTTACCTTGGGCCCGCCAAACATCATAGCCATTACCCAACAAATCAACGGCAATCTTCAACTCGATTTTGGTGGCAGCACCGCCCCATGGTATGTGCTTCAAAGCTCTACTAATCTCACGGAATGGACCGATATTTTCAATTTCGCGGTCAACCCGAACGGCCAGTTTCAATTTATTGACAACTCCGCGACAAATTTCCCGGTGCAATTCTATCGGTTGAAACAACCGTAATATGCTGTCTATAAGGTGTTCACCTACTTACCAGGCAGCCCGCTTGTAAATACCATCCAGTTTGCAAATACCCGTTAATCGGGCAAGGGGAGCTATCTGCCATTTTCACCCGGCTCTTTTGCGACGTCTGCTGTCATGAAACAATCCACAAAAGTAATTGGCCAATTTAATCCCGAGCTCGAATTGCTGGATTATTTACTGGATGAAGATGGGATCAGCGCGGGAGATCAGAAGATTTGCCGACGAAAGAATCTGGAGGAACTTCCACTTTCATTTGCCCAGAAACGTCTCTGGTTGCTGGATCGGTTGGAGTCCGGAGCTCATTACAACGATCACTTTGATTTGCGTTTGGAAGGCCCACTACAGGTTCTTGCACTACAACGGAGTTTGAATGAAATCGTGCGTCGCCATGAAGTGCTGCGTGCACGTTTTCTAGTGCGCGAAGGGGAGCCAATTCAACAAATTACTCCGCCTTCCGGTGTGCCATTGCCATGCATTGACCTTGGCTCGTTCCCTGATTCGAAACGGATGGCTGAAGCCATGAGACTTGCAGTTGAAGCGGGCAGCATTCCATTCGATTTGCAGCAAGGCCCTTTACTGCGAACCAGTTTGCTGCGGCTGAATGCTAACGAACACATTCTAATCCTCACAGTCCATCATATTGCCATTGATGGATGGTCACGCAGTGTTTTTCTCAACGAACTTACTGCGCTTTATCAAGCATTCGTTGACGGCCAACCTTCACCACTGCCTGAACTTTCGATTCAATATGCCGACTTCGCGCTCTGGCAACAGCAGCGGATAGGCGACGAAGTTCTGGTCAAACAACTCGATTATTGGAAACAACAACTTGCCGGAGCGCCCGCCTTGCAGGAATGGCCGGCTACTTTTCCGCGACCGGAAATCCAAAGCTTTCGCGGCGCGCGTCAACCAATCTTCATTCCGAAACCGCTGACCGAAGCGCTTAAAAACTTAAGCCAGCAAGAAGGTTGCACGCTGTTTATGACGTTGCTGGCGGCGTTTCAAACCCTGGCTGCGCGTTACACCCGCCAGGAGGATATTGTGGTTGGTTCACCGATTGCCAATCGCAATCGTGCTGAAATTGAAGGCTTGATTGGATGCTTTCTGAATACTTTGGTGCTCCGCACGGATCTCTCTGGTAACCCAACCTTTCGCCAGTTAATGGCGCGGACGCGGGAGGTGGCACTGGCCGCATATGCGCATCAGGATGTCCCCTATGAAAAGTTGGTTGAAGAACTTCATCCGACGCGAAACCAAGGGCACAACCCGTTGTTCCAGGTAATGTTCGTTTTTCAAAACATACCCGTGCCAGTTTTGAAAACAAAGGATTTGAACATCAGTGCATTTGAGTTTGACGGTGGCGTTGCAAAATTTGATTTGACCTTCAATCTCATGGAAACCCCGGAAGGAATTTCCGGCTGGATTGAGTATGCAACCGGTTTATTCGACCGCGCTGCCATCATACGGATGCAGGGACATTATCAAATTTTGTTGGAAGCTGTGATTGCCAATCCGGATCAACTTATTTCCTCTCTGCCAATTTTAACTGCGTCCGAAAGACAGCAACTCCTTGAAACGTGGAATAATACACGCACCGATCACCCGGCAAGCCAATGCGTGCAGCAACTGTTTGCAAAGCAGGCGGCACTGACGCCTGAGGCCCGGGCAGTTGTCTTGGGCAGGGAACACTTGACCTACCGAGAGCTGAACGAGCGGTCAAATCAGCTTTCCAGCTATCTGCGGAAGTGCGGCGTTGGGCCCAACGTCTTGGTCGGCATCAGCGTGGAACGGTCGCTGGAGATGGTGGTTGGAATTTTGGGAATCCTCAAGGCGGGCGGCGCCTACGTGCCCTTGGACCCGGCCTACCCGCAGGAACGGCTGGCGTTCATGCTGCAAGACGCCCGGGCGCCGGTGTTATTGACCCAGAAAAAGCTGGTTGAAAAATTGCTGGCGACCCAGGCCAGGATATTCTGTCTGGATAGCGAGTGGGAGACCGTGGCAACGGAAAGCCGGGAGAACCCGGCCAGTGCCAGTTCACCCGATAATCTCATTTACGTGATCTACACTTCCGGTTCAACCGGGCGGCCCAAGGGGGCCGGGGTGTATCACCGCGGGTTCACCAATTTGATGCACTGGTTTGTCAGCGAGTTTGCCATTACTTCACGCGACAATGTTTTATTGGTCAGCTCCCTGAGCTTCGATCTCACGCAAAAGAATATTTACGCCACGCTGATGCGCGGCGGGCAGTTGCACCTGCTGCCGACCGGCCCGTATGACCCGGGATTGATAGCGCGTCTGGTCCGCGAGCATCAGATCACCCTGTTGAACTGCACGCCGAGCGCCTTTTACCCGTTGATTGAACCGGCCAGCGCCATGGCATTTCAAAATGTATCTTCGTTGCGCTCTGTTTTTCTCGGAGGCGAGCCGATATCCATTCCGCGCTTGCGCCCCTGGCTGGAAAGCGAAACCTGCCACGCGGAAGTGGACAATACCTACGGGCCGACCGAATGCACCGACATCTGCGCCTTCTACCGGATGAACCGGGCGAACCTGGACAGGTTTGATTTTGTTCCCGTGGGCCGGCCGGTTTACAACGTGCAGTTGGCCATTGTGAACCCGGACATGACGCCTTGCCCGGTGGGCGTGGCGGGAGAGCTGTGTGTGGGCGGCGCGGGCGTGGGCATCGGTTACTTGAATGATGCGGCCATGACGGCGGCCAAATTCGTCAATAATCCTTTTCCGGAGATTCCGGGAAAACAAATCTATAAGACCGGCGATCTGGCCCGCTATCTCCCCGACGGGAATATTGAGTTTCTCGGCCGCATGGATCACCAGGTGAAGATCCGCGGTTTCCGGATCGAGTTGCATGAGATCGAAGGAGTGTTGACTGGTCACGAGGCGATTCGCGAATCGATTGTGATCGTCCGTAATGCCACAGGCGGTAGTGGGAACGCGGCAGCAGACCCCACCTTGGTTGCTTATTATGTTAGTAAAAATGGAACTTTGCCGGAAGTCAGCGAATTGCGCCAATATCTAAAACAAAAGCTGCCCGAGTACATGGTTCCGGCGATGTTTGTGCATTTGGAAAAATTTCCGCTGTCGCCTAATGGCAAGGTGGATCGGCGAGCTTTACCAGAACCTGAAGCTTTGCGCACGGATTCAAAATTCGCGCCCGTTCTCCCACAAACTCAGACGGAACAAATCATTGTTCGCATCTGGCAGGAAGCTCTGCATACCCAGCGAGTCGGGTTGGACGACAACTTTTTTGATCTAGGCGGCAATTCATTGCAACTCGCCCAAGTGCATGTGCAGTTACGCGAGCAACTCAAAGTAGATTTAGCAATTACCACCTTGTTTGAATTTACAACCGTGGCCGCTTTGGCAAAACATCTTGGCGCTCGTTCGGAGCAGTCAAATAGCAGCCAACAGTTTCAAGATCGTGCGCGCCGACAGCAGCAAGTTCTGGCTCGCCAAAGACAGCTTATAAAAGGTAAATAGTGATGCTGATAGTCCCGAAAATTTAATGGATGAACAACTCGCAAATAACTGACAGTAATTTTGATTCGGGCATTGCTATCATTGGCATGTCGGGACGTTTTCCCGGTGCCAAAAGCGTGGCGGCTTTCTGGGAGAATCTTAAAAATGGGGTTGATACCATCTCGCGCTTTACGGATGAGGAGTTGGAATTTACCAATGCCAGTGAAACGGCGAAACAGCAAGGCAACAAGGTCGTAAAAGCTCGCGCCATTCTGCAGGACGTGGATCAGTTCGATGCAGCGTTTTTCGGCATCTATCCCAAGGAAGCCGAAGTGATGGACCCGCAGCACCGGTTTTTCCTGGAATGTGCCTGGGAAGCCTTGGAGGTCGCGGGCTATGATCCTGAGGCTTATCCCGGTTTGATCGGTGTTTATGCCGGGTTGAGCATGAACACTTATTTGCTTTCGAACCTGATTTCCAATCGCGAATTCGCCGAAAAATTTACCGGCTCATATCAAGTTGGTTCGTATCAAGTGATGTTGGGGAATGACAAGGATTTCCTGCCTACGCGCGTTTCCTATAAGTTAAATTTGCGCGGCCCAAGTATAGCGATTCAAACGGCTTGTTCCACTTCGCTGGTGGCCATTTCCCAGGCTTGCCTGAACCTGATGAATTATCAGTGTGACATGGCGCTGGCTGGCGGTGTCTCCATTACTTTTCCCCAGAAACGTGATTATCTCTATCAAGAAGATGGGATGGTTTCGGGTGATGGGACTTGTCGCACATTTGATTCGAAGGCGCGGGGAACAGTATTCGGTCATGGGGCGGGAGTGGTGCTGTTAAAGCGTCTTGCGGATGCAGTTGCAGATGGCGACCATATTTATGCCATTATTAAAGGCTCTGCGGTCAATAACGATGGCTCGGTGAAAATTGGTTACGCCGCCCCCAGTGTGCAAGCACAGGCGGATGTGATTGCGATGGCTCAGGCAGCGGCTGGAGTGGATGCAGAATCGATTTCTTACATCGAAGCGCACGGGACTGGCACGCCACTGGGTGATCCTATTGAAATTGCTGCTTTGACCAAGGCGTTCCGGACGAGCACGGAAGCGAAAGGTTTTTGCGCCATCGGCACGGGCAAAACCAACATTGGGCATTTGGATGTGGCAGCGGGAGTAACTGGGCTTATCAAGACAGTGATGTCGCTGCAAAACAAACTGCTGCCGCCGATGCTCTACTTCGAGCAGCCGAATCCGAAGATTGATTTTGCGAACAGTCCATTTTATCCCGTCACAAAGTTGATGGAATGGAAGTCAAGCAATGGGCCACGTCGAGCCGGGGTCAGTGCCTTTGGCGTGGGTGGAACGAATGCTCATGTCATTCTCGAGGAAGCACCGAAGCTTGAGCCATCCGGAAAATCACGGTCACAACAATTAATTTTACTCTCGGCTAAGACCGCATCTGCGTTGGATCAGATGACCGTTAATTTGGCGACGCATCTGGAAGCTAATCCGCAAATTAATTTGGCTGATGTTAGTAGCACTTTACAACGAGGGCGTCGAGGATTTAACCATCGGCGCACGGTGGTTTGTCGCGATACAGCGGATGCAGTGGCGACATTGAAATCGATGGACGCCAAGCGGGTCGCTACCCAGCAGCCAGCGACAAAAAATCCGCCAGTTGTTTTCATGTTTCCGGGGCAGGGTGCTCAGTATGTAAACATGGGGCTGGAGTTGTATCAAAGCGAGCAGGTGTTTCGTGAAGAGATTGACCGTTGCGCGAAAATTCTCCAGTCGCATTTGGGAATGGATTTGCGCGAAGTGATTTATCCGACTGCGGAGAAGGCGGAAACCGCACAGCAACAACTCAACCAAACTTTTGTCACCCAACCGGCCATCTTCGTTGTGGAATATGCGCTGGCGAAGCTGTGGATGTCCTGGGGGATTGTGCCGCAGGCGCTCATTGGCCACAGCATCGGTGAATATGTGGCTGCGTGTCTGGCGGGAGTTTTCTCGCTCGAAGATGCGCTCGGTCTGTTGGCTGCGCGTGCGCGCCTGATGCAATCGCTGCCGGCGGGTTCCATGCTGGCGGTTCGGTTATCGGCGAAAGAGTTGGAGCCGATGCTGAATGGAAAACTTTCGTTGGCGGCTATCAATAGCCCTTCGCTTAGTGTTATCTCCGGTCCAACCGAAGTACTTGAAAGGTTTCAAGCGCAGCTTGGCAAGGTTGCCAGTCGCTTTCTCCCAACTTCGCATGGATTTCATTCTGCGATGATGGACCCGATTCTGGAACCCTTTACTGAACTGGTCAAAAAGGTAAAAAGAAATGCACCGCAGATTCCATGGGTCTCGACGCTGACCGGTAAATGGATCACTGCCGAGGACATGACGGATGCCAGTTACTGGGCGAAGCAACTGCGCCAAACTGTGCGCATGACTGAGGGGTTGCAAGAATTGGTGAAAGATCCACAGCGCTTGTTCTTGGAAGTAGGTCCCGGCCAGACGCTCAGTACTCTGGCGAAACAACATCCTGACAAGTCTCCCGAACAGATTGTGCTGGCCTCGCTTCATCATTCGCAAGACCAAGGTCTGGATACTTCTACCGTGTTGAACACGTTGGGTCGAATGTGGCTCAGTGGTGTCAATGTGGACTGGAATGGATTTTATCACAACGAACGTCGCTTGCGTGTGCCGCTTCCGACCTATCCTTTCGAACGCAAGCGTTTTTGGGTTGAACCGGTCAAGTCTGGCCAAGGGAACTTACCCTCCGCGGGCGTTGATGACGCAATGTTGAATGACCGTCCCGACGGCGTGCTCGACTCTTCTAACTTAGAGATGGAAATGCAAAAAACTATGGCTGCGACCCCGACCACCCCAGAGACTTCCAATCGCAAAGACCGAATCGCCGCGCAATTGAAGGCCATGGTCAAGGAACTATCCGGACTTGAGCAATCCGAAACTGATTTTTCCACGTCATTTCTGGAGATGGGTTTTGATTCATTGTTCCTGACTCAGGCCAGTCAGGCATTCCAACAGAAATTTGGAGTTAAAATTACCTTTCGCCAGATGCTGGATGACCTTTCCACCGTGGCAGCTTTAGCAGATTACATCGACCAAAAATTGCCGGTGGATGCTTTGCCTGCGCCAACAATTCAGTCAGCAACGAGTGCTGTATCGCCTCAGGCTTTACCTGCTGCTGGAGTGCGGCCGGGAGTAATGCCTGCCAGCGGTTCGTTGCTGGAACAAGTGCTGGCGCAACAATTTCAGATCATGCAGCAGCAGTTGGACATGCTGCGTGGTGGCACCGCCGCTACGACGGGCGCGGTTGCATCCATTCCATCAACACAACCAGTTGTTGCCGATAAATCCACTGGTATCAAAGCGCCATCCGCCGCACCGGCGGAAACTGAATTTAAACGCTTTGGCCCTTACAAGCCAATTGAGAAGGGGGCCAAAGGCGGACTGACTCCACGGCAGCAAAAGGCTCTGGATGACCTGACCACACGCTACCTCAAAAAGACACCGGGGTCGAAAGCATACACTGCCGAGCATCGCAAACATTTTGCCGATCCCCGCGCCGTATCCGGCTTCAAATCCAATTGGAAAGAAATTGTTTATCCGGTGGTATCGGCCCGTTCCGCAGGCTCAAAAATTTGGGATGTCGATGGGAATGAATATGTTGATATCACCATGGGCTTCGGTTTGAACTTTTTTGGGCATTCGCCTGCGTGGGTAACGGAGGCGGTTACCGAGCAACTTAAGCTGGGAGTGGAAATCGGGCCGCAAAATCCATTGGCCGGTAAGGTCGCAAAATTGTTCTGCGAATTTACCGGGATGGAGCGCGTTACTTTTTGCAATACCGGTTCCGAAGCGGTCATGGCGGCGATTCGCCTGGCTCGCACTGTCACAGGACGCAAAAAAGTGGTATTCTTTACGGGCGGTTATCATGGCACGTTCGACGAAGTTTTGGCCCGCGGCGTTTCGTCCAATGGCGAATTGCGCACAAGTCCGATTGCGCCAGGCATTCCGCAGAGCCTGGTCGAGAACATGATTGTGTTGGAATACGGTGCGCCGAGTTCGCTTGAAGTCATCCGCGCTCATGCCAATGACCTCGCTGCTGTATTGGTGGAACCGGTGCAAAGCCGCAAACCTGACTTGCAGCCGAAAGAATTTCTGCATGAAATCCGCGCTATTACTGAGAAATCAGGCACCGCCTTAATTTTCGATGAAGTGGTCACTGGATTCCGCTGTCATCCGGGCGGCGCGCAAGCGTGGTTCGGCATCAAAGCAGACTTAGCCACCTACGGCAAAGTTGTCGGTGGCGGCATTCCGGTCGGGATGTTGGCTGGCAAGGCGATGTATATGGACGCCCTAGATGGCGGCAACTGGAACTACGGTGATGATTCATTCCCGGAAGTGGGTGTAACATTTTTTGCGGGAACTTTCGTGCGTCATCCGATTGCCATGGCGGCATCGTGGGCAGTTTTGAATTTTCTGAAGAAAGAAGGGCCACAACTTCAGGAAAGGATGAATGCGCGTGTGGAGAAATTTGTGGGTGAACTCAATCGTCATTTTGAAGCGATTCAGGTGCCGATCCGCCTGCCGCACTTTAGTTCCTGGTTTGTCATTGAGTATGCGCATGATTTAAAATATGCGAGTTTGCTTTGGTATTACTTGCGTGAAAAAGGTGTGCACGTTTGGGAAGGTCGTCCCTGTTATTTCACTATCGCGCATACCGAAGAGGACTATGCGTTTCTCACGCGGGCCTTCAAGGAAAGTGTCGCGGAAATGCAGGCGGCGGGTTTCCTGCCGGAAACTCCCAGTGCCGCAGAACGGGCAACGCTTTCAGTTGGTGCAACCTCAGCGAATGTTCCACTGACCGAGGCGCAAAGGGAAATCTGGCTTTCCACTCAAATGGATGATGCGGCCAATTGTTCGTATAACGAATCGAATGTGCTGCACTTTGAAGGGGATCTGAATGGCGCGGCGTTGCAACAATCGTTGCAAATTTTGGTGGACCGTCACGATGCTTTGCGAAGCACTTTCAGCCAGGACGGCAGCACTATTCAGTTCGCGCCAACCTTGAAACTTGAAATGCCGTTGCACGATTTTTCTTCGCTGGAGGCGAGACAGCGTGAGGCCAAGGTTGCCGAAGTTTTGGCGAATGAAGGCAAGACTTCGTTTGATCTGGTCAGGGGGCCGTTGTTGCGAGTGCAACTATTGAAACTTTCTCCGCAACATCATTTGCTGGCAATGACCGCTCATCATATGGTGTGCGACGGATGGTCGTTTGGCATGTTCGTTTATGAATTGAGCCTGCTTTATAACGAAGCGGTAGGCGGCCCGAAAGCTTCGTTGCCCAAGGCCATGCAGTTCAGCGAGTACGCGCGCTTGATGGAAGAGCAAAAGCAAAGCGCCGAGGTGCTGGAAGCTGAAAATTATTGGGTAAAACAATTTGCGGAGCCAGCACCAGTTCTGGAATTACCAACAGATCATCCGCGTCCGGCGATCAAGACGTATAATGGTGCGATGGAAAGCCGCGTTGTGGATTCGGCGCGTTTCAAGCAATTGAAGAAGGTCAGCGCCCAGCGCGGCAGCACGCTTTTTGCAACGCTGCTGGCAGGCTTCAATGTGTTATTGCACCGACTCAGCGGTCAGACTGATTTGGTCGTGGGCATTCCGGCCGCCGGTCAGACGATGGTTGGCGTTAATGAATTGGTGGGGCATTGCTTGAATTTCCTGCCCATGCGCACAAAGCTCGATGCCAATACGCCGTTCAGCACGTTCTCCGCAAATATAAAGAAAGCTGTCCTCGATGCCTACGATCACCAAAATTACACATTCGGCAGTCTGGTTAAGAAATTAAAACTGCCGCGTGACACCAGCCGATTGCCGCTGGTTTCCGTGATGTTTAACATCGACAAGGCTGGGCTCGACAAACTGAACTTTACGAATTTGAAATTCGATGTAACGACCAACGCCAAGCGTTACGTTAATTTCGACATCTTTTTCAACCTGATACAAACTGAGAATGAGTTGGAAGTGGAATGTGAATTCAACACAGATTTGTTTGATCGGGCGACCATCGTGCGCTGGCTGGCTCATTTCGAAACCTTGATCCAGGGAATTATCGACGATGCCGGTAAACCGCTTTCGGAGTTGCCATTGTTGAGCGAGGCTGACCGCCAGCAGATTTTGGTGGAATGGAATAAAACGCAGGCTGACTATCCCAAGGACAAGACTATTCATGGCTTGTTTGAACAACAGGCAGCAACCGCGCCGAATGCAGTAGCCGCAGTATTTGAAGGACGCCAACTAAGTTACGGCGAATTGAACCTACAGTCGAATCAACTCGCTTCGCAGTTGCAGAAAATGGGAGTTAAACCCGGCGTCATGGTTGGGATTTGTGTGGAACGTTCACTGGAAATGCTGGTTGGCGTACTGGCAATCATGAAGGCGGGCGGGGCTTACGTGCCAATGGATCCTGCCTTCCCGAAAGAACGTCTTGGTTACATGATCGAAGATGCAAAGATGCCCGTGCTGGTGACGCAAAAGAGTCTGGTCGCTGATTTGCCGCCTCACAAAGCACAGGTCGTTTGCGTGGATGCACCATTACCAACTGGTTCGACCGGGCCATTTGTCAGTCCGGCCACAGCGGAAGACCTCGCGTATGTCATTTTCACTTCTGGATCAACCGGACGACCCAAAGGTGTGCAGCTCTCGCATCGAGCGGTTGTGAATTTTCTGAATTCGATGCGTCGCGCACCAGGGTTGACCAGCAAGGATATTTTGCTGGCAGTGACAACACTTTCCTTTGACATTGCCGGGCTGGAAATTTTTCTGCCAATTACCACTGGTGCGCAGGTCGTCATTGCCAGTCGCGAAGCCACCGCTGACGGTAACCAGTTGCTTAAACTTTTAAAGGAGTCGAAAACAAGTGTAATGCAAGCCACTCCAGCCACTTGGCGATTGTTGATGGAAGCTGGCTGGCAAGGCAGTCCGGGCTTGAAGATTTTGGTTGGGGGCGAAGCGTGTCCGCGCGAATTGGCCAATGCATTGGTTCCAAAGGCAGCTTCAGTTTGGAACATGTACGGGCCGACGGAGACGACAATCTGGTCCACTACGGGCCAACTAAGTGTGGGTGAAGGATCAGTTACCATTGGACGTCCGATTGCCAACACGCAGATTTATATCCTTACTCCGAATTTGCAACCTGTTCCAGTAGGAGTCCCGGGCGAGTTGTTGATTGGCGGGGATGGTCTGGCGCGAGGTTACCTGGACTTGCCCGAGATGACGCAGGAGAAGTTCATTGCCAATCCATTCAGCAGCCAGCCGGGCACGCGGCTTTATCGGACGGGCGATCTAGCGCGGTACCTGGCAGATGGTACGATTGAATGCTTGGGGCGAATTGATCATCAAGTAAAGGTGCGTGGATTCCGCATCGAACTGGGTGAAATTGAAACCGCGCTGGGTCAACATCCCGCAGTGCGCGAGAATGTAGTGGTGGCGCGTGAGGATGTGCCGGGACAAAAACGTCTCGTAGCCTATTTATCCGTGGTGCCGGGACAGTCGCCGAGTGTGAGCGAGTTGAGGAATCACTTAGGCAGCAAACTGCCTGATTACATGGTGCCATCATTATTCGAAATCATGGATTCGCTGCCGCGCACACCGAATGGCAAGGTGGATCGTAAAGCACTGCCCATTCCCAATGCCGGGAACATGAAACGCGACAAGGTATTCGTGGCGCCGCGCAATCCGACGGAAGAAACACTGGCCGATATTTGGGCTGAAGTCTTGAGTCTCGAGAAGGTTAGTGTGGACGATAACCTATTTGAATTGGGAGCGGACTCGATTCACTTGTTCCAGATAACGGCTCGCGCCAATCAAGCCGGACTCAAGATCACGCCTCGCGAAGTTCTGGAACATCGTGCGATTTCCACCCTGGCAAACCACATTTCAAAGGTGAGAGACGGTGCAGCCAAGTCTCAAAGCCCGACGATTATGCGCGCATCACGCGAGGCACATCGTTTAAAGCAACCGATTGGCTGATAAATGATGACCGATAAAGCAGAAGAAATGACAACCACGGCCTGTGCTGAATCACAGGAGCTAGGCTTCGCTGAGGAAACGAAGCAGGCGGATGATTATGTATTTCCAACCTCGTTGACACAGCGACGGTTCTGGGTGCTGGACCAATTGGAACCAGGTAATCCTGCCTATAACATTGCAGTACGCTTCCGATTAAAAGGGGCACTCAATGTTGAAATCCTTGAGCGTGCATTTAATGAGATGATACGCCGTCATGAGGTATTGCGAACCCGCTTTACCGCACAAGATGGACAGCCCGTCCAAATTATCGCTTCGGCGTTCAGCCTCAATGTGCCGGTTACAGATTTTCGGAATATTCCCGAATCACAACGAAGTGAGGAGGCCGAGCGATTCACGGTGGCAGACGCGGAAAAGCGATTTGATCTGTCCGTCCTCCCTTTGATGCGGATCAATCTATTACGTCTGGCGGATGAGGAACATATGTTGCTCATCACGATACACCATATTGTTTCAGACGGTTGGTCCATTGGAGTTATTACGGATGAATTAGGCGCGCTTTATGAGGCATTCATCCACGGGCGTGAACCCAATTTGCCGGAATTGCCGATTCAATATGCCGATTTCACTGTCTGGCAGAAGGATCAGTTGGATAATAATCCACTAAACAAGGAGTTGGATTATTGGAAGGAGAAGCTGCGCGATTTGGCACAATTGGAAGTAATGACGGATCATCCTCGACCATCCACACAGTCACACGATGGCGAGATTATTTCGATTCTGCTGCCCAAAACTTTGACAGATTCATTGCGAGACTTAAGCGCACAGCAGGGGGTAACACTCTTCATGACCATGCTGGCGGTGTTCAAGGTCTTAGTGCAGCGATATACGGGACAAGAGGATATTGTTGTCGGTTCACCTATTGCCGGACGGAACAAGGTGGAAGTGGAGCCTTTAATCGGGGTATTCATCAACACCCTGGTTTTGCGGACCGCGCTCACGGATAACCCGATGTTTGTAGAGTTGCTTGGCCGCGTCAGCCAGACCGTCCTGGAATCGGTGACACATCAGGATATTCCTTTCGAGCAATTGGTTGATGTGTTGCGCCCCAAGCGGGATGCTGGTCGTAATCCGCTTTTCCAGATCAACTTTGCTTACCAGCGTGATTTTATTAAACCGCTGCACTTTGCGGACATCACGCTTACGGCAATTCCCTCGAAATCGCCCGGTGCCATTTTTGATCTGAACTTTTTTTTGGTGGAAAGGGCAGAGGGCTGGCGTGCCTCATGCGAGTACAATACCAAATTATTTGAAAAGGCGACTGCCGTCAGGATGCTTTCACATTTTCACAACTTGCTGAAAAGTGTGGCCGCCAATCCACGTCAGCACCTCTCTGATTTGGAAATGTTTTCCGTAGCGGAACGAGAGCAACTTTTAAATAATTGGAACGCAACCCAGACTGAATATCCGCGCGAGCGTTGCATTCACGAACTTTTTGAAGACCAAGTCCGCCAGACGCCGGATCGCATAGCGGTCGTTTTTGAGAATCAACAGCTCACTTATCAACAGTTGAATCAACGGGCGAATCAACTGGCGCACCAACTGCGCGAGCACGATGTTGGGCCGGATACTTTAGTGGCAATTTGTGCGGAGCGCTCTGTCGAGATGCTGGCAGGAATACTTGCGATCCTAAAGGCCGGGGGTGCGTATGTGCCATTGGATCCAACCTATCCGTCGGAGCGTCTGGCGTTCATGCTGGAGGACGCGCAAGCAACCGTGCTGATGACCCAGCAGCGTCTCACGGAAACATTGCCGACACATAAGGCAACTCTCATTTATCTGGATACTTCGCATGCCCAATCCAGCAATACACTAATGGCTTTGCAAAGCCCACAAAGCGGAGCGACCGCGGAGAATTTAGCGTATGTGATGTACACCTCGGGCTCGACCGGCAAGCC
>JAQGPC010000050.1 GCA_028293285.1 Pedosphaera sp.
TGCCATAAAGAATCGTGACCATTGCAATGCCAATCAGCAGCGTGGTCCACTGCGCCGTGATGGCTGGCACCGCATTAAAAAGCACTCGCAGCAACAGCACAAACCCCGCCGCCTTCGAACCCACTGCCAGAAACGCCGTCGTTGGCGCAGGCGAACCTTGATAAACATCCGGCGCCCAAATCTGCACTGGGAACGCCGCAATCTTGAAACCAAGTCCCACCATCACCAGCAAAATGCCAAACAGGAAAATCTTGTTATCGGCATACTGTGCAGCCACCGTCGCCAACTCATTGAAATTCATCTTGCCCGTTGTGCCAAAGACCAACGCAATCCCATACACCATGAACGCCGATGAAAGCGCCCCGATGATGAGATACTTCACTCCCGCTTCCAGCGACGCCTGCCGTCCCCGTTGAAAACTGGTCAGGATATAAAATGTCACCGTGATTAATTCCAGCGACACAAACAGCAAGGTGAAATCATTCGCTGACGCCGAGAACATCATCCCCGCCAATGCGAACAGGATAAGCGCATAAAACTCCGTGATTCCCGCCTCGATGCGATCCGCAAACTCCACCGCCATCACCAGCACAATAATCGCGGATACCAGGAAGAACTGTTTGAAGAACAGCGCCAGCCCATCCTGCACATACATTTTCCCAAATGCATATTGCGTCTCACCGCCCAGCTTAAAGCTTCCAATCAGGATCAACCCCAGCGCCGCCGCCGCCGCATAGCCCAACTTCTTCTTATGCTCCACTGGCGTCCACAAATCCACGAGCAGCAGTCCGAGACCCAGGACCACCACCGCTATTTCCAAAATCATCAACTGGTAGTTCATTTATGCTTCGCCTTTACAACCGGCGGCTCGTCATTCTGCGCCACCGTCTCCGACGCGCCCGTGGCCATCGTCACAATCTTCTGCGCGCTCGGCTTGATCTTGTCCGTCAATAATTGGGGGAAAAAACCGAAGACCAGCAAGCTCACCAATAAAATCAGGTACGGCAATTTACGCAACGGCCACGTCGATTCCGCCACCGCCTGCCATTTCTCCGGCAACGGCCCATGCAACATATTCCGAATCGCTCGCAGCATATAAACCGCACCAATCACCAACGCCCCCCAGACCGCAATGCCTGTCACCAAGGGAAAACTCTTCCACGCTCCAAAGAAAATTGTGATTTCACCCGCGAAATTCGCAAACCCCGGCAACCCGCAACCCGCAAACATCGCCATGATCAAAGCCGTCCCCACAAATGGCATACGGCGGAGCAACCCACCCAGCTTGTCCATCTCCAAGGTTCCGGTCGTATTATAGAGATAGCCGCTCAACCCAAAGCTCAATGCCGCTAGGAAACCATGCGCGATCATCACCAGCACCGCTCCGGTAATGCCAATCAGGTTCAAACTCGCAATACCCAGGAAAACAAAACCCATGTGCGCCACACTGGAATAGCCGATCAGCCAATTGAAGTTTTTCTGCCGCATCGCCACCAATCCGCAATAAAAAATATTTCCCAGCGCGAGCCACGCGATGACATTCAGCCACGCATGCGTCGCTTGCGGCAGGAGCGGCAACGCAATCCGAATCAGTCCATACAAACCAAACTTCTTCAACACACCCGCATGCAGCATGGCCGTTGCAGTCGGTGCCGAGCCATATCCCAGCGGCGCCCACGTATGAAAGGGCCAGAGCGAAACCAATATCCCGAATCCAAACAGCAGCAACGGAAAGATAAAGTTCTGGTCGCGCGCCGAGAGTGGATGCTGCTTCAACTGTTCGGTCAGAGTCACAATGTCAAATGACTGCACGCCGGATTGCACATACAGCGCTATCAACCCAATCAACGAAACCAATGCGCCAATACTCAGGTAAAGCGTGATTTGGAACGTTGCGTAGTTCTTATTCTCTCCCCTGCCCCAGACGCCAATCATGATGAACGTCGGCACCAGCGCCAGTTCATGGGCAAAGTAAAAGCAGAAGATATCCAGCGACGCAAACGCCGCCAGAATGCCGCCGGTCATCACCAGCAGTAGGATGTAAAACTCCTTTTCCCGTTCCTTGATTTCCCAGCAGGCGCACGCCGCCGCAAACGCCACAATCGCTCCCATCAAAATCAACCCCACGTTCAATCCATCCACGCCCACATGATAACTGATGCCCAACGCATCCACCCACTTATGCATTTCTTCAAACTTGAATGACCCGCTCGGCCCCATCGGCGCACTGTCGTAACGCCAGAACATCACGATCGCCATCACCATGGAAATAAAGGTCGCGACCATCCCGACAATCCGCATGATCAACCGGTAATTGCGCGGCACCAGGCACAGCAGCAACGCCGCCACCAGCGGGCAAAGAATTATGTTCGTTAATATGGACATGTTTTAGCGTAGGAGAACCAGATAAAGCACCAGCGCTACGCCGGCGACCAACAGGAAAGCGTAAGTTTGCAAACTGCCCGTCTGCAACAATCGCAAGGCGCGTCCCACCAAATCCGTTGTTCCCGATGCGCCGCGCACCATGAATCCCGAGATGATCCAGCGGTCAATCGCATTCGCGAATTTCGCCAGAGCTTCCTGCGTGAACGGAATGATGACCCGTTCATAAAGCTCATCAAAATAAAACCGGTTCCGCATCGCCCGCGACAGCCAGCCCAGCTTCTCCGGCAGCGGGTCAAACAGTGAACGACTGTAAAGCGCATAAGCCGCGCCCAACCCCATGATGACTGCAAAAAGTCCGAGATACGCTGCCAATGGCGAATGGCTGAACGGAGCCAGCAATTGTTGACCAAATCCGGCGGCATGTCCTTCCGCATTCGGCGCGAATTGTTTCGTATAAAGCCCCTCGATGCCCATCACTCCGCCAATAATGCTCATTACCGCAAGAATGCGCAGCGGCCAGGTCATCACGTCGGGCGATTCATGCGCATGATCAGCCGCCTCGGACCTTGCCCCGCCAAAGAACACCACGAACACCAGTCGGAACATGTAAAAAGTAGTCAGCAGTGCAACAAACACTCCTAACACAAACAACGCGATATGATTGGTCTCTAACGCCTGCGCCAGAATACTGTCCTTGCTGTAAAATCCGCTCAAAGGCCACACGCCACTCAACGCTAGTGTGCCGACCATAAATGTCCAATACGTCGCTGGCGCTTTCTTTTTCAGCGCGCCCATCCTCCAGATGTTCTGCTCGTGATGCATCGCATAAATCACCGAGCCCGCGCCCAGGAACAGCAACGCCTTGAAGAAGGCATGCGTGGTAAGATGATACATCGCTGCTGTCGGACCACTCATGCCGACTGACATCACCATATAACCTAGTTGCGATAACGTCGAATAAGCCAGGATGCGTTTGATGTCATTTTGTTGCACCGCAATCAATGCCGCCAGCAACGCCGTAAATCCGCCAATCCACGCAATCACTTCCAACGCATGCGACCCCGGCACATTGAGCAGGAAGAACACCCGGCACAGCATATACACACCCGCCGCCACCATCGTCGCGGCATGGATCAACGCGCTGACCGGCGTTGGGCCTTCCATCGCGTCCGGCAACCACACATGCAACGGAAATTGCGCCGACTTGCCCATCGCTCCGCAGAAAATCAGCAACCCCGCAGCCGTAGCAACGGGGGCATAGTCCTTCATGTGCGGAACCAGCCGAATCTCCAAATCCTGGAAGTTTAGCGACCCCAACACGGCCCACACCATCAGAATGCCCAATAGAAATCCAAAGTCTCCAATGCGATTCGTCAGAAACGCTTTCTTGCACGCATCCGCCGCCGAAGCCTTCTCATACCAAAAGCCAATCAACAAATAACTGGAGATACCCACCAACTCCCAAAAAATGAACATCATCAAAAAATTGTCCGCCATCACGATGCCCAACATCGAGAAAGTGAACAAACTCAGGCTGGCAAAATATCGAGCGAACCCGGGATCATCTTTCATGTAACCCCAGGAATAAATGTGAATCAGGCTGCCCACACCGGTGACGATCAGCATCATCCCCAGGCTTAAGGCATCGAGTCGCAGACCGATATCTGCTTTGAAATCACCCACCCACAACCACGGAACGCTCGCTTGCGGCAGACTGTTGGTTTCGGAACCTCTAAAAAAAACAAACACAATCAGGCTGAGCACAAAAGCCGCGATCACCGCGAAAATGGAAATCTGCGCGCTGGCACGCGGCTTCGAGCGCGTAAATAGCGTGATCGCCGCCACCGACAGCAGCGGTAAAAACAAAATCAACCAGGCAAGATTTTCAAACATGCAATTAGCCTAATTTTTCATTGTGGTGAGGTCTTCCACATGCGCCGTCTGGCGTTTGCGATACAGCGCCACAATCAACGCCAGCCCGACCGATACTTCAGCCGCGGCCACCGTAATGATAAAAAACACCATGATCTGCCCGTTTAAATTGTCATTGAACCGCGACATCGCCACCAGCGCGAGGTTCGCCGCGTTCAACATCAATTCCAGGCACATATAAATCACCAGCAGGTTCCGGCGCATGATGACGCCCAGCAAACCGAGGCTGAAAAGAATTCCACTGACGATCAAATAATGTTCGAGAGGAATGTGCATTATTTTAAATCCTTTTTACTAAGCAGGATCACGCCCACCATGGCAACCAAAAGCAGTATTGATAGAATCTCAAACGGCAGCACGTAGTCCGTGAAAAGCAATTTCCCCAAAACCACCGTGTCACCCTCACTGTGAGCCACCGCATTTGGCAGGGGCGTATTGCGAATGGATTGATAAAACACATATCCAATCGCCGCCACGGAGGCGACGCCAGTCACCGCGCCAAAAGTATTGATCTTACGCCGCTGCTCTTCCTTGAGATCCAGCAACATGATGACGAACAGGAACAGCACCATCACCGCTCCCGCATAAACCAGCACCTGCACCGCCGCGAGGAAGAATGCGTGCAGCAGCACGAACAAACCGGCCATCGAAGCAATCGACAGCACGAGGAACATGGCGCTGTTGATGGGATTTTTGTTGATGATTACGAGAGCCCCGCAAATCACCGTCAGCGCCGCGAAAATGTAAAATAAGTAATCTGACATCTATAGGATTTTTTGCTCGTCTGTGAGGCTACGGCGTTATGCCCTGTTCTTTGGCCTCGTCAGCCTTGCGTTTCCACTTCTGAATCTTGTCCTGATGCACCCCGCCCAGCGAGAGCAACTTCTCTTTGTTATAAATCATTTCCTTGCGGTTCGTCCCCGTCAGCGAATAGTCCTGCATCAGGAAAATCGCTTCTTCCGGGCACACTTCCTGGCAATAGCCACAGAAAATGCACCGGAGCATATTGATCTCAAATTCCTTGGGCGCTTTTTCCACATTGCCCGCTTCCGGCGAACCTGCCGGCCCCGGCGGTGTAATCTTGATGGCCTTCGGCGGACACACGAACTCGCACAACTGGCACGATACGCATTTCGTCCGGTCTTCCTGGTCTTTCACCAGATAAGGCGCGCCGCGATAACCCGGTGGCACGACCCACTTTTCTTCGGGATACTGCATCGTGATCTTCTTGCTGAAGAAATGACGCATCGTGACTTTCAACCCGCCGACAATCGCTGGCAGGTAAAGCCGCTCCCAAAAACTTAATTTTTCGCGTTTAACAATCATTCAAATCAAATCACCATCTTCGTATTATTCAGTCATTCCCGATTTTCATCTCTCACCAGCCAAATCCGCTATCGCCATTTTCCAAACACCATCGTTCCATTTCCATCTTCAAATTTCATTTCAACTTAGCTTCAATTCGAGCCTGCCAACGCCAGCCATGAAAACCGTCTCAAATCAATCTCATTAACCTGGCTTCAGCCAGGTGCCACTCGCCATCCAACCCACAAAACCGTTTCAACGGTTTCCGCCAACCCGTCATCACTTCGCCCGCGCCCACAAAACCACCGCCGTGATCAAGATATTTACCAGCGATAACGGAATAAACCGACGCCAGCCCAAATCCATCAATTGATCATAACGGAACCGTGGCAGCATCCAGCGTACCCAGATAAAGATCAGCATCAGGAAGATGATCTTGCCGATGAAAATGCCGATGTGCGCCAATCCCATCCAAATCGAAGTTGCCTGGTGATCCAGCCCGCCGAAAGGCAAAGTCCATCCGCCCAAAAATAACGTGACCATCATCGCCGACGCCGCAATCATGTTTGCGTATTCGCCGAGGAAAAACAGCGCAAACTTCATCGAGCTGTATTCCGTGTGGTAACCGGCCACGAGTTCCGTTTCCGATTCCGGCAAATCGAATGGCAACCGGTTCGTTTCCGCAAACGCTGCGATGATAAAGATCAAAAATGAAAGCGGCTGTTTGAACACCAGCCAATCCAGCAAACTGCCGGACTGATAGCCAATGACCTGGCTTAAATTCAAATTACCCACCAGCAGGAAAACTGGGATGACCGACATGCCCATCGCGATTTCATATGAAATCATCTGCGCGCTGGAGCGAATGCCGCCAAGGAAAGGATACTTGGAATTCGAAGCATAACCCGCCAGCACAATGCCATACACGCCCAGCGACACGATCCCGAACGTATAAAGAATCCCCACATTCAAATCAGCCAACACCATCCGTTCGCCATTCAAATTCGATCCGAATGGAATCACGGCAAACGTCAGCAACGCCGGAACCATCGCAATCATCGGTGCGAGCCAGAAATAAACCTTCCGCACATGATTGGGAGTAAAATCCTCCTTCAACAAAAACTTAACGCCGTCTGCGAGCGGTTGAAAAATACCCAGTCGCACCAGGAACGGCCCCAGCACCGGAATCGCCGCAATCCACGGAATCGCCGCACGATTCGGCCCCACCCGGTCCTGGATGAATGCCGAAACCTTGCGTTCCACCAACACGGCATAAGCCACCATGGTCAATACCACCACAATCAAAACGGCAATCTTGATGAAGCTTAAAATCGAAAACTGGGTGATATGGCTTAAGCCATAAAACCAATTACTTATCTCGTGCAGGATGTTTGTTAACCAATGAAACATTGTATCAAATTTGTATCGTTACCCCGGTATCGCCCAACGCTGCCCAAGTCACTCCGTTGAATGCTGGAATTTCTTTCGCCATTTGGTTGAACAAGCCCTCGATGGTCGCATAACCATTCTGGCCGGTAACGTTGTGGACCAATTCGTGTAAAAATTCCCATTCCGGCCGGGCCTCGCCACGCGGCTCAATCGCCTTCAAAAATCTTTGCACGCGACCCTTGCCATTTACAAAACTGCCGCGCTTCTCCGCATGCGCGCAACCGGGCAACAAATACGTGGCCGCTTCCGTCGTCTTGTTCGGCAGGATGTCACTCACAATTAAATTGTCCAGCTTGCCCAGCAAATCCGCGCCAATGCCGTGCTTGGTCATATCTTCACCAAACACAATCAAAGTCTTGATGCTGCCATTGCGAATCCCTTCGGCAATCTTCGGCAGGTTCGCACCCATTTGTGCGGACGCAATCCCCGTCAGCTTCGCGCCATTGCTGTTCGGATTGCGATCCGTGCTGAGCAGCAACTTGTCCCCTTCACCCGTGCGGGGAATGGAATCAGTGATCGCATTGAACTTCTTTGCGAGTTTCGCAAGCAGGAACAACTCTTCCGTCGTCTGCCGCGCTGAAGCGACAATCGCCACCGACCCAGACTGCGCTTTCGCCAATTTATCCGCGATCTGCTTCAGCACATTCGACCACGTCGTCTGCGCCTGACCGATCTTAACGTCCGTCAAACGATCTTCCCGATTGATCCACTTGTAATTCAACCGGCCGTAATCGCACATCCACGTCGAATTGACCGCATCATTCTCGCGCGGCTCGTAGCGGTAAATCTTTTCCTCACGCGATCCGATGACAATGCTGCAACCGGTCGCGCAACTCGTGCAAACGCTCTTGGTTTCCTTGAGGAACCAGACGCGCATCTTGAAACGAAAATCCTTCGAGGTCAGCGCACCCACGGGGCAAATATCCACTGTGTTCAACGTGTAGTTATTATCAAACGCCTTCCCCGGATACGCGCTCAGCGTGTTGTAACTGCCACGATTCACAATCCCCAGCGCATCATCGCCGACGATGTCCTTGGAAAACCGAATGCAGCGCGTGCAGAGAATGCAACGTTCATCATCCAGCACAATGCGCGGCCCAAGATCCACCCGTTTGGGCTTGTGAACTTTCTCCTCCACGAATCGGCTCGTTGCCTGACCGTAATCCACCGAATACTCCTGCAACTTGCATTCCCCGGCTTGATCGCAAATCGGGCAATCCAGTGGATGATTGATCAGCAAAAATTCCAACACCCCTTCACGCATCTGCTTTACCGCTGGCGTGGTCGTGTAAATTTCCATTCCCGGCGAAACCGGCGTGGCGCAGGCAATAGCCGGACGCGGCGACTTCGCAATCTTCGGCGTGCCATCAGGATTCATCACGGGCTTGCGGTCCGGCCCCATCGCGGGCGTGCCGAATTCCACGAGGCACATGCGGCAATTTCCCGCGACCGGCAGCTTGGGATGATAGCAATAATGCGGCACATCGATGGTCGCCAGCGCGCACGCCTGGATCATCGTCGTCGGAATCGGCTTCCCGCTGATCGGGTCCGGCATCGTCTTGGGCACAGCGATTTCCTTCCCATCAACTTTTATCTTGATGGTTTCAATCGCCGGTGCCGCCGGCTTGTTTTCAGTTGTCGCTGCTATCGACATATAAATTAATGATTTGGACTCGCGGCGATTTTCAATTCTGCCGTCGGCCCCGCGCCTGAGCTTGCGGCGGCGCGCTTGGCCTCATCCGCTTCGCCCTTGGCCTCATCCGCTTCGCCCTTGGCAATAAATTCGTCTTTGAACTTGCCCACAAAGCTCTGCACCGGCCACGAACACGCTTCCCCGAACGCGCAAATCGTCCGACCGCCGGGAATATTGTCCGCAATCTTGAGCAAATAGTCCGCGTCCTGTTTCCGCCCCTGCCCGTGCGTCATGCGATGCAGTGTCTTGCTCATCCAGAGTGAACCTTCACGGCACGGCGTGCATTGACCGCAACTTTCATGGGCGTAGAACTCACTAAGGTTTGCCAGCGCTTCCACGATATCCGTCGAATCATCCATCACGATGATCGCGCCGGAACCGGACATGCTGCCCGCTGCCATCAACGAATCGAAATCATAAGGCAAATCGAGCATGTCCACTTCGTGCTCGATGTCCTTGCCATCCGGCCCTTTTTTCTTGAGCTTAAATTTCTCACCCGCCTTGAACACCTTCGCTGAGGAACCACCGGGAATCACCGCCTTCAACTTGCGACCTTCAAACAACCCACCCGCAAAATCATTGATGAGCTGGCCCATCGTCGCCTTGCCCACTTCCACCTCGTAATAACCCGGCTTCTTCACCTGGCCGCTGACGCTCACAATGCGCGTCCCGGTATTGTTCGGCGTGCCGATCTTCGCGTACTCCGCCCCGCCCATCATCACCACATGCTTGACGTGACAGAGCGTTTCGACGTTGTTCACAATCGTCGGACACATATACAGGCCCAAAATCGCCGGGAAATACGGCGGCTTGATGCGCGGGTAAGCGCGTTTGCCTTCAAGCGATTCGATCAATCCCGTCTCTTCACCGCAGATGTAAGCCCCCGCGCCGCGATGCACATGAATTTCCAAATCGTAACCACTGCCGAGGATATTTTTACCGAGAAAATTCTTTTCACGAGCCTCTTTCAAAGCCCGATTCAAAATCCGCGCCCCTTCCGGAAACTCACCGCGAATATAAATATACGCGAGCTTCACGTCATTCGCGAAGCAGGAGATGATCATCCCTTCGATCATCTGGTGCGGGTCTTTGTGCAGGATTTGACGATCCTTGAAAGTGCCCGGCTCCGATTCGTCCGCGTTGCAGATCAAATAGATCGGCTTGCCACTCTTGCGATCCACGAACGACCATTTCAATCCGCAGGAAAAACCCGCCCCGCCCCGCCCGCGCAGACCCGAGACCTTGACATCTTCCCGGATTTGTTCCGGTCCGCTCATCGTTTTGCCATCCGGCAGCGTTTTCGGCTGGATTGCCAGCGCCTTCTTCAGCGCTTCATAGCCGCCATGGCGCAAATAGCACTCCATATCCGGCGTATAACCGGGCTGGTCGGCATATTTTAAGATGAGGCGAAATTCTTCAGGCATATCAACAGCTTGACTCTCTAGCTAAACCCTTTATTTTTAAGGCTCGGTTTGCCGAATGGTGTAATGGTAGCACGGCTGCCTCTGGAGCAGTCTGTCATGGTTCGAATCCATGTTCGGCAGCCACCTTCAAGTGCAGAATTCGGAATGCGGAGTGCAGAATAAATCGTCTTCATTTGCACCTCCCGAGAATCTCGTCCGCCTTGGCATTACTGACTCCCTCGTAAAAATCTTCATTGCACATCATCACCGGAGCCGTGCCGCAACTTGCGAGGCACTCGACAAACTCGACCGAATATTTGCCGTCCTTCGTGGTCTGGACTCCATGTGCATGACTATCCAACCCAAGTTTCTCACAAAAATGTTTATGCAACTTGTGCGAACCGCCCAGTGCGCAACTCAACGTCCGGCAAACCTTGATCTGGAATTTCCCCGCCGGTTCCTGCCGGAACATCGGATAAAACGTCACAAGTTCGTAAACGTTGATCGGCTGCAATTCGAGCTTCCCGGCGATCCATTCGATCGCTTCCTTGGACACATAGCCAAAGTGCTCCTGAATGGCGTGCAGGAACATCAGCGACGCGCTCCGTTTTTGCGGATAATGCGTCACGAGTTCGTTTAACTCGGCTTCAAGTTGTGCTGGAACTGAAAAGCTCATGTAAAAATCACTTCGAATGCAACGCCACCCGGTTGCCTTCACTGTCCAAAACCACCGCGCGAAAACCATACGGCCCGATCGCATGTTTCGCCTTCAAAACCTTGCCGCCATTCGGCTCGACTGCTGCCACCGCTGCATCCAACCGCTCGCTGCAATTCAAATAAATCAACGGCCCATCTGCCGAAGGCTTGCCCTCTTCCATCTGCACGAGGCAACCGCTGACATTCTCACCGGCGTGGGGCAACACCCCCATCGTCATGCCGGGAAACGATTCCTTCCGGACTTCCCCGCCCAGCACCGCGCTGTAAAAGCGGATGGCCCGATCCACATCAATCACCGGAATGTCACACCAGACAATTTGGTCAGCCATAATCGTTTCTCGTTTCCGTTATCGGTCACATTCACCCATCACGAAATCCAGCGACCCCAAAATCGCCACCGTATCGCTCATCATATGGCCCGGCAACAGGTGCGGCAAAATGCTCAAGTTCACAAATGATGGTGCGCGAATCTTCATGCGGTTCGGCGTGCCGCCACCCTTGCTATTGATGTAAAAGCCCAGTTCGCCCTTTGGATTTTCCGCTCCGAAATAAATTTCTCCCGGAGGCGCATTCTCGCCCTGCGTCACCAAAATGAATTGATGAATCAACTCCTCCATCTTGGTCAAAACTTTTTCCTTCGCCGGCAAAACCGTTTTTCCATTCGGGATGCGCACCGGCCCGTCGGGCAACTGATCCAGGCATTGCTTCAAAATCCGCACGCTCTGCCGCATCTCTTCCATCCGCACCAGATAGCGATCATAGCAATCACCCACCGACCCCGTGGGAATATCGAACTTCATCTGGTCGTAAACCAGATACGGATGCGCCTTGCGCAAATCATAATCCACACCGCTGCCACGCAGGTTCGGCCCCGTTAAACCATAATCAATCGCGTCTTCCTTCGAGATGATTCCCACATCCCGCGTCCGATCCACGAAAATCCGATTGCGCGTCAGCAACTTCTCCGACTCATCGAAGTTCACCACGACTTCATCGAGGAACTTGCGGCATTTTTCAACCCAACCCGGCGGCAAATCGCGTGATACCCCGCCAATACGCGTGTAAGTCGTCGTGAACCGCGCGCCGGTCAATGCTTCGATCAAATTATAAATCGTCTCCCGTTGCGTAAACGTATGCAGGAAGACCGTCAATGCACCCACATCCATCGCAAATGCGCCCAACCCCAGCAAATGCGCCGAGATCCGCGCCAATTCGCAGCAAATGACCCGGATATATTGGCAGCGCGGCGGCAGTTCCTTATCGATGCCGATCAATTTTTCCACTGCCAACGCATAAGCCACGTTATTGGCCAGCGGCGCGAGATAATCCAGTCGATCCGTGTACGGGATGAACTGGGTGTAGGTCATGTTCTCGGCAATCTTTTCATCACCGCGATGCAAATAACCGACGTCCGGCGCTGCACCCGTGATGATTTCACCGTCCAATTCCAAAATGATGCGCAACACCCCGTGTGTGGCCGGATGCGATGGCCCCATGTTCAGGACCATCTTTTCCGTCTGCATATCGGGCAGCACATCCCCAGCAGCCGGGGCAGTCGCTGCCGCTTCGGCAATTCGCGCCTGCGGGTCTTTAAATTCTATGTCGTGAACGGTGGCCATATGAACAGTTAAAGGTTCTTATCTCCCTTCTCAGGAGTTTCTTCATAGGTAACCGTCAGTCGCTTGATCACTTCTTTTATTTCGAAAAATTGCAATTCAATCCGCGTCTTTCCCTTTTTCCAGGAACATTTCTTCGTTATAATTGTATTTTTGGCGCCCGTAATTTCATTGCTTGAAAAGTCAGGTTTCCCGTATTTTTCAGTAAGCTTTTGCTCCAAAGGCCCGAAGGTTTCTTCGGGATATTTAACCGTCTTGCTTGCCAGCAGTACCACTTGCTTCAACAACCGCTTCTCTTTGTCAAAAACGAAATTGGCATCAAAAAGCTCCTCGGCAAGCTCCAGCTTGGGAATCTTCACAAAACAAACTCCATCCTTCCAACCTTCCTCTTCGGACAATTTTTCAGCTTCACCTTTGAATGCCGCCAGCACGTCGACCACGCCCATGCCCCACTTGGCGCCCCGCCAACCTTCAATTACCTGGGGCTCCGACTCCGCTCGTCCGGAACTAGGGGCATTACAGAGAGCCACCGCCAAAATCGCGATTGCAACGCTGAAAAATTGTAATATGGCCTTCATGATTCTATTTCTTCTCAACCGGGCCGGGCCCATGTGAATGACCGTGTGCTTCCTTAATGTCCTGACGCCGCTCCAACCGCGCGTTGAGTTCCACGGCATCAGTCTCAGGAATGCGCACCCGCGGTTCGCGCGCCATGCGGTCCTTGCCACCCGCGATGGTGACAAACGGTCCGCCTTCCAAAGGTGCGGGTTTCGTAAACGCCACTTCCGGCATTTCGCTCGGCTTGCCGGCCAATGGAAAATCCTTTCGCAACGGAAAATAAGGATAGCCTTCCCACATCAAAATCCGCCGCAAATCAGGATGCCCACGAAAACGAATTCCCATCATGTCGTACATCTCGCGTTCGTGCCAATTGGCCGTGCGCCACACGTTGCTGATGGTCGGCAATTCGGATTTTTCCTCGCTGACGTCGGTCTTCAACCGCAAATGACAACGATGCCCATACCCGTAAAGCTCGTAAACAATCGTCCAGCGCGGATCATCGCCGTAGTTATCGACACTGGTGATGTCCACCAGGTAATCAAAGCCCAAATCCTTTTTCGCAAACGCGCATACCTCGGCAATCTGCTCTGCATCCGCAAGCTTCAGCGTGATTTCCCCACGGAATTCCGCCGGTTCGGAAATCAAACCACCGAATTTTGCTTTTATTTGCTGCGCTAATTCAAGAGACGACATGAGCTTCGTTAGAAGTCTAAGTTCACGTTAAAATTCAAACCACCTAGGCCACTTTCTTCAAGTTGGACAAGGTTGGCTCTTTGGAAACTTTATTTTGGAGCTTTATCAGGGCATCCAGCAGGGCCTCCGGACGAGGCGGACAACCGGCCACATACACGTCCACGGGTAAAATGCGATCCACACCCTGCAATACCGCATAACTGCGATACATGCCGCCTGTTGAAGCACAAGCACCCATGGCAATCACCCACTTGGGCTCAGGCATTTGGTCATAGATACGCTTCACTGCCATGGCCATTTTGTAAGTCACCGTGCCTGCCACAATCATCACATCCGATTGTCGGGGCGAAAACCGCATCACTTCCGATCCAAACCGGGCGATGTCATAGCGACTCGCACCGGCCGCCATCAACTCAATCGCGCAACAAGCCAATCCCATCGGCATGGGCCAAAGGGAATTCTTGCGAAACCAATTCAGGGCAGCGTCAACCCGGGTGACAATCACATCACCCTCAATCTTCGAATTGTAGCCGACTTCAGTGCTTGTCTGCATATATTAGTAGCCAAAATGCCACTGTGTTAAAGAAGCTAATCAGCAAAGAAAAGGCAGGCAAGTTGAATTTGTGATTTTTTTCACAAGCGTTTCTTCCCGGTCTTGCGCCACTCCCGTAAACTTCCATGATTCAAAAGGTTGTGGACATTCATTGGGAAATAGCTATATTTCGGCCCGTCCACTGTCTTCTGATTAACGGCTTGAGTCACCCGCGATTGGAAGGTCTTTGGAGCAGAAGAAAAATTGTTAGTGTCAACAACAACCCTAAAAATAACTATTATGAAGCTCATCAAGTCCCTCACTGTAGCGCTCTGCGCTGTCGCCCTGCTCGCCTCCCTCAGCATTGCTCGCGCTGAAGACAAGAAGGAAGAAAAGAAAGCCTGTTGCGAAGCCACTGTCGAAGCCGGCAAGAAGTGCGACCATGCCTGCTGCAAAAAAGCCGCTGATGCTGGCAAAGTCTGCAAGAAGTGCCATAAGGACGAAAAAAAGGCTGAAAAGAAGGCTGACGCAGCCAAGTAATTTCAGGTCAGTAGTTTACAAAGGCTGGCAGAGCAATCTGCCAGCTTTTTTATTGCACCTTGTTAATCTGAATTCCTCCTCGACTTCTCTCGTCCAAACCCTACTATATTTATAAATTAGCCGTTTTCTTTGAAGCTAAGTTGCTTCTTGGTAGCAAACGGCAAAGCAATTATCACGACCCTATATGAAACAGATTCAAAAATTCACTCTCATTGCCTTCGCTTCTGCTTTACTGGCAATTTCCGCTTTCGCCGATCAAGCTAATTGCTGCAAAGAAGCCAAGGACGCCAAGAAGACCTGCACCCACAAATGCTGCGTAGCCGCCGCCAGAAAGGGCCAGGAATGCGAAAAATGCGGTGGCAAGGGCGAAATCACGAAGGCCAAGGACGCCAAGAAGGCTGACAAGAAAAGCTAATCTCTCATTTTTTACCTTTCGAGCGGCTGTTAGGGTCTTCCCCACAGCCGCTTTTTGCTGCCTATTTGGCTGCAATTTTCCACTTGCATCCCCCTTTGACCGGTTTAGTGTACACCCTGCCTGAACTCCACTTGTGTGGATGTTCACATTAGGCTGAGAAAAGAAAAGTTAACGTATAACCTAACCCTCAACCTCCGTTGCCCTGCAACGTCTGGTCCGTTAGGCAATGGAGTCTTCGAAGTCCCGCTTGCGGGATTACCTAGCCTCCCCGCAGTTGTTACTACAGAATAGTTATGCTCACAATGGAAGAAGCCATGAAGCACAGCGATATGCGCTTTGCTGCTGGCGAAATCGTAAAAGGTACAGTCATCGAAGTCCGCCCCAAAGAAGTCATGGTGGACATCGGTTATAAAAGTGAAGGTGTCATCCCCGCCAATGAATTCGATGACATCAAAGTCGTCAAGCTCGGCGATGAAATCGACGTCTTGATCGAAAAGCTCGAAGACAAGGACGGCATGGTCGTCCTCTCCAAGGAAAAAGCTGAATTTAAGCAGAACTGGGACAAGATTCTCACCATCTGCAATGAAGGCGGCACCATCATGGGCAAAGTCAAAGCTGTCGTCAAAGGTGGCTTGCTTGTCAACATCGGTGTCGAAGCCTTTCTGCCCGCTTCCCAGATCGATATCACGACGACCAAGAACCTCGCCAGCTATGTTGGCAACTCCTATGAGTTCAAGGTCGTCAAAATCAATCAGGAACGCCAGAACATCGTTCTTTCCCGCCGCGAACTCATCGAACAGGAACGCAATGACCGCCGTTCGAAGCTCCTCGGCGAAATGACCCCGGGCGATATCCGCAAGGGCACCGTCAAGAACATCCCCGATTTCGTTGCGTTCATCGAACTCAACGGCATCGACGGCTTGCTCCATATCACCGATATGAGCTGGGGCCGCATCAATCATCCTTCCGACATTCTCAAGGTCGGCCAGGACATCGATGTGGTTGTCCTCGACATCAACAAGGAAAAGGAACGGGTCAGCTTGGGTCTCAAGCAGAAGTTGACCAATCCTTGGGACAATATCGAAGCGAAATTCCCCATTGGCGCGAAGGTCAAGGGCAAGGTGGTCAACCTCGTTCCTTACGGTGCGTTTGTGGAACTCGAACCCGGTGTGGAAGGGCTCGTTCATGTCACCGAACTCTCTTGGACCAAGCGCATCGCCAAGCCGGCGGATGTGCTCAAAGTGGATCAGGAAGTCGAAGCGGTCGTGCTCGGCATCAATCGGGAAGAGCAGAAAATCTCCCTCGGTGTGCGCCAGCTCGAAACCAATCCTTGGGACAAGGCCATGGACAAGTATCCCACCGGCACCAAGGTCAAAGGCAAGATTCGTAACCTCACCAGTTACGGTGCTTTCATCGAATTGGAAGAGGGTCTGGACGGCATGATTCACGTTTCGGACATCTCTTGGACCCGCAAGATTAATCATCCTTCGGAAGTCCTGAAGAAGGGCGACGAAGTCGAGGCGGTTGTGCTCGAAATCGACAAAGGCAACCAGCGCATCGCGGTGGGCATCAAGCAGCTCGCAATCGATCCTTGGAGCAACATCGACCAATTCTACAAAGTCGGCGATCTCGTCACCGGCAATGTCACCAAACTGGCGAGCTTCGGCGCATTCGTCGGCCTCCAGCATGAAATTGATGGACTCGTCCATATTTCGCAGGTCAGCGAAGAGCGCGTTGACAAGATCAAGAACGTGCTCAAGGTCGGCCAGGAAGTCACCGCACGCGTCATCAAGATTGACAAGTCAGATCGACGCATCGGTCTTTCCATCAAGGCGGCGAGCTACTCCAACGAGCAGCTCAAGGCTGAGCAGGCCATTCTTGACTCGCTCAAGCCGGGCGAAGATCTCGTTGCTCTGCAGCATGCATTTGATGCTGCCGACGAAGCCAAGGACTAAGTCCGAAGCTGTCGTCAAATAACAGATTCACCACGGGCGGACTGGAAACGGGCCGCCCTTTTTCTTTCCTTCGAACAGTCTTCTTCATTCACCCGCCGAAAGAAACCCGCTTTTCACTTTCGATTCCGATTGCTCCCCGGCCAGTGGTTGCCCTTAAAGGGCATATGAGTTGCTATGAGGTAATTGGGCCATTGTAACCCGTGTTTAACGAAAAAAATCTATTTATAAACTGATACCGCAAACGCCTTATAAACAACCACTTGGCTGCAAATAAAATAGCGAACGGATTAATCCGTCTTGGGTGAATTGTAGCCAGAACCCTGTCAAATAATGTGGCAACCGAAGAAGTAAAATGCTGTGGTGGAACTTACAACGGCTGAAGTCAAAGAATCCGCAGACCCGTCGGCAAACGGTTGAGGCAATGGTGGCAACGGGCAATGCTTCGGCGCTGGAGCCACTGAAAGAGGCGCTCAAGGATGAGGATGTCGAAGTGAGGGTGGCGGCGGCAAAAGGTCTCGGCACCTTCAAGGACGAACGCGCAGTGACGCCCCTTATATCCTCCCTCGTGGATCGTAATCCCCAAGTTCGCGCCACCGCTGCCCAATCTCTCAGGCAATTGGGTGATGTGCGGGCAATCAATTCCCTGGTCTACGCATTGAAGGACGATGACCACAATGTCCGCTGGCAGGCGGCCAATTCTTTAAACTCACTTGGATGGAGGCCGGAAACTGACACGGAATTTGTGCTGCGCTCGGTTGCCATGGGCCAACCCGACGACGCGGTTAATTACGGCAAGGCGGCTGTTGAAGCGTTGGAGAAAATCTTGAAGGATAAAACCTGTCCCCGTCGCCGCGCTGCCGCCATCGCCTTGGGCAAGACAGGTGATATCAGTGCCGTGAAGGTACTGGAATACGCACTGAGGGACGAAGATGGACAGGTGCGCGTCGCGGCGATCGAGGCGATCAGCCAGATTGGTCATACCCCGTCTGCCAGTGCCTTGCTGCCACTTTTGCGTGACAACGATCGTCATGTGCGTGCGGTCGCCATCGAAGCGCTTGGACGCATGGCAGATGTCCGGATCGTTGATCCGATCGCCCAGTTTCTGCTCAATGATTCCTCCTGGGACGTGCGGAAACTTGCAGTTGAGGCTCTTGGCCGTATACGGCATGACCGAGCCACCGAGTTGTTATGCCGCGCCTTGGTCGATGATGATCATGATGTACGCCAGACGGCCGCAAATTCCCTGGGTCAGATTCCTGACCCGCGCTCCGTGGGACCACTTGTGCTCACGCTTAAGGATGCGAACAGTTCGGTGCGACAGGCCGCGAAAGCCGCGTTGCACCAAATCGACCGGCAATGGGAATTATCGGATGCCGCGCACACCGTCATTCCCCAACTGGAAGCCGCTTTGAAGGACAAGGATTATTGGGTTTCCCAATCCGCCGCCGATACGCTGGCCAAAATTAATGACATGCGCCAGCGTGTTCAGGAAACCGCTTCCGTGGTCAACCCGGAAAAGCAAAGGCGCGAGTTTGCTGTTTCCGTGTTGTCCGACACGCTCCATGACATGGATCGCGACCTGCGCCAGGCTGCGGCGGAGGCTTTGGGGCGCATGGGCGACATCGCGGTGGTTGGCCCGTTGGTCGCCGCGCTTGATGACCAGGATGAATGGGTGGGCCGCGCCGCGGCACTCGCGCTTAATCACCTTAATTGGAAGCCTGGACCGGAGGACGGCCGCCGGTCAGAGAAAATGAAAGCCCTCATGTATCGAATCTGATGTCAGACGCACCCAACAATCTAAAACGGATTCTGTTCCTTGATGACAGTCTCGAATTCCTCGAGATGATCGAGCGCATCATGGGCAACTGGAGCAAGGGGGAATGGCAGATTTTCCGTGCGCAAAATTCCGGGCAGGCGCTGCTGATTCTCCAGGAAAATAACATCGACCTCGCAGTGGTCGACGTGCAAATGCCCGTTGTGGACGGCATCCAGTTTCTAGCGCTGCTGAACCGCAAGTATCCAACCCTGCAAAAAGTCACGTTGAGCGCGTATGCCGATGAAAAGGCGCGCGCCGCGTGCCTGAGCAACGGGGCTGAGTTGTTTTTGGAGAAGCCCCGCGATTCGCAAGGTCTGGAAGTCATTTTCTCCACGTTGCGCGAGCTCGCCAGGCACAAGCCCACGTCCGGTTTTCGCGGGGTATTGCGCCAGGTCAGCCTGGAAGATGTCATCCAGATGGAGTGCCTGAACCGGAATTCTTCCATCCTGGAAATCCATGCCGGCAAATGGCGCGGCCAGATGTACATCAAGGAAGGCACCATCATCCACGCGCAGATTGGCAACCGCAATGGTGAGGCAGCGTTGAACAAGCTGCTCTCGCTACGAGGTGGTGAATTCAATCTCAAGCCCTTTGTTGAACCGCCGGAACAGAGCATCGA
>JAQGPC010000094.1 GCA_028293285.1 Pedosphaera sp.
CTATGCCGAAGCTTGGATCAAACACTTGACCCCATGCCAGGCCTTTCAAAAAGCGGGACTCTTTTCGGAAACGTATTGGCTCAACCGTGTCTGACAATTGTCAAAAAACTTTTGGCTACCTACTTAGAGCGCTTTCCCCGCTTTTATCATCACATACTGGTGCTTTACTAAAAGAGTCAGCCAGGGCAACCGCCTCAAAGGGCTTGTTTCTTTTAGCTGACAATTCTTCGTTTAGCTCTTCTAAATATAAAACAGCCTTTTTGTTGAAACTGATTAAACTTTGCCTACAAAGCGAATATTCCTCCGTCAGATTGTCATAAAAACAAACCTTTTCAGGAAGTTCCGGTTGCCGAAGCTTCTTGCAATTGCTTACAATTTCTCCTCCTAGCACGTTTGCAGCATTTAGAAATGAGTTATATGCGTCATTGAAATGACCTTCCAGCAGGTTAATTCTTCCCGCGGGTATTTCCGAAGAACAAAACCGGCAGGTATCGGTATGTTTTTCTCCTTTATGGAGATCTAGACCCGTTTTAACCCATTCAGCAACCTTTTCGTCATTCGAAAGTTCTTTCAGCACTTCAGAAACCACAGTCAATTTCAAAATCTCTTCGACTTCCATCCTAATGCCGTTCAGGTCTGGGAGAACCAAAGTTATTGGACTGATGTTTTCGAGGCGCTTTGTATCTTTTTGTTGTTTTAAAGTTTGTTCCTCTTTTTCTGTTAATGACAGAGGAACGGGGTCAAGGGCAGCGAGTTCTTTACAACGCGCTTCAAAATAACCTTTGTGATAATTATTGTACCAATTATTACCGCCGCTCGAACTAAGTAGGAATTTAATTGGCTTGGCTTGGTCACTATAAAAGCTTTGTTGATCGGTAATAGCTTTCGCTAAGGCAGAGTCCCGCTCGTTTTTAACTTTTTCCCCCTCAATTCTCGTGTCTTTTAACAAATCTAATTGCTTCTGTTTCTCAATATTCTCCTCCCCTAAGAAAAAAATAGGACTAAACCCTCCCGTGGCCTGTATTCCAGCCACATTCGCTAACACATAATCCCTATTGAAGACCCTAATGTCAGGGAGATTACTGGCAAATGAAAAGCTGTTTGCAGGAACATTATTTCCATCGATTCGAAATATGATCTCTCCTTCAGTCACTGACTCTTTTCGCTCCAAGGAGCGGAAAAGGTTTGAAAGCGTAGTTTTACCAGTCCCATTCCATCCGTAGATTAAATTAAAACGCTCGAAATCTGGCAGTGCGGTTGGCCATTCGAAATTATCGAATATACGATGCTCCCTTATTTTATTTATCCTCGTAATTTTCATACCCTAAAGAGAATGTTTTCCCGGCAATCCTTATGAAACCATTCTGAGACTGGGTAAAACGAAATGCAACTTTAAAGCTAGCTCGACACTGGGGCTTGGTTTTGGAGGGTTTGACTTAAGGACGTGAAATGGTTCGAGGCAGAAACGGACAGCGGCTTTCTGCCTTGAAGGGGTTGGGCCAATGGGGCTCCCTCGTGGGCGCGATGCGGGAGTTACTAGCGAGGCAGAAATAGCAGCGCACGGGCGCGGATTACTTTGTCGATTTTAAAAACTTCAATTCCGCCGCCGCGCTTTGGTGTTCCGCAAATATCTTTTGATCAGTGGCAAGGCATTTCTGGAAATAGTCGGCGGCCGTGGCTTTATCTCCTTCAATGAGCCGCTTGGTGCCAGCGTAGAAACTCGCTTCACACTGTTGGCCGGTTTCCTTCTTTTTATCCTGATTGGCGGCGGCTTTGAAAAAAGCGGGTTCGGCCAATTGGCCGGTCAGAAATCGCAGGATGCTTGACTCCCAATCATCCGGCCTGCCGGTTTTGCGCGTTTCGAGGTAGCTTCGCAATTCCTTCGTTGCGGGTTCCACTTCGCCCAAGCGCGCACGCACGAGCCAGAGCCGGATATGGGAATAATCCAAGGAGGCATCCAATTTAATGGCTTTGCCGAAATCAACCAGCGCGTCAGTGAACTCGTGCTTATCGTAATGAAAGCAACCCCGGTTATGATATCTGGATGCGACTCTGGGTTCCAACTGAATAGCTTTGGTGTAATCCGCAAGTGCGCCGTCCAGGTCGCCCTTGGCTTGCTTTACACTACCACGATTGTTGTAGGCACTGGCATGATCGGGCTGGAGCGCGATGGCTTTGGTGTAATCAGTTAGTGCGCCGTCCAGGCCGCCATTGACTTGCTTTACATGGCCACGATTGTAGTAGGCACTGGCAACATCGGGGTTGAGCTCAATGGTTTTGGTGAAATCGGCCAGTGCGCCGTCCGGGTCGCCTTTTGCCCTTATAATGCCGCGATTGTAGTAGCCACTGGCATTGTCGGGTTGGAGTTCAATGGCTTTGGTAAAATCCGCCAGTGCACCGTCCAAGCCGCCTTTTGCCCTTATAATGCCGCGATTGTTGTAGGCATCAGCATAGTCGGGCTTGAGTGCGATGACTTTGGTGAAATCCGCCAGTGCGCCGTCCAGGTCGCCCTTGGCGTTTTTGTCAACGCCACTGTTGTAGTAATCCATTGCTGGGTCACCCAAGGCGCGTCCGGCCATCAGCAACATGAGAGTGGTCAAAAGGAGAAAGCTTTTGTGGTTCATCATGAATGGAGTTCCCGAATTGTTAAGCCAATTGAAGTTGTCGCCGAAGAGCAGTCGGTTCATGGAGATGATTTAACAAACGGTTCGACACACGGCGAGGAGGAAATGGGAGAGCGGCCTTCTGCCTTGAAGGGCTCGGTCAAACGAGGCTCCCTCGCGGACGCGATGCGGGAGTTGTTCCCCGGCTTTTTGTTGCCCTTAAATGAATCCTCCGCCGCTCACGGAAGGCTTAAGCGGTAGTAGCGCTGTGGGACGGCGGGGGCGTTGGTGTCGGTGAAGAGGTAGCGGGGGGTGGCTGCGCCTAGGAGATCCCAGTTCACGAGGTTGGTGGAGTATTGCACATTATAGGCGCCCGCATTGGAATTGGTCAGGGCAAAGGTCACGTCGGTGCCGCCGACTCCCGCCACGTTGGTCATGGCGAGCAACAACTGGTTCGGCCAGTAGTTGGAAAGCACGGTGCTTACGGCGGTCTGATCCACGGCGCTGCTGTAGTTGGTCAACACCATGTTTAAATCGCTGGCGTCAACGAGGCCGTCGTTGTTCGCGTCACCGGGGATTTGCCGTTCATAACAGCCCATGTCCATCGTGCGGAAGAGGCGTGGCTGGCCGTCCAGATCGGCAAAACCAGACTCAGCGAGATTCATGCCGCTGTCGGCGCAGGGCGAAAGCGGGCCCAGTCGGAAAATGTTCGTGGCCGCGAAGTTCGGCGCGTTCGTGATATTCCCTTCGCCGGAAGGCAACTGCGTGGCACAGGTGTAAACGGCACTACAGTTCGTATTAATCTGTCGGAGGGAGCCTATGTTAGCGCCACTGGCGCTGGTGTTATAATAAACAATGCAGTTGTTCAGGGTGGAGAGCAGAACGGCGCTATTGGAGGAGGCGTTGCCGGTGACGGTGCAATTGTAGAGAGTGTCGGATTGGCAGGCGCCCTGATGGCCCTGGTTTTTGACGATGAGGCAGTTCGCCAAGGTTCCCAAATAGGCACCGCCGGGTCCTCCTTGCAAGGCGGCACCCACCCCGTAACCGGTAGCTATATTGTTGGTGATAATGCAACGGTTGAGCCTGCCCCCATAGCTGGCACCAGCGAGTGCCCCGGCGTTCCCCTTAAGAATGCAGTTATCGACCACGCTCAACTCCGTGCCATAGACGCCGCCAGCATACAATCCAACGTTAACACCCGAAAAGTTAGTAATCCCAATGTTGAGTGTCGCACCGTTGGTCAAGGTGAAGCCGGAGAGGACAGCATAGTCCGTCATATAAACGCAACGCACGGCTGAGGCTCCGTTGGTCGTACCCGGATGTCTCGCCCCAACGATGCTGGTGAAGAGCGGGCCGTTCACGCTTTGGACGGTGATGGCCCTGTAAATCCCGACGCGATTAGTCAGACCATCGGCTTCTGCTACTCCGCCGCTGGAATAGAGGCCGTTGGTGACGATCACAGTATCGTAATCAGTCGCTGCATCCACCGCCGCCTGGATCGTCTGCTTGGCGTCGGTCCAGTTCGTACCCGATCGGTTATCATGGCCGTTAGGTTTGACATAAAACGTGGTCGCCCCGGCCTGCAACCCGGTCAGCACGAGCACCCCGACCACGACCGCCACGCGCAGTAATAAATTAGAAATCATTTTGGTTTTCAATGTTTGGATTGCCCGTGAGAACACCCTGCGCAGCTTGACAGGCGGATGTGGGAATTGGCGAACTAATTCGCCTGCCGAGCGGCTGCTGGACGCTAAATCACGCTTCGCTAGGGTTGCGACTAAAAGGCGTGACAGCTTTCCGGCTTGAAGGACTTGGGCCAATGCGGTTCCATCGCGAGCGCGATGCGGGAGTGTTTAACATCTTTTCACGGGCGCATCTGCTCGACTTCACTTTGAATGATGCCCTTTCACGTTGGCATCAACGTATCGTTAAACAACAGCGAAGCTAATGTCGTTTCCACCATTTTGGTAAATCTGGATTCTCTGAAATTAAGGATTGGCGCAAGTCGTCGTCAATGACAACGCGGGTGGCCAGATGGCGAAGGTCATTTTGATGCGGCAGGTCGTCCCAGTATTCGCGAATGCCAAATATCGTCCGGTGGTCACTATTGCGGAACAGAAATGCACCGTACCAACGTGCATCTGCACGGTCTGAGGGATACTCATAATAGTAAGCAAAAACCCACTCATGCTTTAGAGCAATTTTGTTGGGTTTTATGTCAATCCAGAGTCCGCCCATATCTTTAGTGTTTGTTGTGTCGCCAGCGACTGCTTAAGGATTGGGGGGATGTTCAAGCACTCTAACTGAAACACAAAGAATCTCTCGATAACCAACGGTGGTATCGAGGCGGACTCGGCTCCAGCGTCCCTCTTTGCCTACGACGCTCAAATTCAAAAGTGTCGGGCAGCCGTTCTTCAAGCCCTCGACAATCTCATAGCCATAAACATCCTCGAAGACCAAAAGCCTCGATTCCAATTGCTCACCCCGCTCAAGAATCGGCAACTCCACCTCCATCGTCACTCGCGCATGCTTTGGCTCCTCAATCACTCGTAACAATATGCCGTCGTGAACGTAGATGTCGGCAATATCCATAAGCGGTCTAACAGATAAAGGGCGTAGCGGAGGGTGGTCAATTCAATCCTTTTGATAAGTTGAGATTTATGGGTGCCTATACGGCAAGTGGGAGATTGGCTTTCTGGCTTGAAGGGTTGGGCAAACAGGTTTCCCTCGCGGCCGCGCTGCGGGAGTTTTTAACATCTTTTCACGGGCTCACTCGCTCAACTTCACTTTGAACGAAAGGCTGGCTCTTCCATTCATTCTAAGCTCCGTAGGAGCGCCATGTTTATAGTTAACGTGATTTCCTTATCTTCCCAAGCTCCAGCGGAGCGGCATGTTCTCTATGTCGCTCCTACGGAGCTTAACATTTGGGTGGGGAGTGCGTCATTCCGCCGGTCGTCAAATCAAGCCGCAAGTTGGTTCCATCGGGTGCAATTCAAACCCCCGTAGTGACCTGGTATTTCAAAACCTTGTCAGCCCCTCCTTTTCATGGTGAAATTTACTCAACGATGAAAACGAATTCGAAAGCCGGTAAGTCCGCAAAGAATCTCCGCCCCTATTCCAGCCTTGTGCTGGATGGTCCCGAACGCGCCCCGAGTCGCGCGATGCTTTATCCTGTCGGTTTCACAAAGGAAGACTTCTCCAAGCCGCTCATCGGCATCGCTTCCACCTGGAGCATGGTCACGCCGTGCAACATGCATATTGATAAGCTCGCGCTCGAAGCCGAGAAAGGCGCAAACGCCGCCGGTGGCAAAGCGATTATTTTCAACACCATCACCATTTCCGACGGCATCTCGATGGGTTCCGAAGGGATGAAATATTCGCTCGTCTCGCGCGAAGTCATCGCCGATTCGATTGAAACCGTCGTCGGCTGCGAAGGGATGGACGGGTTCGTGGCCATTGGCGGTTGCGATAAAAACATGCCCGGTGCCCTGATGGCCATCGCACGCATGAACCGCCCCGCTGTGTTCGCCTACGGCGGCACGATTCTCCCCGGCTGCATCACCGGCGATACCCGCAAGCTCGACGTCGTCTCCGTCTTCGAAGCCGTCGGCGCGCATGCGAACAAAAAGATCAGCGACAGCGAACTGCAAGCGATTGAGTCGTGCGCCATTCCCGGCCCCGGTTCCTGCGGCGGCATGTATACCGCCAATACCATGGCCAGCGCCATCGAAGCGCTCGGCATGAGTTTGCCAAACAGTTCCGCGCAAGCCGCCATCTCGCCCGCGAAGAAGGACGATTGCCAGCGTGCCGGTGCGGCAGTGGTGAATTTGATCAAGCAAGGCATCAAGCCGCTCGACATCATGACGAAGAAGGCATTTGAAAATGCCATCACGGTTGTCATTGCATTGGGCGGTTCCACGAATGCCGTGTTGCACCTGCTCGCCATGGCCAATGCCGCCCGCGTAAAACTGACCATCGATGATTTCACGCGCATCGGCAAACACGTTCCCGTGCTGGCTGACCTCAAGCCGAGCGGCAAGCATCTCATGTCCGAACTCGTCGCCATCGGCGGCATCCGGCCTTTGATGAAAACCTTGCTCGACGCCGGTTTGCTGCATGGCGATTGCCTGACCGTCAGCGGCCAGACCATGGCGGAAGATTTGAAAGGCGTGCGTCCTTATCCCACCGGTCAAACCATCATCCGTCCCCTGAGCGACCCCATCAAGAAGGACAGCCACCTCGTTATTCTGTATGGCAATCTTTCACCGCAAGGTTCCGTCGCGAAAATCACCGGCAAGGAAGGTCTTCGTTTTGAAGGTCGCGCCCGCGTGTTCAACTCCGAAGAACAGGCGCTGAAGAAAATTCTCGATGGCGGCATCAAAAAAGGCGACGTGGTGGTAATTCGTTATGAAGGGCCAAAGGGCGGTCCCGGCATGCGCGAGATGCTGGCCCCGACTTCTGCCATCATGGGCAAAGGCCTCGGCAAGGAAGTCGCGCTCATCACGGATGGCCGTTTCTCCGGCGGCACGCATGGTTTCGTAGTCGGTCATATTACGCCGGAAGCTTATGTGGGTGGTCCCCTCGCCCTCGTAAAAGAAGGCGATACGATTGTCATCGACGCGGAAAAGCGCGAACTCTTGGTTAACATTTCCGCGAAGGAAATGCAGGCGCGTCGCAAGGCGTGGAAAGCGCCCAAGCCGCGTTACACCCGTGGCGTGCTCGCCAAGTATGCGCATCTAGTCACTTCGGCCAGCCTCGGCGCGGTCACCGATGAGAATTTGAATCTCGATTAAGTAGAAGTTAATTGGAATGCCAGAGACTCCGGTGCTCGCATCGGAGTCTCTTTTTTTGCCCGGATTCTCATTTTTGAGTGGCATGCCCGATGCTTTTAAGGGCTACAGTCACACGGCATTCCAAGTCTCATCGGGCTGCCAACATGAAAGGACCCATGAAAATGAGAAAACAGCTATTGGCCCTGGCATTAACCATCCCGATTGTCACCATCACAAGCCTGGCCTCTCCATCAGCCAGCTCGGCTGGTTCAAAGTCTTCTAGTCAACTCACCGCAACCGCACTCGACCAACCCGCTGCCGGAGAAAAAAAGACCGTGGCAAGCGATGCCGAAACAACGAAATCCATCCTCACAAAAATAATCCATGAAGACCCTGACATTGCAGTGTCAGCCAAGCATCTTAAAATTTCCACTGTGAATGGGCGGGTGACGCTGAGCGGGAAGGTTCGTAACGAAACGCAGAAAAACAAAGCCGGCTCCATCGCTGAAAGCGTGGTGGGAGCCGCCCTTGTGGATAATCAAATCACATTCAAGTAGCGCCGGAGCGCCGGGATACCTTGGCCCAAACTTTTTTGTTCTCTTCTAAGATAAAGCTTTGACGATCATGCCTATGGCAGACTTAATATTACGCCATGCGCAAGGCTTGCTACAAAACACGGTTACATTCATTCCTGGGCTGCTCACTTACCCTGCTCACTCTGCTGGACTGCTCAGCAGTTCGAGCCATCGCTGACGAGGCGTTTCCCGCCTTGGAACTTAAACCGGCCTTTCCCGAGTTGAAAGTGAAACAACCGCTCTGGCTGGAAGAAGCCCCAGATAATTCCAAACGGCTGTTCGTTATCGAAAAGGATGGCCGCATCCTCATCCTGCCCCACGATCGCAACGGCAAGGAAGCGAAGGTTTTCCTTGATATCGTGGATCGCAAGCCGAATCAAAATTATGAAGAAGGACTGCTGGGAATGGCCTTCCATCCCGATTTCAAAAAAAATCACAAGTTCTACGTCTATTATTCACAACTGGATCCCAAGCGCAGCGTCCTGAGCGAATTTACCGTTTCGGCTACGGACCCGGACAAGGCGGACTTGGCATCGGAACGCATCGTCATCGAAGTCCCTATGGTTTATGGCAACCATAATGGCGGCACCCTAATCTTCGGGCCGGACGGTTATCTTTACATCAGCATCGGGGATGGCGGCAAAGGCAAGGACCCGCACGAGTTCGGCCAAAGCACCCGTTTTCTTTGGGGCAAAATCCTGCGCATCGATGTCAATTCACGCTCCGGCCATTTGCAATATGGTGTTCCCAAGGACAATCCGTTTGTGGGCAAAAGTGTGGAGGGCCATCGCGCCGAGATTTGGGCTTACGGTTTGCGCAATCCCTGGCGCATGAGCTTCGACCGCGAGACTGGCGAATTATGGGCAGCCGATGTCGGCCAGGATAAATGGGAGGAAATTGATTTAATCGTCAAGGGTGGCAACTACGGCTGGAGCTTTCGTGAAGGCTTCCATTCCTACAAAGATGCCCCGGCCGATGCCAAATGGATTGACCCAATCCTTGAGTACGCTCACACCCCCGCCCTGCAGAAGGAATGCAAATTTCCCGAACACAGCGTCGGCACCAGCATCACCGGCGGCTATGTTTACCGTGGTAAAAAATTGCCAGCCTTGTGCGGCACTTACGTTTATGCCGACTTCGCGCAAGGAACGGTGTGGGGGTTGCGTTATGAAAAAGGAGCTGTAACGGCAAACGCCACACTCGTTAAGGCAAACCCTGTCCGTCCCATCACCAGCTTTGGGCAGGACCAAGACGGCGAAATTTACCTGCTTTCGTTCGACGGAAAAATTTACGAATTTGCAGCTAAAACGTCCGAGCCGGTTAAAAAATAATAGCCGGTAATTTGGCGGGTTGGCGAAGATTGGTTTCTTCAACCGGGATACTTGCCGGTGATGAAGTCTTCCATTTGATTGAGGGCCATGTTCTGCGCGGAGATGGTCCAATTAACCAAATCTCCAATCGAGACCACCCCCACGACCCTCTCGTTTTCGATCACGGGCAGGTGTCGAATGCGATTCTCCGTCATGATTCGCATGCAGTCTTCAACCGTATGGTCACGCTTAACTGAGATGACCGGCGCGGAAATGATTTCCTTCACGGCTGTCTCGCGCGACGATTTCCCCCTCAGCACCACTTTTCGCGTGTAATCACGTTCAGAAAATATTCCCACCAAACGCTCGCCGTCCATGACCAGCAATGCGCCGACATTCTTGTCGGCCATCAATTTGACGGCTTCAAAAACCGTTGAATCGGGATGAACCGACCAGACATTAGTGCCCTTCAGATTAAGAATTGAGTCGATGGTGCCGCTAATATTCATCGTATGTCTCCTTCGCAGGTTGGGGGTTTGTCGGGTTTATAACCATGTGCGAGGCTTGAGAAGCCAATTCCAGTCCGGGATGACGGCATGGTTTGTTCATAATGAACACTTTTTTCTGGCTGAGATATTCTAATTAACAACAAAAACATCCACTTGTAAAGTTTGGAAATCAACCCCCTTTATCGAATTGACCAATACCGTGAAGAACCTCGTGGCAGCAAAACACCCGTCTCTGACAAAACCTGGATCTATTCCTTTGCTCCGCGCTCGCGCAATAATGCAATCAACTTGTTATCGAGAGAAATTTTGGCGAGTGCCAGCGTGGTTCGTCCGTCCTTTCCTCGGGCATTAACATCCGCGCCGTTGGATAGTAGCACTGCGGCCACTTCGTCTTTGCCGCCAAATGCCGTCCATAGCAGCGGTGTCAAACCGCGATTATCCCGCTCATCCACCCGGGCGTGGTGATTGAGCAACACCTTTGCAATTTCGACGTCACCGGTATTGGCGGCGACGTGCAGCGGAGTCCATCCCCGTTCGTGCCCATCAATGTTCTTCGCGTTTGCGAGTGAAGGATGCTGTTTGAGCATTTTTTCGACTAGTTCTTTATTTCCAGAATAAAGGGCGTTCCGAAATTCCTTGGTGTGGTCGGTCAATTTCCAAACCCCAAAGACGAGGGCCAAAGCCAATACAACTAGGAGTGGAATAATTACCTTTAACGACTTCATGATTAAGTTCCCTTGGTCCAACTGGCCTGCCTATTTGGCTGCTGCCTCGTAGATGACTTGTCCATCCATGATGGTAAGCACCACGTGCGTATGCAAAATTTCAGCGGGATCAATCTTAAAAATATCCTTATCCAATATGACGATATCGGCCAGTTTCCCCGGGGCGAGGGTTCCTTTCACTTTTTCGGCAAATTCCGCATAAGCAGAGCCAAACGTATAGGCACGCACCGTTTCTTCCACAGTGATTTTCTGTTCCGGCACCCAGCCATCGGGATGTTTGCCATCGAGGGTCTGCCGCGTCACGGCGGCGTAAATGCCCGTCATCGGATCAAGCGGAGCTACCGTCCAATCCGAACCGAAAGCCAGCGTCGCGCCAGCATCCAGCAGCGAACGAAACGCGTACGTTCCCTTGCTGCGTTCCTTGCCAATCCGCTCATCACACCAACGCCCATCATCGAAGGCATGATACGGCTGCATTGAAGCGATGACATGTTCCTTGCCGAATCGGGCTATCTCACTGGGACGCAGATGCTGCGCGTGCTCGATGCGAAAACGCCGGTCACGCGGACCATTCTTATCTGCCACTTGTTTGTAAATGGTAAGAATCTGCTCATTGGCACGGTCACCAATGGCATGAATCATCACTTGTAAACCGGCACGATCAGCCTCCATGACCCGCTTCAGCATGATGCCTTCCGGAAACATTTCCGGCCCGGGCAAACCGTGATTTTTAGGATCATCCGAAAAAGGCTCAAAGAATAACGCCGTGGAAGAACCCAGGCTGCCATCCGAGAAACCCTTCAATCCACCAATGCGGAGCATGTCATTTCCAAAATGTGCTTTCACGCCGGTGTTGCCTACCCGTTCCCAAATCGGCAACGGCGAGATGCCATAAATGCGGGTCTTCAATTCTCCCCGTTCAAGCAAAGTCTGATACACTCCCACGTCCCGGCCAGTGGACATGTCGGTAATACTGGTCACGCCAACTTTAGCCGCGTGCTCCGTGGCGGCTTTGGCGGCGACCAGCTTTTCTTTAAAAGTTTTGTCGGGAATGACATTGTCCACATAGGACATGGCCGCATCCTTGAGCAAACCAGTTGGTTCGCCGGTCTTGGCATCGCGCACAATTGCTCCGCCATCAATGTCTTTAGTGTCTTTCGTCACGCCAGCCAGTTTGAGCGCAAGGCTATTCGCCAAGGCCATATGACCATCCGTGCGACTGATAAACACGGGATTATTCGTGGTGGCAGCATCGACCCATTCCTTGGTGGGTAAAGGAGCGCCCGGCCAACGTTCATGGTCCCATTCGCCACCGACTATCCATTGTCCTTTCGGAAGCTTCTCGGCAAATTTGCGGATGCGATCAGTAAATTCCTGTGGTGATTTTGTATCGCGCAGGTCCACTTGCGAAAGTTGAAATCCGCCCATCAAGAAATGGACGTGGGAATCATTGAAACCAGGCAGAACCAATTTTCCACCGGCATCAACGATGCGAGTCTTCTTTCCTGCGAGTTGTCGGATTTCTACCGTCCAACCCAAGGCGGCTATGCGGTTGCCATAAATTGCCACGGCTTCCGCCATCGGTTGCGCCGGGTTCATGGTATGAACCTTCGCATTGATGATGATCAAATCAGGCTCCATTAATCTGTCCAGTGCCGACGTCGAAGCTGTGCCCATGACTGGGAACGCTACGACCAGCCCAAATAGGATTAAAGAAAAAAAGCCATGAGTGGCTTGCCGCAAATACAACGCACGACTCATTTCAACCTTCTTCATAATTGATTCAGACTTTTGGGTGTGGCAGGAACGAGCAGATTTATGGCAGTTCCACTAAAATTGTCACGCAATCTCGCAACGAGCAATTTTCAATAAGAATTCACGAAATACGCTTTCATCCCTGGCAACGGCGGTTATATTGAAGCGCTGTTGCAATGGCAATCATCTGGTTCGCTGCTGCAATCAAACTGTTTACAAAAATTATGGAAACATCATTACCTACTGTTTTAGTTCGTCCTGGAGAAGCAGATCGCATTCTGGCCGGCCATCCCTGGCTTTACCACGGCTCCATGCTCCGTCTTACCCAGCCTGCTGAAGATGGCGCATTGGTGCAGGTGAAAGATCATCGGCAGCGCTTTTTGGGAGTAGGACTCTACAATTCCAAATCCAAAATAAATGTCCGTGTTCTCGCGCCCGAGCGGGTGACGCTGGATCAGGCATTCTTTGAAGAGCGCATCCGTGCCGCTCTGGCCTTTCGTCAAAAACATCTGCCGGGCGCTTCCTCCTTCCGCGTCGTCAATGCGGAGAGCGATTTTCTCAGCGGTCTAGTCGTTGATAAATATGAGGACGTCTTGGTAGTGCAAACCGCCGCGCTCGGCATGGATCAACGCAAGCCGTTGATCATTGCCGCGCTCCAAAAGATTTTCTCGCCACGCTGCATTGTTGAACGCAACGATACCGCCTTCCGCAAATTCGAAGGACTTCCCGATGCGAACGGCATTCTCGTCGGCAATTTGGAAGGACCAGTTCCCATCAAGCTCAACGGACTCAAGTTTGAAGTGGACATCCTCGGCGGTCACAAGACCGGGCTGTATTTGGATCAACAAGTCAATTATCAGCGTGTTGCCGAACTGGCCAAGGGCGGCCAGGTATTGGATTGTTTTAGTTTCCTCGGCGGATTCGGGTTACATGCCGCGCGCGCAGGCGCAACGCATGTGCACATGCTCGATCAAAGCGCCGATGCCATCGCTGCCTCTACGCGGAACGCCGCAGCTAATGGGCTGACCGAGAAATGTTCATTTGAAACCGTCAATGTCTTCGATTGGCTCAAGGCGCAAACAGCCACGCGGCCAAATGAAAAACTAATTCCGCGCTTCGATACCATCGTCCTCGACCCGCCTTCGTTTACCCGCAGCCGCTCGACGGTTCCTGACGCGCTCCGTGGCTACAAAGAAATCCACCTGCGTGCTTTGAAACTGCTCAAGCCGGGCGGCACACTAGCTACCTTCTGTTGCTCGCACCATGTCGATGCCGTGACATTTCAGGAAGTGATTCTCGCTGCGGCCTATGATGCCCATCGCATTCTTCGTCGAGTGGCCACTTACAGCCAATCCCCGGATCATCCGATTATCCCTTCAATTCCCGAAACGGAGTATCTTAAAGGGTTTGCTTATGAAATCGTGAGGTAGTTGGCGCTGAAGAAAGCTATCGCTTCATCAGCTCCCGCTGCCACGCCATCAGTTCTGGCGCGAAGCGGTCCCAATCCTCCGCCAAGTCCAACATTGTGGCACGACTGGCAATTAACGTGGGATCAATGCTCAATTCCTTAGCGCGGGCATCGCGATAATTCTGCAGCTCAATCGCCCGACGCCGCTCTGAATCGCTCAAACGCCGACCGGTTTGTCGCAGTGGCTCAGGTTGCTTGTGCAATGGAACAGCCAGGCCTTGGGCGACTGCCTGTACTATTCCCGTACGACGCCGGTCAGAAAAACGCTTTGGCATCAATGGCTCAATCGTATTACCACTCGCCGCAACTGCCGACAGATCAATGAGCGTTTCATGCCGCAGAATGAAATAAGGTGGCTTGTTCGCAGCAATCGCCTCCCCTTCACGCCAATGCCACAGTTCACGCAAAACGGCGAGTGCGGGCCGGCTTAAGCGGTGACTGCCTTTGATGCGCCAGATTAAATTCGGATCCGGCTGCGGCGTTTGCGCACATTCGGCAATGAGTCGAGCACATGATTCCTGATGCCAGCTTAGGCGGCCCTTGGCCTCCAAGTCTGCCTTTAAGCGATCTGCCAGCGCTTTCAAATAATGGGTATCATTGCGCGCGTACGTCTCCATCCGCGGCGTTAAGGGACGTTGAGCCCAATCCGCCTTTTGTGAACCTTTCTCCAGCGTAACTCCCAAGTAACTCGCTACTAAGTGCCCCAAGCCGAATTGCACATGGCCCAACAACCGGCTGGCCAGCATGGTGTCGAAAATGGCGCGCGGGACAAAATCATGATGCTTTCGCAACAGCCGCAGATCGTAATCCGATCCATGCATGATGAGTTCGTGCTCGCCAAAGGTGTCCAACAAAGGCTCAAGCTTAATAGCCGTCAGCGGATCGATTAATTCATCCCCGTGCGGGGTGGTGATTTGCAGCAGGCAAACCTTTTCCGGGTAGGCGTGCAAACTGTCAGCTTCTGTATCGAGGGCAATCCAAGGGGTGGCGCGGAGACGCACCAGCAATTCCTGTAACTTAACATCGCTATCAATCACTCCGGCTAATGTAAGGTCGAATTACATTTCAGGAAATCAGAAAAACGCGCTAAGTGGTAAAGTTTTCGCCCTATTCAAGAGCCCATTTACCGCATATTCTGTGACTTAGGGCTTGGCGGGTCGTGGTCAAGCCAGCTATTTTTCAGGAAAATGAATTTAGCAACTGCCTTGGTCAGGTCGGCTCAAATAAATCCCAAGAAGACAGCTTTGTACTGGGGTGAAAATGAATATACATACGAGAATATCCTGACCCAAACCGCCCACGTCGCCGGTTTCCTGCAAAATAAGCTCGAAGTTAAACCGGGGGATCGCGTTGCACTTTGGCTGAAAAATTGCCCGGAATTTATTCCGGCCTTCTTCGGAATCCTTCAGGCTGGCGGCGTAGTGGTGCCGACTAACAATTTTCTCAAACCTAACGAGGTCAATTACATTCTCCGCGATGCCGGGGCGGACGTTATCATTACCGATTGCGTCATGGCAGAACACCTGCCCGCGCTTCAGGCTGTACGACCCAAGCTGCAATGCCTGCCAGTTGAGCAATTCGCCACGCCCGCCATGGATGCGCCCCCGGTAAATTCTCCTGAGCGCACCGAAGCCGATCTGGCCGTAATCATTTACACCTCGGGTACCACCGGTCGCCCCAAAGGAGCCATGCTTTCCCATGGCAATCTCCTGCACAACGTGGAGAGCTGCCGCCTCGTCCTCCAGACTGTTTCCGACGACCGCATGGCAGTGTTGTTGCCCATGTTTCATAGCTTCATGCTGACGGTCGGAGTGGCCCTGCCATTGCTGACGGGCGCTTCGATTGTACTTATCCGCTCATTGCATCCGCCGCGGAATGTTCTGGAGGAAATCATCCGCCGCCAAGCCTCAATCCTGCCGGCCATACCGCAATTTTTCCGCAGCATGGTGGGTGCGCCAATTACCATTCCCCTGCCTTTGCGCATGTGTATCAGCGGTGCGGCCCCGCTGCCGGTGCAAATCCTCAAAGAATTCGAAGAAAAATTTCATTTTCCACTCATCGAAGGTTACGGCTTGAGTGAAGCCAGCCCGGTCGTTACGAAAAATCCATTAAAAGGCGTCCGCAAAGCTGGCTCAATTGGCCTTCCGATTCCAAATGTGGAGGTAAGCATTCAGAACGATGAAGGAAAGTTCCTGGGTGCGGGAGAAATTGGCGAACTGTGTGTGCGTGGCGGAAACGTAATGCAGGGATATTGGAACCAGCCGGAGGAAACCGCCAAAGCTCTGCGCGGTGGCTGGCTCCTAACCGGCGACATAGGGTATCGTGATCCGGATGGCTATTATTTTATCACCGACCGGAAGAAAGACATGCTTTTGGTCAACGGCATTAATGTTTACCCGCGCGAAATCGAGGAAATCATGTATCAATTTCCCGGTATAAAAGAAGTTTCAGTCATCGGCATCCCTGACGCTCGCAAAGGGGAACAACCGCTCGCCTTTGTCTCCATGAACGAAGGGGCGACCGTGGAAGAAAAACCATTACTGCAATTCGTCCGATCCAAGCTGGCCGATTACAAGGTGCCCCGCCGCGTCGTTTTCCTGCCCGCCCTGCCTCGCAATGCCACTGGCAAAATCCTGAAAACTGCCCTTCGGGACTTGGCTGCTGCGACTATCGGCAAGCCGGAACCGACCGAGGGATAACGATAAAGCCTCATTCTACCAAAATAGCCATTATATTGAAGCAGAATGACTTACAGTAATGCCTCTTATAAACGGCGAGGATTTCCTTTACCAGTTGACGCTTACGTTGGGCGAACCTTAAGCTATTTGTATAACCGCTTAGGCGCATGAGGCGTCTTTGCGAGAATTCTCTATGCCTGAAGGATATTGCGTTAAATGCAAAGCCAAGAAGGAAATTGTCGATGCAGTGGAAGAGGTCATGAAAAATGGCCGCAAAGCCATCAAGGGCAAATGCCCGACCTGCGGTACCGTCATGTTTAAGATTCTCGGCGGTAAAGCCGCAACCACGACTCCGTCGGCAACGCCCCCTTCAGTCAAGACGACTCCTGAATAATAGATTCTTATATATGTCCCAAGAACTCGCCTACGTAATCATTACCCCGTATTCACTTCATAAATCACGAACCGGCGGCATCCTGAGCCGCCTGATAACTCGGACCGGGTTGGAACTGGTTGGAGCCCGGATGTTCGCTCCCAGCGCTGAACTGGTCAAAAAATATTCCGAAGCCATCGTCTCCGCAAACGATCCCCAGGATCGTCGCATTCAGGAACTGATTTACCAATATATCGTTCAAAATCTCGCCCCCGATCCCAAGACTGGTCGTCGTCGTCGGTTGATGATGCTGCTGTTCAAAGGTGATGATGCCGTGCGCAAAACCCGTTCGGTCATCGGCAATATCAGCGCCGAACGTCGTGGCGGCGAAACCATTCGCGATACCTATGGCGACCTGGTGATTGATGAAAACGACCAGGTTAAATATTTCGAACCCGCTGTCCTCGCTGCGCCGAACATCGAAGAAGCTGAAACCAAAGCCAAGCTTTGGGCGAAGTTCTCGGACACGGATGGCGGCATTGTTGAGAACACTATCGGTTATCAACCTGGCGAGAAGCCGCAACGCACGCTGGTTCTCATCAAGCCCGATAACTTCCGCTTTCCCACCGGTCGTCCCGGCAACGTGATTGATTTCTTCTCTCGCACCGGCCTTTACATCGTCGGCATCAAGGTCCTGCGCATGAGCGTGGCCGATGCGACTGATTTCTATGGTCCCGTCAAAGATGTCCTGCGGACGCGCCTCAAAGACGTGGTTGCGGCCAAGGCCAAGGTTGCCATTGAGAAAGACTTGGGCTTCAAGATTCCCCCAGCGGAGGAAAAGCAACTCGGCGAAATCCTCGGCCCAATCTTCGGCGACAACCAATTCGAAAACATTGTTAAATTCATGTCCGGCCGCGCACCGTCGGAATGCGATGCCAATCAGTTGACGCAACCCGGCACCGAGAAGTGCATCGCGCTGGTTTACGAAGGCGTCGAAGCCGTGCGCAAGATTCGCGACGTCCTCGGGCCGACTGATCCTTCCAAGGCGCCTCCCGGCTCCATCCGCCGCGAGTTCGGCCAGACCATCATGGTCAACGCCGCCCACGCCAGCGATTCCGAAGAAAGCGCCACGCGCGAATTGGCCATCGTCAAGGTTGGCGAAAACAACTTCCGCGCCGTCGTCGAAGAATTATACGGCAAGCTGTAATAGCAATAATCACTCTCCTTCCAACCTCCGGCTAAAACCGGAGGTTTTTTGTTTAGAACAAACAAGCTTGAGAGGGTGGGCGTGAAAAGGCACGATCTGGTGTCACTGTTTTCTAAGACTATTATATAATGGATGCTGGCTCTCCAAAACGTGTCTTGTTCCAACTTGTTCATGGAGTTGTACTAGGCTTGGTTTCATCCATCTTTTTAATATTTGGAATCGCATTTTGGCGCAACGGTGGAGTAGTGCTTGGCTTGAGCTTCGTCGGTATAGGCTCCATTGGAATCCTGACAGCATTCATTTTTGGATGGCGAGGGGGAAGACTCGGGGTGGAGTTAACCGAAAGCGACGTGATAATCCGGCATTATTTTTCCGAAGATCGGATACAGATATGCGCGATTCGAAGCATGTATAGGTCTGTTGACGCTACGGTGCTCGAGATCTTGGATGGAAAAGTGGTAATCGACGACACGTATTTCCGCGATCCTGCGGCATGCAGCGCCTTCTTTGACGCGCTTGCCAGTCAAATCAGGCAAGCTGGCATCAGGCTGATTGCCCACGAAGCTTCTCCGGGATTGGTGAAGCTCAAGCGCCGACTTCAGTACTCTGGCCTGGTGCTGCAGGCAATTGGTGGTTGCATCTTTTTATTTTACGGCATCTTCTCCATTATCCAAGGAGGGGGATGGTTTGGATTTTTTTTCGTTCTTATGGGAATTGCTTTTTTCGTCGCGGCGAAGTTTAAACATAAGCAGATTGGATAGGTGAGCGTAATAAGTGCAATTGTCCTTTAAAAACATGAAATTTGAAGAGGCCATTGAAATTATAAACAAGCATTCCACGACTCTCTCTCCTGAATCATTTCTCAAATTTCTTTTGGATTATCAAAATTCCGATCATCCTTCACTGGAAAAGCTGGAAAAAATTAATAGCGAAATAATTGCTGCGCTCGAATGCATTAACCAGGAAAGCCTGTCGAAAGGGCTTCAAGTAATTCAAATAAACATAATCCTGAACATCACGGTTATTTTAGCGGAAGGTTGGGATATGTATTCGCGTTGGATTAAAGATTCTCCGGTGTGCAAAGCTTTTTTGGACCATTACCCCGAAATCCTCTCGGACTGGGGTTTTGCCTGGGGAAGAATTTTGGATGCCAGCACCTCGGATTTAAAACAAGCTTTAAAGAATCGAAGAATTTATCAATCCGAGGTGGGCAACATCATGCCCAAAGCTCAGCGGTATTAAGAAGTTTTTGCAACAACCGCTGATCCGCTTCCGGAAAAGCGTAATTATTTAACTGGCTTTTACCCACCCACGCAAAATCGTGACATCCAAGTGTCTGCGGTTCATTCCGAATCCACCCGCAATGGAAAAATTTCAGGTGAACCAGCTTTTCGGGATATTTATGAGTGATGGCTTCAACCAACTCCTTTACCTCCACCTCAATTCCCAACTCCTCCATCAACTCACGTCGCAGGCACGCCTCATAGGACTCTTGCGGCATCCTTTTGCCGCCGGGAAATTCCCATAAACCGCCCAGATGAACATCCGGCAGCCGTTGAGTGATTAAAAGCAGGCCGTTACGGAAGACCAGCCCGGCAGAAACCTCTATCTGGGTGCGGGAATCAAATTGTGGATTCAGAACCGGAGTCGGGACAGGAGCAACATTTTCGTTATGATCGCTCATTCCAAACTCCATCCAAATGATTTAGCGTCCGATGCTCTTATAGATGAAGCCCAAGGCTTCCATCTCTTTTACATCGAATAAATTACGGCCATCAAACAAGATGGGATGGGTCAACACTTTGCGGGCGCGCTCCAAGTCCAGCTTCTTGAATTCCGGCCATTCAGTCGCAATGACCAAAGCGTCGCATCCTTCCGCCACGTCATTCATCTTGTCGACATAGGTGACATCTTTCAACACAGCTTTGGCCTTCTCCATTGCCTTGGGATCATATACCCGGAGAATGGCACCTTCCTTTTGCAAGCGGTGGCACAACTCAATAGCGGGCGACATGCGGACATCATCCGTATTCTGTTTGAAAGCCAGACCGAGGACGCCGATTTTTTTACCCTTAAGCACCCACAACGTTTCAATGATCTTTTTGATGAAACGATCCATCTGCCCGTCGTTGATGCGTTGGACCTCTTTCAAAAGGGAAAAATCATATCCAAGCTGTTCGGAAATTTGAATGAAAGCACTCAGATCTTTCGGAAAGCAACTGCCGCCAAAGCCGAGCGAAGCATCCAGGAAGCGCCGGCCAATCCGGTTATCCATGCCCATGCCGTTCGCCACTTCCTGCACATTCGCGCCGGTGGCTTCACAAATGACTGACACGGCATTGATATAAGAAATTTTGAGCGCCAGGAAGGAATTGGCCGCATGCTTGATCAACTCAGCCGAGTTGATATCCGTGACAATAATGGGCGCATTGAACGGCGTATAAATATCCTTCATCGCCTGGACGGGCCTTTGCGAACGCACGCCGATTACCACCCGGTCCGGATGCATTAAATCGTCCACGGCAAATCCTTCGCGCAGAAATTCCGGATTGCTCGCCACATCAAAATCCACCTTGGCTTTGCAGTAACGCTTGATGGTTTCCGCCACTTTGTCACCGGTTTTGACCGGCACCGTGCTCTTATCGACAATAATCTTATAGCTCGTCATGGAGCTGGCAATTTCCCGCGCCACTCGTTCAATGAAACTTAAATCAACCGAACCATCAGGCATCGGTGGTGTGGGCACCGCAATGAAAATGACATCGGATTTTTCCACGCCCTCCTGGGTCGAAGCCGTGAAGCTCAGGCGTCCCGCCTCTACATTCTTTTTAACCAACTCTTCCAGGCCCGGCTCATAAATGGGCATGCCGCCCGCCCGCAGCATCTTGACCTTTGCCTCATCGCAATCCACGCATACCACATGGTGTCCCACTTCGGCAAAGCAAGCTCCGGTTACCAAGCCGACATAACCAGTCCCAATGATCGTTAATTTCATGGATGATAATTAATTGGCAAAACGGACTTCCCTCTCAGGAAGCCCGCAAATGTATTCTGCGTGTAAAACTACTCCCAATTACTTCGTTTCTTTAATCAAAAAGCGGCCATAGATCAACCCGGCCAAAGCGCCGCCAATCATTGGGCCAACCCAATAAACGTAGTGATTATTCCAATGTCCGGATGCCAGCGCGGGTCCAAAAGTGCGCGCGGGATTCATGCTGCCGCCACTAATTGGTCCCCCGAACATAATATCCAAAGCCACCGTCAAGCCGATGGCCAAAGCGCCAATTTTCGGCGCGCGCACGTCTACCGCCGAACCATACACCACGAATACCAGAAAAAAGGTAAGAACAATTTCTACGATGATTCCTGTCATGGGTAGAATGTCCTTGCCTAAATCAGGCGTTCCGTTTGCAACAATCTTCTGCCCTTCAACACCATATATGGCCAACAAAAGAAAACCGGCTGCAGCACCGCCTGCCAATTGAGATATCCAATAAGCAATGGAATCCCCCACTCTGATTTTGCCGCCAATTAAAAGACCGAACGTTACTGCGGGATTAAGATGTCCACCTGAAATACCACCTGTTGCCGAGGCCAGACACGCGATGGTCAAGCCGTGCGCCAGGGCAATGCCCAGCAGTCCGAGACTGGCACCGTTATTAATCGCTCCCACACCAATAAATATAAGCGCAAAAGTGCCGATAAATTCGGCAACACATTGTTTAGGCAGATTTCGATTCATGATCAGGGTTTAGCCGGTTTCACTGGTTCTGAGGGCTTTGCCGATATCGATCCGGTGGAGATGGAAACAGCAGGAGCATTGGAGATAACCGGTTTGGTGGATAAAGTCATCGGAACCGTGGGCACAGGGGCAGGTGCCGGGGCTTTCAAGTTTGGATATTTTGCAACCAATTCTTCGGCCTGAATGGGAGCCTCGGCACTCCATGAATCCTGGTTGTTGCCTTTTGCCAAATCCTCATATTGCTTCAAGGCCAGATCCGGCTTGTTTTGGGCAACGTAAAGCCGGGCCAGAGCGGACTTGGCCTGAAAAATAACCGGGTCACTAGGGCGATTATCAACGATCTCTTTATATTTAGCCGTTGCTTCGGGCTTCTTCCCCTGCGCTTCCAAACTTGCAGCGACTCCGAGCAGCGCCTGACTGGCCAGTGGAGAATCTGAATTCTCCTGAAGAAATCTTTTGAACTGGGTTTCGGCATCAGCAAATTTGCCGGTGTCGAACAAAATCCCTGCGGCAACCAATAACGCCCGTGATCCCGCTTTCGTACCGGAATGTTCATTGGCCACTTTAAGATAATCATCTGCCGTGGCTGTAGCGGTGCCCGGCGCACCCGTGGGTACCTTTAAGTTCGAAAGCGCTTCGTTGGCGCTTGCTTCCTTTTGATTTTTGTAAACGACGAAGCCGGTTACGGCCACGCCGATTAACAGAAGCGCAATGACTATTGCCTGCAAAGGCTTCTTATTGGCGTGCAACCAGTCTACTAATTTAAAGTAGTCTGCCGACTGTGTAGCTTCAGAACTCATATTAGGGGGTGAAATCTTCCGTCCAGGCCCTAAAAACGCAAGCCGAAAGATTGGAAATAAAGCCGTTTAGAACCCAAACACACCGGAATTTCAGGCTTTCCAAGGCATATTTGCAAAGAAAGTCCTGCAAATGAAGGCCCTGAGACTTCGTTTATATCTTGGTTTCGGGCAACAAAATCCAAAATCTGCTTCCTTTATTCACTGCGGATTCAACTCCAACTTGTCCGCCCATTCGTTCCACTGCCTTGCGTACGATTGCCAGCCCCACACCCGTTCCTTCATACGCGTTCTCACTTGGAATGCGCTCAAACATCCCAAAAATGCGATTCTGATATTCTGGGGCGATACCAATTCCATTATCCTCGATCCAAATTTTCACACAGGAACCAGCCTGCTCAGCCCATATTCGCACTCGTGGGTTCCGGTCTTCGGGGACAAATTTAACCGCGTTCGTCAACAGGTTGGAAAAGCATTGAGTCAGGGAAGCTTCCGAGGCTGTCACCTGCGGCAGAGGGCCATCAATTACAATCTGTGTCTTGGGAAAATTCAGCACCGGATATTGAGGAATGATTTCATTGATGAGTTTTCCCAAATCAACCGGCTCCAGTACTAATTCGGATCGAGCCACGCGACTGTAAGTCAGCACATCCTGAATCAATCGGTCCATGCGTTCGGCAGCGACGACGATGCGTTTCAGATACACTTGGGCCTCGGCTTTTAAATCCTGCCCGCATTCATCCAGCAAAACCTTAGAGTAACCTTGCATCGCGCGCAACGGCGCCCGCAAATCATGGGAAACGCTGTAAGAATAAGCCTCCAACTCCGCAATGGTTTCCTGCAGTTTCACCGTGCGCTGTTTTACGATTTGCTCCAGTTCATCAGCATACTTACGCAGCCGGTTCTCCGCTTCCTTGAGCGAGGCTTCGCTTTTCTGCAAGGCCTCGGCTTTTTGCCGGGTGGTCTCCAGCGTGCTCTCATAAATCCGCGCCACGTGATTCAACTGTCGCTGCACATAATATGCGATCCCCAGTCCGATGATGATTAATACGATAAATCTGAATTTTTGGATCGTGTGATCAATCTGCTGGACAACATCAACGCGCTTTTTTCTTAATCCCGCTTCAATCTGAATAAAATTTTCAAAGTTGCTTTGGATGGTATCCATTAAGGTCTTCTCTTTTGCATTGATTTTAAACCCTTGATAATCCTCATTGCGCTCGCGACGCCCCATTAAATCCCGCGCGAAAATTTTCCATTCATTTAAAGCCGAGTGAATGCCTTTGACCCGTTGAACCTGGGAGGGATTGTCCGAAACCAACCGCCCCAATATGTCCAGTTGCCTTTCTATTTCCGGTTCTGCTTGATGAAAGGATTCCAACATGGCCGCATTGCCGGTAATTTGATACCTTCGCAATCCCGTCTCCAGATTGAGAATGAGTTTCTCGCTGAGATTAGCTTGGGCTAAGACTCGGTCAGTATGATCCACCCAGTTGGTCACGGTCAGTAAATAACCCACCAACCAGGCGAGAACGATCGAAGCAACGATCATGACGCCGATGGGCAATAAAAACGCCCGCCGGACGATGCGCTTAAACCTGATCTCGTGCTCTTTTAATAGCAGCTGGTTCGACATCACTCTTTAAAGAGAAGAAACTTACAAAAACATGCCGTCTGCTGAAACACTCGGGGGCAGATTGGACATATAAGAACTTAATTAGGTTATGGTTAAGGTAAAGTCAACCGAACCAGACCATTTTCCCCACGGATGGAATTTAGGATTTCATCATGGCACCACAAAGAGTCAACGGGCAGGAACCAAGGTTCCTGCCCGTTGTCGTTTGATTCACTTGATGTCCGTACCGTCAAACTTCTCAAAAGCTAAGGCTGCTTGAGACGGTAGAATCTCGGGCTTGACGGGAGCGGCACTGTGATCGAAAGGTTGGTCGTCCCGTAGTTAATCATATTTGTCGAAAGATCTGTCCAGGTGTCGCCTTCCAGGCTGATGGATTCCTGCACCACCCCGTTCGTTCCCGCACTCGGCCAGGACAACATCAGGGAGCCGCCAATACGGCTCACGCTTAAGTTGATGCCTGGATCGATTGGGGAAACCCGGGTTTGGTTGACATACTGCGCCTGCGGACGACTTGCAGCTTGAGCGTCCGGAGGTGTCAGATTTGCCGGCAGGATTTGGATACCGGAGATGATACTGTAGCCCGAAGCACCGGGGTACACCTTGAGAGTAATCACCTGCGAGATGTTTGTAAGGTTCACGTTCCGGAATACCACGTACTGCGCGCCTTCCTGCCAGACAGCGGAATTCCAACTGCCGCCATCCACCGTGGAATTTGTTCCATAATTCGTGCCGTCTACTGACAAGGCATAGACACCATTGGCGTTATTCGAGGATCCATGCCCATAAATGTAGATATCACAATTATCCGCAGTGAAGTTGGTGATCGTGATGCTGATGGGATGCCCCTGGTTATAATCATAACTGGCATACATGGGATCGAACGCGCTGCTGTTCCAATGTCCATAACCACCCAACACGCTGAGCCCGGCTCCAGATACGGTCCCGTCCGAGAGCATAAGGTTGGGAACCGCGGCCGCATTGGCGTACGGTGCCAAATATACATTCCAATAATCATTGGTGGTTTGGCCGGTGGCCGCAAAGCCTGTTTTTGCGTCTGTGGCATAGGCTGCGAAGTTGATGTTAAGCAGCGCATTCGCCACCGCATTTACCGTCAGACTCGCGTTGGAGCTGGTTACGGATCCGACGGAATTGCTCGCCACGACCGAGTAATTGCCGGATTGATTTGTAGTCACTCCGTTCAAAACCAGGCTCGCCTTGGTGGCTCCTGCCATGGCTGTCCCGTTAAACAACCATTGATAAGCCGGGGGAGAACTGCTGGCCAGCGTTACGCCAAAGGAGACGGTCGCTCCCGCAGTGGCAGTTCGACTTTCCGGCTGATGGATTATCGCAGGGGCTTGTGCAGTGCCTTGGAAGGTCGGAACGATCTGCATGCCTGAGATGATCGCGTAGCCTGAAACGCCGGGATTAACTTTCACGGTTAACACCTGTGTCAGATCCGCGATGGATACCCCGCGGAAGACCACATATTGAACGCCTTCCTGCCATGCCAACGAATCCCAGCCCGCGCCATTCACCGTCGCATTGGTGCCGTAATTCGTGTTACCAACGAAAAGGGCATATACCCCGTTGCCATTGTCTGCGGGGGCGTGTCCGTAGAGATAGACATCATAGGTTCCGCCGAGGAGGTTGGTCACAGTGACCGTGATGGGACCGGACTGATTGTAGTCATACGTGGAATACATGGGATCGGCTAGGCCGTTATACCAAAGCCCAGGACCATTCAGGACCGTAAGACCGGCAGCGGACACGTTACCATCAGAATACGTAAGATTCATCACTGCGGCTGCATTGGCATAGGGAGCATGATAGGCATTCCAATAATCGTTTGTCGTTTGTCCGATGGCCCCAAAGCCGGTCTTCAAATTCTGGGCATTCGCGCCAAAGTTGATATTCAGGAGGGCCAGATTCGCAGTCACCAGTTGCGGCACGGTGAGCGTGGCATTCGAACTCGTAACCGAGCCAGCCTGATTGGTGACTGTTACTGAATAAATACCGGCCTGATTGGTCGTCACCGCGTTCAGTGCCAGGGTACTGTCGGTGGCACCGGCGATCGCCGCTCCATTGAATTGCCATTGGTAAGCCAATGGGTTCGCCCCGGTGGCGGTCACCGAGAAGAGAACGTTTTGCCCGGCGAGTGCGCTCGTGTTATGAGGATTGCTCACCACCATGGGAGCCTGCGGTGTGGGCGATGCGGCTGGTCCAATTTGCATGCCGGAGATGAGCGCGTAGGTGGAAGCGCCGGGAGAGACCGTGACCGTGGTCACTTGCGCCAGGTTGGTAATCTCAACATTCCTGAAAACAACATATTGAATGCCCTCACTCCAAACTGCGGAAATCCAGGTTGAACCGTTCACCGTGGCTTTAGCCCCGTAGTCGGTTTTACCCACTTTCAGCGAATAGACACCGTTCGCATCGTCACTCGGGCCATGGCCGTAAATATAGATATCGTAATACCCAGCCGCGAGATTGGTCACGGTGATTGTGATGTTTGTGCCGGTGGCATAATCGTAGCTTTGATACATCGGGTCAGCCGCGCCGTTACCCGAATGGCCCGGCCCGTGGAGAACCGTAAGTCCCGCCCCTGAAAAAGAACCGTCGACAAATTTCATGGTAGTAACTGCAGCGGCTGTGGCAAATGGCGCCTGATACACATTCCAGTAATCATTGGTAGTTTGGCCGATCGCAGCCGCACCGGATTTGATATCGGTGTCAGACGCGGCAAAATTGATATCGATAAGTCCAACTGTGGTGGTATTCACGGGGATGACGCTGAGGCTGGCGTTGGAACTGCTGAGTGAGCCAATAGAGTTGCTCACAATGACTGAATAGTTGCCGGCCTGGCTGGCTGGCACGTGCGTCAGGACTAGGTTGGTCTGGGTCGCTCCGGCAATATCCGCACCGTTAAACTGCCATTGATAATTCAGGTTGTTGCCCGTGGCGCTCACAGTGAAAGCCGCCGTGCCGCTTTCGCCGACGGTTTGGCTTTGCGGGTGCGTGACAATCGCCGGACTCGACAGGACGGTCAAAACCGCATTCGAACTCGCCAGCCTGCCCGCTACATTGGTAACCACCACCCGATAATTACCACTATTCAAGTTGGTCAAACCGGTAAGGGTATACGCTGAATTGGTGGCACCCAGGATAGTGCGATCATTAAACAACCATTGATAACCTAAAGGTGCCGTTCCACCCGCAACGACATTAAAGCTGACGGTTCCCCCGGCAGTTACAGTCTGGCTCTGCGGCTGGGTCGTGAAGGATGGAAGGAAATTGAGGGTCAAGATCGCGTTCGAACTGGTGATGCTGCCGACCTGATTAGTGATGACAACGGAATAGCTGCCGGCATGGGCAGGTTGCGCCTTGGTAATCGTATAACTCGTTTTGGTTGCGCCGCTGAGATTGGTGCCATTCAATTGCCATTGATACTTCAGAATGGAAGTGCCGACTGCGACTACGCTAAGAGTGACGTTGGAATTCAAAGTCACGCCCTGGCTTTGCGGCTGGGTAATAAAGATCGGGGCCTGCGGTGGAGGTGTGACGGGAATGGATGGAGCGATTTGCATGCCCGAAATAACTCTGTAGCCGGAGGCACCCGGATAAACCGTGATCCGCAATGCCTCGGCCGGGTTGGTCAGCGACAGGCCGCGAAAGACGACATAGTTGATACCTTCCTGCCAGATGTTCGTATTCCAACCTGGCCCATTAAGCGTGGCGTTGGTGCCGTAGCTCGTGGCGCCCACGTTCACCGCATACACACCGTTCCGGTTTTCTGCTCCCCCACGCCCATAAAGATCCCCCCCATGCCCATAAATATAAATGTCATAGTTGGTGGAAACCAAGTTGCTGACGGTGACCGCGATATTACCGACTTGATGGTAGGCGTAACTGGCGAGCATGGGATCGAACAGGCCGTTGTCAGCATAGTAGGGCGCATTTATCATGGTCAGCTTCGCGCCGGAAAGGGAGCCATCTGAATATTCCAAATTGGAAACAACCACAGCATTCGTAGGCGTGAAATAGGGGTTCCAATAATCCATGGTGGACTGGCCCGTTGCCGCGAAGCCGGTCTTCACAAGCTTCGGGTAGACCGTGAAGTTAATGTTGATGAGACCTTGCGCCGCCACCTGCCCCAGCATACAGAAAAAAATGCCGACCGCCACCACCACGAGCATGACCAACCCTGTTAATCTATAGAATCTTTTTTTCATGTTGTTTCCTCCTGATAATAATGATTGCTACTCCGGCCCTAATTGCTGTTAAAGCTGCCTCTGCCAAACTTGTGGGTGCGTTCGCCAACCTTGACACCATTATGGAACCAGTCTTCCGCGTTCCATGTGCGTCAACTTCTAACCCATGCCGATGACCGTGAGAAGTGTGCTTCTGTAGGCACATCTCACCTTTCTGAATCGCGTGCCGCTCATCCCCAAAAACCATTTGACATCCATTCACCAATATATCAAACTATCCGCATTCGTTGATACCAATGAATCTCATATAGAGTGGTTGAGGGACTGGCCCGATGAAACCACGGCAACCGGCTGAAGCGCGATCTTCAGTGACCAGGTGCCAAATCCAGCTCAAACCAGTGGTTTGGGAAAAGATGAGAAGAGCAGTCGCGTTTTTGTAACCTCTTCTCATCCCAACTGAGCGGGGGTTTTTTATTCCCCGGAACAAAACGCGAATCGGAAGCTTATGGATAAACATGACGGTTTCATGAAGGCGCTTAAGTGCCGCGAGTGCGGACGCGAATACCCTCTCACTGCCACCCACGTATGCGAATTTGACTTCGGCCCACTCGAAGTCGCCTACGATTACGACCGCATCAAAAAGTCTCTGACCAAGGCGGCCATCCAATCCCGTCCCAAAAGCATGTGGCGTTACCGCGAACTCCTGCCGGTCGCGGGCGAACCCACCGTTGGCGTTCAAGTCGGCTTTACTCCATTGATTAAGGCGGATCGTCTCGCGAAGAAACTCGGCATCCGTGAACTCTGGATCAAGAACGATACCGTCAACTACCCCACCCTCTCCTTCAAGGACCGCGTGGTCAGCGTGGCCCTTAGCCGTGCGCGTGAACTGGGCTTCACCACGGTAGCCTGCGCTTCCACCGGCAACCTTGCCAACTCCGTCGCCGCGAATGCTGCCGCTGCTGGTCTGAAGGCGTATGTGTTCATTCCTTCCGACCTCGAACAAGGCAAGATCGTCAACTCACTCGTCTATGGCGCGACCGTCATCGGCATCAAAGGTCATTACGACGAAGTAAATCGTCTCTGCGCGGAAATCGCCGGTAAATTTGGCTGGGCCTTCGTGAACGTCAATATGCGCCCCTACTATGCCGAAGGTTCCAAGAGCATGGGCTACGAAATTGTCGAACAACTCGACTGGCGCACGCCGCAACACACGGTCGTCCCCATGGCCTCCGGTTCATTGCTCACGAAAATTCAAAAGAGTTACCAGGAATTTACCAAGCTCGGTTTGATTCCAGAGACCAGCTACAAGAGTCACGGTGCCCAGGCCACCGGCTGATCGCCCATATCGGACGCACAAAAAGCGCGACTCGACTTCTTCAAGCCAGTCAAGCCGAACACTATTGCCAAGTCGCTTTCTATCGGAACTCCGGCGGATGGATTTTACGCGCTGAAGGTCATGAAAGAAACCGGCGGCGTTGCGGAAGATGTCACCGACGATGAAATTCGCGATGCCATCAAACTGCTCGCCGAGTGCGAAGGTATCTTTGCCGAAACCGCCGGCGGCGTAACCGTAGGCGTGGCCAAGAAACTGATTGCGTCCGGCAAGATTCCCGCCAATGATTCCGCTGTATTGTGCATCACTGGCAACGGCTTGAAAACGCTCGATGCCGTGGTTAACCACGTGGGTCATCCCCGCGAAATCAAGCCCAGCTTGCGTGAGTTTGAAACCTTGCTGGCCAGTGAAGATTTGTCCCTTGCAACCGCATAACTTATGGCTAAAAAAATAAGAATTCCGACTCCGCTCCGCAAACTGACCAACAATGAAGAAATCGTTGAGGTCGAAGCTATTACCATCGGCGCGGCCATTGTTGAACTGCAATCGCGCTATCCTGGCATCAAGGAACGCTTGATCGATGAAAGCGGCGAAGTCCGTCGTTTCGTGAACGTGTACGTGAACGAGGAGGACATTCGCTTTCTCCAAAACCAGCAGACCCCGTTGAAGGATGGCGATGAAGTCAGCATCATCCCCGCCATCGCTGGCGGTTAGTCAATTTACTCTAAATTCCAACATTTCATGGCCGCTAAAACCAAGAAATCCGCATCCGCCAAAGCGCCCGCTGGGAATGGCAAGCAGCAAACCCGTTTGTGGCTGATGTATCCGCCCAAGCTGATCCAGCAACCGCTCATTTGGCAACTCAGCCAGAAATTTCCCGTGGTCACCAATATCCGCCAATGCAGCGTCACCGACGAAATCGGCATCGTCAGCCTCGAGCTCGATGGCAAACGAGCCGACATCAAAGCCGCCATCAAATGGCTTGAGAAAATCGGTGTCAGTGTCGAACCGGTGGAAATAAACGTGATCGAGAGTTAAGCCGATTCGCAGTAATCCCTTTATCAGCGCGGACAAACTTGTCCGCGCTTTTTCTTTAACCTTGCAAAGTCCAAAACAGACTCTCGCATGGTTCTCCAACATTGCACTTCCGCATTCCGCAATACTCCATTACCCCTTCTCCTTCCCCCTCGCCTGTGCTATTGGTATCTTCATGGCACAACCCATCAAGATTACCTCCAAAATTCGATTGAGTGATTTCAGTCCCGGTTATCACGACGGATTGGACAAGGACAAGACCCGGGATAAGACCACCAAACTTTGTTTCCGCATTGCCGAGTTGCAACAACTCTTGTACGCCAACAGCGCCCAGTCATTGATTATTGTGCTGCAAGGCATGGATACCAGCGGCAAAGACGGTGTCGGCAAACGGGTATTGGAATTTGTCCCGCCTGCCGGAGTGGAAACCACGAACTTCAAAACCCCCTCGTCGGAGGAACTGGCCCACGATTTTCTTTGGCGCGCCCACAAAGCCGTTCCCCGTTACGGTCATATCGGTGTTTTTAACCGTTCCCATTATGAGGATGTCCTGGTGGTGCGGGTCCTTGAGCTCCAGCCGAAATCCGTCTGGGAAAAACGTTACGACCAAATCAACGGTTTCGAAAAAATCCTCACGGAAAATAATTACATTGTCCTGAAATTTTTCCTGCACATCAGCAAGGAGGAGCAGGCGGAACGCTTGCGGGCCAGGCTGGAGGACCCCACCAAGAACTGGAAGTTCGAAGAAAGCGATCTCAAGATGCGGGCCAAGTGGAACGAATTTCAGAAAGCCTACGAGGATGCCATCAACCATTGCAGCACCCCTTACGCCCCCTGGCACATCGTGCCGGCCAACCATAAATGGTTTCGCGATTATGTCGTCGCTAAAACCATGGTAGAGGCACTGGAAAGCCTTAAATTGAAGTGGCCGAAGCCGAAGGTGGATATTTCGAAAATCAAAATCAAATAGACAAGACGCGGTGTCCCACTGCGTCATCGTCAGAAGCCCACCAAACAAAAAAGGCGCTACGTTTGTAGCGCCTTGGAGAATAAAACAGAATTCGTCTAATGATGTGTGCGGCGTTTGACTTTCAGTTGCGCCACGGCGTGAGCCAGGCTGGCGCTCACCATGGCAGCTTCCTCGTCATCGATCTTCTCAGCGAGACGGGCTTCGGCGCGACGCCGGGCTTCCTCGGCCTTGGCTTCATCGATGTTTTCCGCCTTGATCGCCATGTCCGTGAGGATCGCGACGCGTTCACCGGTGATTTCAGCGAAACCCTCGCCGACCGCCAGGAAATAATCGCTGCTGCCTTTGCGCACGATGATTTCGCCGGACACGATTTGCGTCATGAGCGGCACGTGCATCGGGTAAATTCCCATTTCCCCTTCCACGCCGGGCAGAGTGACCATATCGACATCCTCCGAATACGTCTTGGCATCCGGAGTAACGATCTCGAGTTTTAAGGTGTTGGCCATTGTCGTTTAATTTTCAATTCAGTGCCGAGTCATTCGACACTCGTCATTCGACATTCTCTAGGCTTCTTTGATTTCCGCGATGCCGCCCTTCATGTAGAAATTACCTTCCGGCACATCGTCGTGCTTGCCTTCCAGAATTTCCTTGAAGCTCTTGACGGTTTCCGCCACGGGTACCTGCTTACCTTCGCGACCCGTGAACACCTGCGCCACCGTGAACGGTTGGCTTAGGAAACGCTGGATTTTGCGAGCGCGGAACACAGTCGTTTTATCTTCCGGCGACAATTCATCCATGCCCAAAATCGCGATGATGTCCTGCAAGTCTTTGTAACGTTGCAGCACTTTCTGCACGCCACGAGCCACGTCGTAATGTTCCTGGCCGACGATTTCCGGCGTCAACGCGCGGGAATTCGAAGCCAACGGATCCACAGCGGGGAAAATACCCAATTCCGCGATGGAACGTTCCAACACGATGGTCGCGTCCAAATGCGCGAACGTGGTGGCAGGCGCGGGGTCGGTCAAGTCGTCAGCAGGCACATATACAGCCTGGAACGAGGTGATGGAACCTTTTTTGGTCGAAGTAATACGTTCCTGCAAGTCACCCATTTCCGCGGCCAACGTGGGTTGGTAACCGACGGCGCTGGGAGTACGACCGAGGAGCGCGGACACTTCGGAACCGGCTTGTGAGAAACGGAAAATGTTATCAACGAACAGCAACACGTCCTGGTTCTTTTCGTCACGGAAATACTCCGTCACTGCGAGAGCGGACAAGGCCACACGCAGACGGGCTCCCGGCGGTTCGTTCATCTGGCCATATACCAGACCGATTTTGGAACCTTCCTTGATGATCGGCAGGCCGTTAGCACCTTTCTTCGGATGACCTTTCTCATCCTTCTCCACCTTGATGACGTCGGCTTCGATCATTTCGTTGTAAAGATCGTTGCCTTCGCGGGTGCGTTCACCGACCCCGGCGAACATGGAAACGCCGCCGTGCAACTTGGCGATGTTATTGATCAATTCCATGATGACGACGGTCTTGCCGACACCTGCGCCACCGAACGCGCCGACTTTACCACCCTTCAAGAACGGGCAAATCAAATCAATGACCTTGATGCCGGTGGTCAACACCTGCGGCGAGGTGGATTGTTCCACCAATGCCGGCGCTGCGCGATGAATCGGCAAATATTTATCGGCCTTCACGGGGCCCTGCTCATCCACGGGTTCGCCGGTAACGTTGAACACGCGGCCCATGACGCCTTCGCCCACTGGCATCGAGATTGGCGCGCCGGTGTCGGTCACTTCCAACCCGCGCTGCAAGCCTTCCGTGGAAGACATGGCGACGGTGCGCACCCAGTTGTCACCCAAGTGCTGTTGCACTTCGAGCGTCAATTTGGTGGCCACGCCTTGCGTGGTGAAATCCACGGTCAGGGCACTGTAAATCCCGGGAAGTTTGTCGCTGAACTCGACGTCCACGACCGGACCGATGATTTGAACGATTTTACCTTTATTCATTTGATCTAGTATTAGCCCATTGCCATCGCGGCACTGGTGATTTCCAAAAGTTCTTTTGTGATGTTTGCCTGGCGCAGTTTGTTATATTCCAGCGTAAGGTCTTTAAGGATTTGTTTCGCGTTGTCCGTGGCGTTCTTCATCGCCACCATGCGGGAACTATGTTCGCTCGCCTTGGCTTCCAGTAAAATTTGATAGACGCGGAAATTCAGATAATGCGGCAACAACGCGCCCAATACCGCTCCGGGGTTCGGCTCAAATTGAAACTCCGTCGTTCCCTTGACCAACTTTTCCTCGTTGGCATGACCATGCACGCCAGCGGTGACGCCGGTAATTTCGCCGACCGGCAGAAACGGAATGACTTCCGGCTTCTGATTGAGCGTGGAAATAAAATTGGTGAACAGAATGTCCACGCGATCCACTTTGCCGCTGGTAAACAAATCCCGCGCGAAGCGGGAGATGGCGCGCGCTTCCGCAAACATGGGAGCGTCCTTGTAAGTAAACTCAGCAGCGAGCTGGCGTTTGGTGCGGGCAATGAATTGGGAAGCCTTGCGTCCCGCTGTAACGTAAACCGTGATGTCACGGTCAAACTTCGCAGCTTCACGCATCAAATTTCCGTTCAGGCCACCGCACAAACCCTTGTCAGTACTAACCACGATGAGCGCACGTTTTTTCACTTCGCGCTTGTCGGTCAATTCGTGGCTGAAGTCGCCTGCGCTGCCGGTCACTTCGCCCAGCACCTCGTTCATGAGAACGGCATAGGAACGTCCCGACAGCGCGGCCTGCTGGGCCTTGCGCATCTTGGATGCCGCCACCATTTGCATGGCCTTGGTGATCTGGGCCGTGTTCTTGACCGACTTGATACGTCGGCGTATGTCGCGCGTGCTCGGCATGACTGGTTATTTGTAGGTTTGCTTGAACTCGGTCACGGCAGCTTTCAGGTCTGCGATCAACGCGTCCGAAAGGGCCTTTTCTTTCAAAATCTTGCCCATCAACTCAGCCTTGCGGCTGGATAGATAGTCCGTGAGCTTGTTCTGGAAATCTTTGATCTTGTCCACTGCCACATCATCCATGAGACCGTTCTGAACAGTCCAAAGAATGGCCGCCTGCACTTCGACTGGCAGCGGATTGTATTGCGGCTGCTTGAATACTTCGACGATGCGCTTGCCGCGTTCGAGTTGCGCCTGCGTCTTGGCATCGAGATCCGAACCGAACTGGGCGAAGGCGGCCAATTCGCGGAACTGGGCGAGATCACCTTTGATACGACCAGCCACTTGTTTCATCGCCTTGATCTGCGCTGCGGAACCGACACGCGACACAGACAAACCGACGGAGATGGCGGGACGCACACCTTGATAGAACAAATCGGTTTCGAGATAAATCTGGCCGTCCGTGATGGAAATCACGTTGGTCGGAATATAAGCCGAAACGTCACCCGCCTGAGTTTCGATGATCGGCAGCGCCGTGAGGGAACCATTGCCATATTTCTCGCTCACACGAGCGGAACGTTCGAGCAAACGGCTGTGCAAATAGAACACGTCACCGGGATACGCTTCACGACCCGAGGGGCGCTTCAGCACCAGCGACACCTGGCGATACGCCACGGCGTGCTTGGAGAGATCATCAAAAATGATAAGCGCATCCATGCCGTTATCCATGAACCATTCGCCCATCGCCGCACCGGCGAACGGAGCGAGATATTGGTTGGTGGCAGAATCAGATGCGGTCGCCGCAACGATGATCGAATAAGGCATCGCACCGGCTTCTTCGAGAACCGCAATGACGCGAGCAACGTTGGATTGCTTCTGACCAACGGCCACGTAGATGCTGTAAATAGGACGGAAATCCTTGTCCCCTGCTGCTTCAGCCGCTTTGTTGATGCGGGCTTGATTAATCATCGTGTCCACGCCGATCGTGGTCTTGCCGGTGGAACGGTCACCAATGATCAATTCGCGCTGACCGCGACCAATGGGAATCATCGCGTCAACGGCCATGATGCCGGTCTGCACCGGCTGGCTGACGGATTTGCGGCGGATGATGCCGGGCGCAATTTTTTCAACGGGATAATTGACGTCGCTCTTGACCGGGCCTTTGCCATCGACTGGCTGGCCGAGGGAATTAACGACGCGGCCGAGCAGGCCTTTGCCCACTGGCACCTGCAGCAACTTGCCCGTGGTGCGAACTTCCTGGCCTTCGCGAATGCCGGTGTAGTCACCCAGGATGATGGCGCCGACTTCGGTTTCTTCGAGGTTCAGCGCGAGGCCGATCACCCCGTTGCCGAAGTCAAGCATCTCGTTCAGCATGGCGCCGGTCAGACCTTCGATCTTGGCCACGCCGTCGCCGATTTCGCGCACGGTGCCGACATTCTGTTTGGCCACCGAGGTTTTGATACCCGAGATTTGGGCTTCAATTTCTTGCAGTAAGTTACTCATATATCAGTCAATCAAGTTAAATTAAAATGCCTCGCGCAGATTTTCCAGACGTCCCTGCACACTGCCATCATAAACATCGCTTCCCACCTGGATGCGCAACCCACCGATTAAGGCAGGATTTTGTGAATAGGTGATATTCAGTCCCGAACCATACTTGCGATTCAGGTCCACATCCACAGCCGTTTTCTGTTCCGGAGTAAGCACCGTGGCGCTTTCCACCTTCGCCGTGCGGCGATCCAAATCCAGTTTCACCAACCGTTGAAGCTGGGAAAGAATTCCAACATAACCGCGCGGCTTTTTGGCAATAACTGCATGGATGGCCTGACGCACACGGCTTTCGTCAAGTAAACCATTTTTGATGCAACTGCGGAAGAGTTGCTTGGCATCGCGACGGGATTGTTTGGAGATTTTCATTTATCCGAAAATCAGGCTGCAAGTTGTTTGCTGGTTTCGCTGGCGAGCCGTTGCTGGTCGTCGTTGCTCAGGATCTTGCCAGTCACCTTGCTGGTGGTATCCACTACGAGACGTCCAACTTCACGGCGCAGATCAGTGAGCATGCGGGCATGGTCCGCAGCAGCGGCTTCGCGCGCCTTGGCAATGATTTGCTCGGCAGCGGCGATGGCTTTCTGCGTTTCCTGTTCCTGCACGCGGGCGGCAGCAGCACGGGCTTCTTCGATCAGCTTATTTGCCTGCGTGTTCGCCTGGCTCAAAACATCCTGACGGGCGGCTTCGGTTCGGGCCAATTCCGCCTTAATTCTGTCTGCGTTGGCCAAACCCTCAGCGATGCGTTGCCGACGCTCTTCCAAGACGCCCAGAATACGCTTATAGGCAAAGAAATAGAGTAGCGTCGCCACAAGGGCAAAGCTGACGACCTGCGGGAAAAAATGGTGCCAATCTACACCAAATTCCCTGCCGGTGCTCTGCGCGGCATTCGATAAATCCGTTCCAATATTCGCTAAAAAGACATGATTCATAAATTTTTTGATTCGTCAGGCACAAGGTATTGGCCCTGTGCCTGACATTACTCGCTTATCAGCAAGTGATCAGGACGGCCAGGCTTTGGTCGCGAGGAAGATCGCAAAGAACACGATACCTTCCGCAAACGCGATGGCCAAAATTGACTGCACCAGAATCGGAGTCGCAGCACCGGGATTACGTCCCACTGCTTCCGAAGCTTTTGCGCCAATGAAACCCACGCCGATGGCCGCACCGAGCGCCGCCAAACCAACGTGAATATTCCCAACCATTTCCGCCAACATAGGCATTAACATACTTTTCCTTTTTTGTTGCTCAACGGCTCCCGCGATTGAACACGGTCAAACCATTGAAATTCTAAATTAATGGTGCGCCTTTTCGTGACCTTCATCGTGCGGCATGATCAACAAGGTGAACACTGCGGTCAGCAGCATGAACACCAGCGCCTGCACGACACCGACGAGCAATTCCATGAAATAAAACGGAATCGGGATCAGCCAGCCGAGACCGGGAACGAGGTTCGCCATGGATTCCAACATGTTTTCACCGGCGAAAATATTACCGTAAAGACGAAAGCTGAGCGAAACGGGACGGAAAAGAATCGAAACTACTTCCAACACACCAACAGCCAGGAACACAACAACCATCAACACTTTCAAAGCGCCCGTGGTCTTGCCTTTGGGCGCGAACAGATGCAACAGAAATCCTCCGGGTCCATTGGCTTGAATGGCCCACACAATCCAGCAGACAAAGAAGATGGTGGACATCGCCAAGGTCATATTGAGATCGGCGTTAACGCCGCGCAGCCACGGTTCCGTAACATGAAAGCCATGGGCGTCTTTAATCCCCCATCCAATGGTACCCATGCCAGGGATTAGCCCGATCCAGTTGGAGAAAAGAATGAAAATGAAAATCGTGGCAAAGAACCAAAACGTCTTTTTGACCAGGGAGTGGCCAATGATTCCTTCAAGGAAATTGTAAAGGCTTTCCACGAGCCATTCCCAGAAATTTTGCAGGCCAGTAGGAACTGCCTTCATATTGCGGGTGGCCAATTGCGAAAAAACAATCAATCCCAACGCCACAATCCAAGTCAGCAGCATTGAGTTGGTGATGGGCCAGGCTCCGATATGACCAATTTCTGTCGCACGGGAAGGAATGCCATGTTCTTCATGTCCGGCTGCCTCTGCCGCATGCGCGGGTGCAGCTTGAAGAGATTCAACGTGCTTGGCCGCATCTTCCGCCGTTTGTGCAGACCTGCCAATGAGTGGCGCACCAGCCAGCAACATCAACACCAGAATTAATCTTATCAAACGCATCGCAAAAAATTCGTAAGTCGTTATTTCGGGGGACACCTTCCCCCTAAGGTTTAAAACCACACTCAGCCGTGAGCGGGGAAAAAACTGCCTCATCGTGAAATATTTCACAAGCGTTTTTTTTAAAAATATTAATGATGTCGATACACTTGACTGCATGCGACATAAATTCCCTGATATATCACCATCTAAGCCATTATTTATAAGCTACTTAGAGAAGCATCAGTATGGTTAATCAATCTAATGACCGTCTATGAAAAATGGAGCTTAAAGGGAAACCGGTGGCTTGCCTCTCACTAACTTCATCTATTTTGTTAATGTGCCTGAATTGTACGGAACCCCAAATAGATTTTTCGCCCGATAAACGCCACTGCGTAGAGAACTCCCAATAACGCCACATCCGTCGGCCCAACAGGATAATCCCAGCGATAAGCCAGGCAAAAACCTATAATTGCAGTAAAACCACCCATGCAGGCAGCAAACAGCGCAAATTGCCGCATATTACGCGCAAACAGATGAGCCGTGAGCGGTGGGATGAGCAGGAAGCCAAAAGCAACCAAAGGCCCCACACTAAGAACCGACATGGAAATGGTAAGCCCAATCATCAAGAAGAGCAAGAAGTCCCAGACGAGCACATTTTTCTTCAGCGTGACGGCCATTTCCCGATCAAACGAAACCAGTAAAAATTCTTTGTTAAAAAGAAAGAGAACCACCATGACTATGAGGAAGGTCCCCGCAGTCAATCCCAAATCAAAATTGGAAATCGCAATAATTTCACCTTTCAGCAAATCCAACAATCCTCGCTCCCCTAGGGGATTTTTCACTAATAATAAAATGCTCCAGGCACCCGCGAGGACGTAGGCAGTGCCGATCCGCCCCTCGGCCAATCCACGGCCGCGGCGCTCCAAAAATGCCAGAATCAAAATTGCAGTCAGGGTAAAGACCGTGGAACCAATAAAGGCAAGGGTATGTTCATCTCCCGCAAAATGTCCCTGATGCATGTGGTCGATCAATCCCCATCCACCCGGAACTGCAAAAGCAAAGGCGATGCCGCACGAAGAAATTTGTGGCAAGGCAACGCCCATGAAAACCAAACGTCGCAAGATTAGATAAACGCCGACCAGCGGACAGGCGAACCCGACCAAAAGGCTGATGTAAACCGAGTTCCGGAGCAGAAAACCAGGATCGAATATTTCGCGTAAAGTATCCATGCTATTCCAACTCCAAATCCAAAATTTCTTCAATTTTATCCCGACTGAGTAACTTCGCCACCGGTCCCTGCACCACCTTGCCCTGATGCAGCCAGATGATTTCGTGAACATAACGCCGTACCGCCTGCAGGTCGTGATTCACCATTAAAATCGTAAGCTGGTGTTCCGAGTGGAGCCGTCGCAACAGTTCCATGATTGCCTGCGAAGCTGCGGCATCAATTCCCGCAGTAGGTTCGTCGAGAAGCAGAAAATCAGGCTTTGCCGCAAGAGCGCGGGCAATTAAAACTCGCTGCTTCTGGCCACCGGAAAGTTGGGAGAATCGTTTGCGGCTAAGGTCATCCGCACCTGTTTCACGCAGGCAGTGATGAGCCCATTCCTTTTCGGCACGGTTCATGAAACGCCCCGGCCCCACCCGGCCGCAAGCGCCCATCAACACCACTTCAAAACTGGAAAGCAAATAGATGGGATCCAACGTTTCGCGTTGCGGCACATAGCCAAGCACCGGTTGTTTGCCATACCCGGCGTTATAAACAATCTCACCGCTCAGGGCCGGGATAATCCCGAGAATTGTTTTGATCAGAGTTGATTTGCCGGAACCGTTCGTTCCCAGCAAGCCGGTAAAACTTCCGCGCTTAATAGTGAGCGAAATATTGGAAAGGATTGGTTGGCTGTTGTATCCAATCGTCAACTTTTCCAATTTTAAAAATTCTTCAGTCATGTTAAAACGGCCTGTTCGCCCGGCAATCGTGATTATATTAGTCACGCTTCCCGCAACGAACAGGCTTTTAGTCAGATATCAGACCGTCGCCATATCCGCCAGCTTCAGAATCATGCGGATATGTGACCATCTGGTATCATTTGGCCTGCTTGAGCGCCGTAACGATTTGATCCACGTCATAATCAAACAAGCTGAAGTAGTCTTTTACCTTCTCGTTACCGCCTACTTTTTCCGGCATTACCAGCAATTTAGCGCCGATGGCTTTGGCCAGGTATTCCGGCGTTTTATGAGGGCGAAATGGCTCCACCAGGACCAGTTTTACCCCCTCGTTCTTAAGCCGTGGAACCAGAGAATTGATGTAGCTGGGCGATGGCTCGATGCCGGGCTTGGGTTCAATCTGTCCGGCAATCACCAGGCCAAAGCGTTCGGCGAAGTACTCGAACGACTTATGGTAGGTGGCGACCTTCGTGCCACGATAGGGCTCCATCAGTTTTTTCCATTCAACAATCTTCTTGTCCAGACGCTCGTTGAATTTTTGCTCGTTCGCCCGGTAATACGCTGCATTGGCTGAATCAAGCCGGCTAAATGCCTCTGCCAACTCATCCGCGATAATCTTGCCATTTTCCGGGTCCAGCCAGTAATGAGGATTACCGAGTGGATGAACGTCGCCCATCGAACGATCGATCGGGCCCGTAGGCACTTCGAGCAGACGGATTTTGCGGGAGAGAACCACGTGGCCGGGAGCATCGGACAGAATTTTGCCGTTGCGCGCACTGCCGACCAGAGGCGGGAGCCAGCCGATTTCCAATTCCGCGCCGCCCTCAACCAGCACGTCTGCCTGGTTGAGTACCCGCACGAAACTGGGCCGGGCATCAACGAAGTGCGCATCCTCCGTCCCCCGGCAAATCGTGGTGACTTTAACTTTGTCACCACCGACCTCTTCGGCAATGGAACCGAAATCCGGGAGAGAGGCCACTACGTTCAATCGAGCGTGCGCCGTCGTTGTTGCGACGAGCGTCATAATTATCAAAAATAATTTTATCTTCATAGAAATCCTATAATAGTGTTTTTAGAAAGGATGATGATTAGAATTTATGTGCAGCGTGCGTGCCTAGAAGAAATTCAAACTGCATCCAAACGGAATGGTCATCGCCAATGCCATTGCGATGGTCAAAGTTGTATTGCAAACGAATCTTGGAGAACTCGCTGGGATACCAGGTCAGGTTTGGTGAAATGCGCC
>JAQGPC010000103.1 GCA_028293285.1 Pedosphaera sp.
CCATAGGTAGTAAAGATTCCTGTAAAGGAATCATGCCGCACCCCTTTGTGCCCGGTCAACCTCATTCCGAATGCAAAATCTGTGAAAATTCAAAAAAACCTCCTTAAACTCAATTAAGGTCACCACCAAAGCGTCAGCATTTGAGCTTGTGCAGGTTACAATTGTCATTAATTCTGATTCAGACGCCTATGGACACACCACAATCGAAAGACAGCGAGCAGATGGCAATCCCTGAAAAAAGGAATACTGACGTGGAGGTCCTGAAGGCCCAGGTCAAATCACTGCAGGACGGTGACAAGCGAATTATCGAAGCTTTCAAAATCTGCGCTACGGTCTTATTAGGGGTCACTCTCTTGGTAGCGGGCTACAGTTGGTACAACAACAAATTTAATTACGATCGAGACAGGGCTGCCATCCTCCGAGAAGTTGTACTCAGCAATGACAAACAACTTATTGACATTCAGAAGCATTTGGACGAGGCCCTTGAAAAGAGCAAAATTCAGTTGGAAATTGTCGCGAGTAATCAGATTGCTGATTCGCTGTTTAGGATGAATGCGCTCATGGCCACAAACCAAGCGCTGATGCAATCCACATTTGATAAGCATCAGAAGGAACTTAATGAAAAAATTGCTGTCGTAACATTAATATCCTCCCAGTTTGATACAAATATTGGTTCCATAAATAAAAAGATTCAGGGGGCATACAGCCTCTCAGAAGGGGCCGTTTTTTTGGACCAATGCGCCAGGCTTTTCAGTCTGAGGCAGTATGCCGACTCAGCAGCCAGCGGACTTATAGCTGCAAAAAATTACTTATTACTAGACCGCCAAAAGCTGGGGACTGCTCTAGCTATAACAGTCGACTGCTTTAAGAAAATGAAAACGTCGGAATTTGATAAAGAAGTAAGTGGAAGATATTGGGAGTTCATTTTAGAGGATATGTCCGCTGAGAAGGACACGAATCGCACCGCAATTGTAAACAAATTTTCTGCAGAATATATGAAATACAGTAAATTTGGAAAACAGCTGAAAGAGCTGAAAGAGCTGAAAGAAAAGAATTAGGCGCTCTCTTTACTGGAACCGGGATGAGCATTTAATGCTAATATGAAATGTGGACATTGCACAATCGAATATCATGACCAGGAAATACCAAGTATCCTCGGGAAGGACGCTGACGGTGGCTGGGCGGTTTTTACCTCGGAATGTCCTGCCTGTGGCCGGTTCAATATTACTTTAGCCCTATGCGGTTTGTCTGTAGGGACGGGTAATTCACGCTTTGTAAATTCCAATAAAGTGCTTGAACGTCACATAATTCGGCCCAAGGGCAGCCAGCGTCCGCCCGCACCTCCGGAAGTCCCCCAAGGAAATTGCTCAAGATTATTTGGAAGCTTGCCTGGTAATCCCCTCCAGCGCAAAAGCAAGCGCGGCATTAAGCAGAAGGTGCCTTCAGCTAGTGTTAAGGACGGCAGCGAAGGTCACTCCAGGTGACCTGTTCGGGGAAATTGACCAAGTGCTTAAAACTGGGCATTTACCAACACACATTTCCGAATCTATTGATGCAATCCGAAATATTGGAAATTTTGCAGCACATCCCATTAAAAGTAAATCGACTGGAGAAATAGTCCCTGTTGAGCCTGGTGAAGCAGAATGGAACTTGGACGTGCTGGAACTTCTTTTTGATTTTTACTTCGTTCAGCCCGCCGTAATTAAAAAAAAGCGGGCTGCGCTGGATGCTAAACTCAAGGATGTAGGCAAACATCCCATGAAGTAGATGTTCCCAGTATTCTCCCGTGCAGGGTTAGGCCCGATTTTCGCCTTAATTCTGAAACGAAGACCACTGTTTTAGGCACAAAGTAGCTTGACTGCTGGCTATTCGCTTAATACCCCAATTCTTCTTTTTGTGGCCATGGAGTCGGATCTTCAACCGAAAAGATAGAGACATTTTCCTTTGCGGCGAGACCCTTAGCCTGTTCGTAAAATTTCCGATATTCTGGGCTAATAGGAGAAACTCGGAAAAGAAGCTGGGATAGGCCTGAAAACCGCTTTTTTCCTTGCGCCTCTTCCAGGTATAATCTGCAGCAGACCCGCCACCATTCTGTTAGATAATGGTCATCGAATGGAGAAGAGTATTGTAACCACCGTAATACCTGATCGGCGAGCGATCCCGAATGATTTCTTAATGCACTTTCACAAAGACCTTCCAGTGTGCACATCAAAGCGTACTCTGCACGGCTGGTTGGACGAGATGAAGCCGCTTGTCGGAGTAAGCGCAGATAAAAAATAAAGTAAGGCCAGTAGATGTAAATACCACGATATTGGGCTTCATCGAGCCAATCTGTTCCAAGCTTTTGTTTTTCCCTTTTCCCTTCGTAAGCTTTTCGAAGGTCGTAGCCAAAGCTCAACAGGAACTCTTTAAGTTGAGCAGGTAGAGAGTCTCCTGAAACCACTTGGGTGACATAACTGTGGAGGTCTTTAAGATCGTAATAATCTCCAAAAAGCCCAACAGCGGAAAACTTTTTGTTAGTGATAGCGTAGAGCATATGAACTGGTCAGGGTGTACGTCATTGGTTCCAAGTATGGTATCAGCCCAACCCGATTCGTCCAGCCTCCTCTCGCCGTCACGGGTCTAGTTATGTGTAATAGTATTTGGGGGAAAAAAGACCAGGCCCGTCCTGGTTTTCTCACACCAGGCGAGCGCGGCCTGGGAGTCGGTGAACTTCTTACGATGAGATTTGAAGGTTTTTCCTTTTTTGGTAAGTAACACGCCCTCATTTCCAGGGGCGGGAAGGAAAAGGGTTTGCTGTTGCGAAAAAGGGTCAAGGGCGGATAAGAATTTAGATGGCAGATGGGCCATATCCATTACCCGCAGTCTGGGCTTTATTGAGGAATTTTCAAGCGTGTTTCCCTTCTCCCAAATTCTCTCCCTTCACTCTGCAATTTCGGCGCAATTGCTCCTACTCAACCAATTTCCTCACACAACTCCCGTTTCCGCTGACAACAAAAACGTCTCTCCCGTCGTGGAAGCAGCCGCCAACGTTTTTCCACCCGGACTGAATGCCACCGAAGAAAGATTTTCCGACCCCGTCCCCTGCGCCGTCGCAATCGCCCCGCCCGGCACAATCACGCGCAGCCAGGTAAAAAAATTGTCAGAAGACTCATCATCCTCTGACAACCACCAAAAGCCAATCCATCTATTCTCGTAGGAGACGAGGTGACGAGACTCTAACTTTTCCCCTCACTATTCAGCCACAAGATAGATCACGCCTTCGCGTAAACCTCCGCGCCCTTCTCCACAAATTCCTTCGACTTCTCCGCCATCCCCTTCTTCAAAGCTTCCTCCTCGGCAATCCCCTGCTCCGCCGCGTACTTGCGCACATCCTCAGTAATCTTCATCGAGCAGAAATGCGGCCCGCACATGCTGCAGAAATGCGCGCTCTTCGCCCCTTCCTGCGGCAACGTTTCATCATGAAATTCCCGCGCCGTGTCCGGGTCAAGACTCAGGTTGAACTGGTCTTCCCAACGAAATTCAAACCGCGCCTTGCTCAGCGCATTATCACGGAATTGCGCCCCCGGATGTCCCTTCGCCAAATCTGCCGCATGCGCCGCAATCTTGTATGCAATCACGCCATCCTTCACATCCTTCTTATTCGGCAAACCAAGATGCTCCTTCGGCGTCACATAACACAGCATCGCGCAGCCATACCAACCAATCATCGCCGCGCCAATCGCACTCGTGATATGGTCGTATCCCGGCGCAATGTCCGTCGTGAGTGGCCCGAGCGTGTAGAACGGCGCTTCATGGCACCATTCCAACTGCTTCGTCATGTTCTCCTGAATCATATGCATCGGCACATGCCCCGGCCCTTCATTCATCACCTGCACGCTCCGGTCCCACGCCCGCTTCGTCAATTCACCCTGCGTCTTGAGTTCGCCAAATTGCGCCTCGTCATTCGCATCCGCAATCGACCCCGGCCGCAACCCATCCCCAATACTGAAACTTACATCATACGCCGCCATGATCTCGCAAATCTCATCCCAATGCGTATAAAGGAAATTCTCCTTGTGATGCGCCAGGCACCACTTCGCCAGAATGCTCCCCCCGCGCGAAACAATCCCCGTCGCCCGATTCGCCGTCAGCGGAATGTACCGCAGCAACACCCCCGCATGAATCGTGAAGTAATCCACCCCCTGCTCGCATTGCTCCAACAACGTGTCGCGATAAATCTCCCAGGTCAGTTCCTCCGCTTTCCCGCCAACCTTTTCCAGTGCCTGATAAATCGGCACCGTCCCAATCGGTACCGGCGAATTCCGCAAAATCCATTCCCGCGTCGCATGAATGTTCTTCCCCGTCGAAAGATCCATCACCGTATCCGCGCCCCACTTCGTGGACCAACGCATCTTCTCCACTTCTTCTTCAATACTCGACGCCACCGCCGAATTCCCGATGTTCGCATTGATCTTCACCAAAAAATTCCGCCCGATAATCATCGGCTCCAACTCCGGATGATTAATGTTCGCCGGAATGATCGCCCGGCCCCGCGCCACTTCATCACGCACAAATTCCGGCGTGATAAACTTCGGAATCTTCGCGCCAAATGACTCACCCGGATGTTGTTGGGTCAGCACCCGCCGATCACCAAACTTATTTTCTACAATCTCCATCGCCGCTTCGCGTCCCATGTTTTCGCGAATCGCAATATATTCCATCTCCGGCGTGATAATCCCCTGCCGCGCGTACCATAACTGCGATACCGAATGCCCCTGCGAAGCCCGCATCGGCTTCCGCGATGCCGATTCCGGCGCGTTCAACGCCGAGATCGCCGAGTTATTCCGCTGCGCCGACGTCTTCGCATGCACATCGGAGAGATACCCATTATCCTGCGGCTTGATCTCGCGCCCCGTGTATTCCTCTACGTCCCCGCGCGCCAGAATCCACTTCGCGCGCAACAGCGGCAAACCCTTCATCACATCACCGTGAAACGCCGGGTCACCCCACGGCCCGCTGCAATCATAAACCCGCACCGGCTCATTCACCTCAGTCTCGCCCTTGAAATTCTTCGTCGCATTCAGTTTGATTTCCCGGAACGGCACGCGGACGTCTGGATGCACCTTGCCTTTGACATAGATGCGCTGGGAATTCGGCAATTGGTCGGTGCTCTTGGGCTCGAAGGATTCTTTGGATGCGATCATAAAGCTGTTTGCGGATTGTCGTTCAATGATTTGTCAGGCTCGCGCTCTGCGCAAGCATGTATATAAATCTCGTACGCTCCCTGAAATTCTGGTGAAGTAGGACTTCCCTTCGCCAGCATTACCTGGAGCAGGTTCAATGGGTCTGTCACGTTCCCGCGCGACACTCTCAGCCTTCGTCCGCAACTCAGCGGACTGGTTGGCTCCCCGATGCCACAAAGCTAGGACGAACGCTCTTTGGAGTCAAGCATACCCTGCCCCACTCAAAGCAACGTCCCGTGCAAAATCTGGTAGGCAATACTGAAGTAAATCACAAGTCCCGTCACATCCACGAGTGTTGCAACAAACGGCGCTGATGCCGCTGCCGGATCAAACCCGAATCGCCTTAAAATAAAAGGCAGCATTGAACCCGCCACACTCCCGAACAGCACCACTCCAATCAAGCTGCATGCCACCGTGGATGCTACGAGCACATAATGCGGCCCATAAACTTTCTCCCGGTTTGGCCATAGAAGAATCCGCACCAATGCAATCGACGCCAGCACACAACCCAGCGCAAAACCGGCAACCAATTCTCTCTTGATCACTATCCACCAATCCCGCAAGCCGATATCCCGCACCGCCAGCGCGCGAATAATCAGCGACGTCGCTTGCGATCCCGAATTCCCACCACTCGATATAATCAGCGGCACAAATAACGCGAGCACCACGGCTTTCGCAATTTCATCCTGGAAATAAGTCATCGCTGTTGCGGTCAACATTTCCCCCAAAAACAAAACTGCCAGCCAGCCCGCCCGTTTCTTGATCATCGAGAACATCTTGATGGTCAGGTACGGCGCATCCAGCGCCTCCATACCGCCCATCTTTTGAATGTCCTCCGTTGCCTCTTTTTCCGCCAGATCCAGCACATCGTCCACCGTCACCACCCCCACCAGCACGTCCTTGGAATCCACCACCGGTAAAATCGTCACATCGTACTTCTTAAAAGCCGCCACCGCACTTTCCTGGTCGTCCGTCGCCCGCAACGCCAGATTGCGATTTTCCAATAACTCCACCACCGGCGTTTTGGGATCTGCAATCACCACATTCCGCAACCGCACCCAATCAACCAGTCTGCCTTTTTCATCCACTACATAGAGCTGATTTAACGATTCGCGCTTTGTTCCCTCAGTCCGCAGATAATTCAGCACTCCCTCCACATTCCAGCTTTGCTTGATCGCCACATACTCCGGTGTCATCCGTCGTCCAATGGAATCCTTGGGATAACCCAGCAGTTCCGAAGCAATCTTCCGTTCATCCGGCGAAAGCAAATTGAGCAACTTTTGTGTCGCCGCCGCCGGCAACTCCTCCAGCAATGCCGTGCGATCATCCGGTGAAAGGTCATTCAAAATCTGCGCGACGTGCTCGTTTCCCAGTGCATGCAACAAATGCTCCTGATCTTCCAGCGAAAGATATTCAAAAACATCCGTCGCCGTTTCGTGCGGCAAAATCCGCATCAACACCGCCTCATCGTCCGGTTTGAGATCGGTGAATATCTCCGCAATTTCCGCTGCGGAAAACCCGCACAAAATCTCACGCAACTGCGTGAAATTTCTCTGTCGAATCATTTCGACCAGTTCCGGTTGAAGCAAATTACCGATCATCTACTTGTCATCAAAACCCTAATCGCGCAAAACGCAAAGAAAAAAAGCCATTCCACGTCGGACTCGGCAGTGATTTGGTTCCATCACACTTTTTATAGCTTTGTGAGCCTCTGGGAAAACTTGCGCTTTTTTCCTTCTCCCTGTGTCATATCCATGTGCAGAGAATAATTCCTCGGTCGCAATATGCTGAACTGGCGGCGCTCTTTAGCCTCCAATTCATGGCGTTGGGTGTTTGGGTCGTGCCTTTAAGTGCGGTGCTCAATGCTCACCAACTCCGGGGAATCAGGCCCTATGCCTTTGCTGCTTCTGCGCTGGCGGCCTTTGTTTCACCCTTAATTTTCGGAGCAATGGCGGACCGACACGCTTCGCCGGTTAAAGTCTTACGCTGGTTATCTGCCGCGAGTGCCGCTTCCCTGCTGCTCGTTGCCTCGACCATCCAGGCGGGCTGGCCGGGGGGAATGATTCTCGTGTTCATTCAAATTTACGCGCTCTGTTCCGCGCCCACCGCCAGCATCAGCACTGCCATTGTTTTCTCGCGACTGGGAAACTCCCGAAACCAATTCGGGCCGGTGCGTGCGGCGGCAACGGTTGGTTGGATGGGAGGTTGCTGGTTGATCAGCGCGCTGCACGCTGACGCCTCAACGCTCGCCCAATATATTGGCACGGCAATCTGGCTGGCGATGGCCGCGTTCACTTTTCTCTTGCCGAGTGTAAAGCCACCCGAATCAACCCAACATCTCACCTGGAAGCAACGATTGGGTTGGGACGCTCTCACGCTGCTCAAACATCCCGACCATCGTGTGGTTTTTATTACCGCCGCACTATATAGCATTCCCTTGACGGCTTTTTATGCCTTCACGCCCCTGCACCTGCAACAGCTTGGTTTCCATCGGCTGTCCGCCTGGATGACGCTGGGGCAGATCATGGAAATTTTCACCTTGCTGGCCTTGGGTGGCTTGTTGGTGCGCTGGCGTTTGAAATGGATTTTCCTCGCTGCCTTGGGATTGGGTGTATTGCGTTTCAGCCTATGCGCATTCAATAACCGGGCCGGACTGTTGACCGGCATTCTCCTGCACGGACTCTGCTATGCCCTCTATTTCATCACCGCGCAAATCTACCTCGACGAACGGGTGGAAACCGCATGGCGGGTGCGGGCGCAATCGCTCATGTCTCTGATGACTGGCGGGCTCGGCAACTTGATCGGATTTCTGGGCACTGGCTGGTGGTTCAACGTGTGCACCAAACCAGCCGGCATGCAGTGGCCGCTCTTCTGGGGCGGTCTTGCAGCGGCCGTGGGTGTTGTGACGATTTACTTTCTGGCCGCCTATCGCGGCAAGAGATCGGGAATTATCACTGGGATGCAACCAGTTCATGAGGCTGACCGCTCACGGTGAAGTCGCATACCACCAGCGCTCAAGGCGAATTTCCTTCAGCGATACATATGACCACTTGTATTCATTCCTCAACGGTCTATAACGCTGCAGCCGCACTTCAACCAGGTACTTAACAGCCGTAGTACCATCCAAACCGAATCGGAAAATCTTTCTAAGGTTCAGTTTAATTTAATTGCAGATCGATTGTCTGGAATCGATATCTGCACACTCTGGAACGATAATAACGGAACGCGTCGGACGTATCACTCGTTGCCGAGAGAAAAGCTTCTCGAAGGTGAAATTCCAGCACCCGTCCGCCCTTGCGTCGCGAGTTCAGCATTCAGAAATTTCAAGCGTTCCGCGGCGTCAACCTCCAGACAAGGGCTAAACGCGAGGGCAGATGGGCGGCAGCTTTTATCCATGTTTTAAACAACATTCTATTTCGTTCTGGAATTCACCTGACTGGCCGTTAGGGCAATACCTACTGGAATGACATTTATTGTAATCGTAAGCTGGTGCCCAAGGATGGGCTGCACACAACAATACACCTCGGAAACTTACGCCCTTGCGCCGATGCAGCAAGGAATGTTGTTCAATCGTTTACTCGCGGAACATTCGGGCGTGGACATTGAACAAATCGTTTTTGAATTGCGCGAAGATCTCAAGGAGTCTGCGTTTGAAACTGCCTGGAGACGGATCATCCGGCGTCATAAAATATTCCGCACCAGTTTTCATTGGGAAGGGCTTGAAAGGCCCGTGCAGAAGGTACACGAGGAAGTCCCATTTCCTTTCGAATATAAGGATTGGAGAAATTCATCGACTGCGGAACAAACTTCCCGGTTCGAAGCGTTGCTTAAAGCCGAGCGCCGTCGTGGCTTTGACCTTGGGACACCGCCATTGATGCGGTTGGTATTATGCCGGCTGGGCCAGAGTCAATTCCGTCTGGTATGGACCTTTGATCATACTTTGATCGATGGACGTTCATTTACCTTGGTGATCAAGGAGGTGTTTGCAATTTACGAGTCGTTACGGCAAGGTCGCGAACCGGAATTGGAGCCGGTGCGGCCTTACTGTGATTATATCAAATGGCTGGAACAGCAGAATTCTTCGAAGAGTGAAGGCTATTGGCGGTCCCTGCTCGAAGGCGTCACAGCGCCGACCGCGCTGGTGATAGATCAGATGATTAATGAGGTGACGGCAAACGAGCCGAACTACGGCGAGCATTTCCTGCGGATTCTCAAACCGTTGACGGCTGAGTTACAGCAGTTCGCCACGAGCCATAAAGTAACCCTTAACACGTTGGTTCAAGGGGCTTGGGCATTGTTGCTCAGCCGTTATAGCGGGGAAACAGACGTTGTGTTTGGAGCCACGCGCGCGGGCCGAAAGTCCACCATTGAGGGAGCCGACTCGATGATTGGTTTGTTCATTAATACGCTGCCTGTCCGAGTACGGCTGGAGCCGGAAACCAGCCTGCTGCCCTGGCTTCAGGAGCTACGTGCGCAACAGTTGAAAATTCGAGATCATGAACACACGCCGTTGGTTCAGGTTCAGCAATGGAGTCAAGTTCCAAACGGCACTCCACTTTTTGAAAGCCTCGTCGTATTTGAACGGGGAACTTTGGATTCCGTCTTGCGGGCTCAGGGAGGCGCATGGTTAAACCGGCATTTTCGCGTAGTTGACCAGACTAATTACCCCCTAACGCTTTTCGCCTACGAAGCAGAAGAGCTGACATTCAAAATCTCATATGACCGGCGACGTCTCGGAGCGGACGCGGTCGCACGTCTGGCCACACACTTGGAAACCTTGCTGGGTGGAATGGTGACGAATCCCCACCAAAAGCTCAGCACCATCCCATTGCTGCCAGCCGCCGAACGCCAACAGTTGTTGGTGGAATGGAACCGTACCGGGCGGGATTACTTGACTGACTGTTGCTTGCGCGAAGCGCTCGAAGCCCGGGTTCCCATCACTCCTGAAGCCATAGCCTTGGTCTGTGGAGACGAGCAATTGACTTACCGTGAACTGGATGCACGTGCCAACCGGCTGGCCCAATGCCTGCGGAGCTTTGGGGTCGGGCCCGAGGTGCTCGTTGGAGTTTGCCTGGAAGTATCGTTAGAGATGATAATCGCTTTGGTTGCAGTGCTAAAAGCCGGAGGTGCCTACGTGCCGCTCGACCCGGCCTACCCCAAAGAGCGTCTGACTTTTATGCTGGAGGATTCGCGCTCCCCTGTGCTGCTCACTCAACATAAGTTCAAAGATATGTTTCCGGGCAGCAATGCCAGGATTATCTGCCTGGATAATGGAGAGGCTGAGCCGGAAATCCGGCAGCCCGAGTCCGTAGAAGTTCCTGGCAATAAAGCAACGCCCGATAATCTGGCTTACGTCCTCTACACCTCAGGTTCCACGGGGCAGCCCAAAGGGGTCATGGTCACCCATCGTAATATTCTGAATTTCTTTGCCGGGATGGACCAGTGCCTGGGGAAGAAGTCCGGAGTGTGGCTGGCGGTCACCAGCATTTCATTCGACATCTCGGTGCTCGAACTATTTTGGACATTGACCCGTGGTTTCAAAGTTGTGCTGCAGAGGCGCGAGGAAAACCTGGTGACCGCAATCGCACGCCAGATCACCACGCACGCCGTCACCCACCTGCAATGCACTCCGTCCATGGCGGAGATGCTGGTCAGGGATGGCGCGGCGCGGCAGGCACTGCATTCTTTAAAACAATTGTTATTGGGCGGCGAAGCGCTTTCGCCGGAACTTGTGAAGCAGCTGGATATCCCGGGAGAAATCCTGAACATGTATGGTCCCACTGAGACGACCATATGGTCCATCGTTCACAAGTTGAACCGGCGGGAAGACCGGATTCCCATTGGACGACCCATTGCCAATACGGAAATCTACATCCTGGATGCGCATTTGCAGCCAATGCCGATCGGAGTGCCGGGAGAATTATTCATTGGCGGCGTCGGCGTAGTGCGGGGCTATTTCGAGCGCAAGGAACTGACGGCGGAAAAATTTATTGCGAATCCGTTCAAGTCCCCACCCCACGCGCGCCTTTTCAAGACCGGAGATCGGGCTCGTTATCTGGCTGATGGCAGCATCGAGTTCCTGGGCCGCCTGGATTATCAAGTGAAGCTGCGCGGTTTCCGCATCGAACTGGGCGAAATCGAGTCCACCTTGCGTCAGCATCCTGATGTCCGGGAATGTGTTGTCGCTGTTCGTGAATTCGCTCCGCGCGATACCCGTTTGGTGGCCTATGTGGTTGCGCTGGCGAGGTCAGCCGGCACTATTCGCAGCTTGCGGGAATTCCTGAAACAGAAGCTGCCCGACTACATGTTGCCTTCCGCCTTTGTGCTGCTGGATACTTTTCCCCTGACCCCGAACGGGAAAATCAATCGCCGGGCCTTGCCAGCTCCGGAACGTGAGTTGCAGCCCGAGGCTGTAGTTGCGCCGCCACGTTCGACGACTGAAAAAATACTGGCGCAAATCTGGCTCGGGGTCCTCGGGCGGAAAGAAATTGGCATCCATGATAATTTCTTTGAACAAGGCGGACATTCACTGCTGGCCATGCAGGCCGTATCACAAATGCAGGTCGCGTTGAAAATCAATCTTTCCATCGTGCAGTTATACCAACATCCGACCATCCACACGCTGGCCCGGTTTTTAAGCCGTCCAGCGACCATGCGCCAATCTTCGAAAATTGATCCCGGGCGGACGACACCCGGGAAGCAAGTTTGGTGGCCACGCCGGAACAGCCAACTCCGGCCGCCAGTCCAACGAGCAGGACACAATCAAGCTTGCAGAAGTAACGGAAACCCAAAGACCCCATCACTCTGTCCTCCCCCGGAAGCCATTACAGCTTCATCGCGGCCGAGTCAGCCAGACTGAGGGAATAATAAACTTAATAATAAAATGAATATGAACATCCCCGAAGTGGAGAGGAGTCTCCCGGCGTCTTACCAGGCGCCCACCAATTATAATATTGCGGTTGTCGGCATGGCCGGACGTTTTCCCGGAGCTAAAAACGTGGAGACGTTCTGGCAAAATCTGCGGAATGGTGTCGAATCAATCAAAATTTTTACGGATGACGAATTGCTCCAGGCCGGAGTGCCGCCGGTCCTGTTGCGAGATCCCAATTTTGTGAAAGCCTATCCTGCCCTGGATGGGATGGAGTTATTCGATGCGGGCTTTTTTGGATTAAGCCCGCGTGACGCGTCGATCATGGATCCGCAGCATCGGCAATTCCTGGAATGTGCCTGGGAGGCGTTGGAACATGCGGGTT
>JAQGPC010000111.1 GCA_028293285.1 Pedosphaera sp.
AATAGAATTCGACAGAAAAAGTTAAGTCAGTCGAATAACACCGGCTTATTCTAGTCTAGAATAGCTGAGCTTCAAGACGTGGCTGGTGCGAAACAGGCTGTCAATAGGGTGAATTGGTTGTAGGGAAAGCCATTTTTGACTGTTAATAGTTAATGCGTTAGAATTCGTGCAACTTACTGACCAGGCAGTGGCGGTCGCGAGCAAATTATGAAAGAGCCGTTGCGGGTACTGATAATAGAAGATTCAGAAGCGGACACGCTTTTGGTGCTGCGGGAACTTAAGCGTGGAGGTTTTGATCCTATTTTTGAACGAGTGGACTCGGCTGCGGCCATGACCATGGCGCTGGGAACAAGTGAGTGGGATGCGGTGGTCAGCGACCATTCCATGCCGGGATTTGGAAGCTTGGAGGCGTTGCGATTGCTTAAGCAAAAAGGGATGGATATTCCTTTTATTATTGTCTCCGCTGTAATTGGAGAGGACGTGGCAGTCCAGGCGATGAAAGCCGGGGCGCACGATTACGTAATGAAGGGGAAGCTGGTTCGTTTGGTTCCCGCCATGGAGCGTGAATTGCGCGAAGCGGCGAATCGGCGTGCCCGGCGGAGTGCCGAGGAGGCCATGCGGCGCAATCATGAGGCACTTTCCTACCTGGGAGCCATCGTGGAATCTTCGGATGATGCGATTTTTGGCAAGACTTTGGATGGAAAAATTTTGAGCTGGAACCTCGGCGCGGAGAAAATGTATGGCTACACCGCGGATGAGATGAAGGGGCGTTCCATTTCGATTCTGATCCCAGAACATCGCACGGACGAACTACTCGATGTTTATTCAAAAATTAAATACGGCGAGCGTATTGAGCGCCATCAGACAACGCGCGTGCGAAAAGATGGAACTGTCATTGATGTATCGTTGACACTTTCGCCGATCAAGAATGCGACCGGAGAAGTTGTTGGTGTGTCTGCCATTGAACGGGACATCACCAAACGGAAGCGCGAGGAGCAGGAGCGGTTGAAGTTGATTGATGAACTGACGCAAGCGCTGGCCCGGATCAAGACATTGAAGGGACTTTTGCCAATCTGTGCTTCGTGCAAGAAAATTCGTGACGACCGTGGCTACTGGCAGAAAGTGGAGCTTTATATCTCGCAACATACCCATGCGGAATTTACGCACGGAATTTGCCCCGAGTGTGTGCAGCGTCTCTATCCGGAATATACGTTGCGTGCGGAAGCGGATAGAACAGTTTAAAAACAGTTCAGGGAGCGGTTATTAGCGTGACGGAGCAGGGGAATTGAGTTACATACATTCAATCACCGAAGTGGAGAGTCCGTAGAGCTTTGGTGAAACGATTGGAATGAAAAAAGTTGTAACGTTATTGGCCCTGGTCGCGCTGGTCTATTTTCCCCACAGTCTCATTGCACAATCCATCCCCGATAAGATTGATGCCATCCTCGCGGGTTCTGCCGTGGCGGCAAATACCTGGACGGTCTTCATACAAAACGCGGACGGGGCGGTGACGTATTATCAACGCAATCCGGACACGGGATTGGCGCCGGCTTCCAACACAAAACTTTATACCTGTTCGGCTGCGTGGGGATTGCTGGGGACGAATGCTTATTTTGAAACGCGGGTTTATGGGAATGGAGCCCTGGCTGGTGGAGTTTTAACGGGTGACCTGAATCTGGTCAGCGAACATGACATTACGTGGAACAGCGATGTGTTTTCGAATCCACGGGCGGCGTTGGACCGCATCGCATTGCAGTTAAAACTCGGAGGGGTCACCAATGTAACCGGGAATGTTCAGTGCTATGGAGTTTGTTTTTATGACCTGAACTCAACGGATGCGAGCAACCATGACTCGGCAAATCAATTGGGCTACAATAGAACCGCGGCAACAAATTTTGTGGCGGCACTGGTGGCACAGGGCATAACCGTTGCTGGAATTCCGATGGGGAAAACGGGATTCGCTCCGCCGGGAACACTGTTATACACGCATCGCTCCACCGATCTTACCTACAATGGTCAACCATTACGAATGGATGTGGCCTGCACGCCTATGTTGAAAGTGAGCCATAACGTCATGGCCGATGCATTGTTGCGGCATATCAGTTATAAAATTAATGGACTGGATACTTTTGCAGCGGGTGCGGGGCAGGTTTTGCCCTGGTTGAAGAATGTGGCGGGAGTCAGCACTAACGGCATGGTGATGAACGACGGATCGGGATTATCGCACGGCAATAAATTCAGCGGTCGCCAGACGGTAACGCTTATTCGATATATGTTGGGAAATTTTCCGAGCTTTGCGCCGGCACTGCCCATTGGTTGCGGAGATGGCACGCTGGGTGGACGTTTTTGCGGCACGGATGGTTCGGGGAAAGTGCATGCCAAAACGGGGTCGCTTAGCACTTCGATTGCGTTAAGTGGCTATATTGATAACAAGTATGATGGCCGAAGGTATTTGTTTTCTTTTATCAGCAACAATAACAGCGGCATTGATCAGACGAACACCCGCGACGCGATTGATGCTGCGGTTGTCCTGCTCGGGGCGCAAGGCGTGGCGATTAGTCCACAACTGCTTTGCGTGACCAACAAGGGGAACAATTCCATCGCGTTGCGATGGTCGGATGAAAAATTTATTCGAACGGGCTACCGCATTTATTCGAGCACGGATGGAACGAATTTTGGCGCGCCAATCAATGTTGGTTCAGCGGTGCAGACTTATACGGATGCGGGGCTTTTGCCGGGGACAAAGAAGTTTTATCGCGTCTCTGTGGTTGGGAGCGGAGGGGAAAGTCCTTTTTCGCGCGTCTATGGCGCGCAAACGGCAAATACGCTTTCACGCATCCTGGTGGTGGATGGGTTTGACCGGTGGCAATTCCTGCGGACGGACAATCCGAATGCGACCAATCATAGTTTTTCCGCAATTGCCGGGCAGAGCATTAGTGGGGCGGCGTTTGATACGGCGAATCACATGATGGTCACGAATGGCACGGTGGCATTGAGCAATTACCAGGCGGTGATCTGGATGCTGGGCACGGAATCGACGAGCAATCGGACGTTCGAGGCGAGCGAAGAGGCTGCGGTCACGGATTATCTCAATGGCGGGGGGAACTTGTTCGTCAATGGCGCGGAGATTGGGTGGGACTTGGATCGTCCCAGCGGACCGAGCGCGGCAGACCGGAATTTTTATCATAACCAATTGCGCGCGGTGTTCAGCGCGGACGATGCGAATATTTATGCGTTTAGTCCGGTTGCGACGGGCATCTTCACGAATAATGCCAATGGCGGTTTTGATAATGGGACGCATGGAACGTATAACGTCGCTTTTCCGGATGTGTTGACGCCGACGAACGGGAGCGTGGCGGCGATTTTGTATTCCGGTGGTTTGGGTGGCGCAGCGGGGGTGCAATATGACGGTTCACTGGGTGGCGGCAAGGTGGTCAACTGGGGTTTTCCGTTTGAAACGATTACGAGTTCGACGGTGCGGGATGCTTATATGTCGGATGTATTGCGGTTCTTTGGAGTGTTGCCTCCGCCATCCTTGATGCAACCGCAAGTGGCCTTCAACGGAACCAATGTGGTGTTGAGTTGGAGCGCGAGCGCGGGGTTGAAATATCGCGTGCAATCCAAGAATAATTTGACCGATCCAGTTTGGCAGACGGTGGGGACGGACATTACCGCCACCAATACGTTAGCTACGCAGAAGGATGCGGGTACGACTGGAATTCCTCAGAGGTTTTATCGTATTTTGCTCGTGAATTAGAGAAATTTTTGGCCCTGTTCATGCTCACAATTAAAAGATTTTTCAACGCTTGAAGATGGTTGTGTGACGTGGCTAATCTCTGGTTATGAGTGGTAACAGGTCTTTTAATTGGGTTGCGTTAATGGCCCTGGTTTTGTGGCTTGGTTGTTCGCTTCAGGAGGAGGCGGCGCAACCGACACAGTGGATTTCGAAAGGCGCTGGCGGGGGAGGAGCGTTGTTTGCGCCGAGTTTCAATCCGTTCAGTCCCGGAGAATTGTGGATGGCATGCGACATGAGCGAGGTGTTTCGCTCCACCAATTATGGCGCGGGATGGACGACGGCGGATTTTGGGCAGATTCAGGGCGGGCGTAGTGCCATCGTGCAATTTACGAGCGATCCGAAGGTTCTTTATTGCATTGACCATGCGGGAGACTTGTTGACGCCGACGAAGAGCATGGATGGGGGTGCGACGTGGCATGCACTGGCGAGTGATCCGACGGGAGGCGGAGCGTATGCGTTGTACGCTGATCCGAATGCGGCGAATCGAATTATTGTTTCTGATTACAATAATTTATTTTGGTCCACGAATGGGGGAACGAATTTTTCATCGAAATATACAGTAGCAGCGGGATTGTATTTGGCGGGAGCGCTTTTTGATGGGACGAATATTTTTGTGGGGACGAGCGCGGGGTTGTTGGTGTCGACGAACAATGGAAGCACTTTTGCCGTGGCGAGTGTGGGAGGGATTGCAGCAGGGCAGGTGATGGTTTCGTGTACGGGGGCGAAGCAGGGGAGTATCACGCGGTTTATGTGCATCACTTGGAATTCGGCGGATGTTTATCCGGGTTTGCTGGTGGAAGGTTTCTATAACAGTTATTTGGGAACGTATTCGCTTGATTGGGGACAGGCGAACTGGATTTTGAGAACGAACGGCATTCCGGGAGGATACGATCCGGCGTTTGTAGCGATGGCGCAGAACGATATTACGACGGCGTATGTGGCCGGACAGCAGAGTACGATTGATTATCCCATTTTATACAAAACGACCAATGGCGGGACGAATTGGCAGAACTCGCTGTTGATAACGAATAATTTAAACGCGTTCACGGGGTGGGCGGGCGCGAGTGGGGACCGGGATTGGTCATATGGCGCGGGGGCGTTGGGATTGGCGGTGGCGCCGAATGATTCCAGCAAGGTGATGTACACGGATTTGGGTTTTGCACACTTGAGCACGAATGGCGGCGCATTCTGGAAACAGGTTTATGTGAATGCGGCGGACCAGAACTCGACCAATGCAGCGACGCCGAAAGGAAAATTTTATCGCAGCATCGGCTTGGAAAATACTTCCTGCTGGGGTGTGACGTGGTCGGACAGCAATCACATCGTGGCGGGATATTCGGACATCAAGGGAATCATCAGCACCAATGGCGGCGACTCGTGGGGATTCGGTTACACGGGGCATAATCTTAATTCGATGTACCGGTGCGTGAAAAATCCTACGACGGGCGTTTTGTATGCGGCAACTTCGGGGACGCATGACATGTATCAAAGCACGCACCTGACGGACGCGACCATTGATGGCGGCAGTGGCATGGTGCTGTTTTCGAGCAACCAAGGGGTGACTTGGCAGACGCTGCATGATTTCGTACATCCGGTGATTTGGGTGGCAACGGACCCGAATAATGCGAATCGACTTTATGCCAGTGTCATTCACAGCACGCTGGGCGGGATTTTTGTTTCGAGCAATATCCAAAACGGCGCGGCTTCGACATGGACGAAGCTAACTAATCCTCCACGAACGGAAGGACATCCATTTAACGTTCACGTGCTGAACGATGGCACATTGGTTTGCACTTATTCGGGGCGAAGGACATCAACGGCATTTACCGCAAGTTCGGGCGTATTTGTCAGCACGAATGGCGGCACGTCATGGATTGATCGCAGTCACACGAACATGAGTTATTGGACGAAAGATTTGTTGATTGATCCGAATGATACGACGCAGAGCACGTGGTATGTGGGGGTGTTCAGCGGTTGGGGCGGAGCACCGAATGGCCTGGGTGGATTGTATAAGACGACGAATCGCGGGGTGTCGTGGACGCGGTTGAATAGTCTGGATCGGGTCACGTCGTGCGCGATCAATCCCCTGGATGCGAATGAAGTTTACCTGACGACGGAGACGCTGGGGCTTTGGTGCTCGACAAATATCAATGTGGGAAGCCCCAATTTCTTCCAGGTGATGAGTTATCCGTTTCGGCAGCCGGAGCGGGTGTTTTTTAATCCGTACAAGCCAATTGAGATTTGGGTAACAAGTTTTGGCAATGGAATCAAGGTGGGGAGCACGCTGGGGGTTTCGTCGCCGGGCACATTGAAGCTGGATGCTTCGACGTTGAAGCAGAATGGAACGGTGAGTTTAATTTTGCAGCAAGGGACGCCCGGTGCGTCGTATGCGATTTGGGGATCGACGAATTTGACGAATTGGACTTCGTTGAGCACGAATGTGGCGGGGACAAATGGGGTGGTTCAATTCAGTGATACGAACGCGAGTGGGTTTGGGCGGAGGTTTTATAGGGGGCAGGGGTTGTAACGTGGATGGAATGTGATGAACGCTTTGAATATTGTCCGGCAGCGGCTACATAACCAACAGATTGCAGCGCCATTTGGCAAGCAACCGAGCGAGGTTGTGGCGCGGTTGGGGGCTATTCAGGCGCAGGATTTTGCCGGGGCAAAGTGGTCGGTCGGGCTGAGACTGACTGGCGCGACTGATGCGGATATTGAGCAAGCACTTGCGGACCGCACGATTATTCGCACATGGCCGATGCGGGGGACGTTGCATTTCGTGGCGGCGGCGGATGTGCGTTGGATGCTGGCACTGCTGACGCCGCGGATCATTGCCGGTAGCGCTAGACGCCAGCAGCAGTTGGAATTGGATGCCAAGGTTTTTGCACGTTGTGAAAAGCTTTTCGTGCAAGCGTTGCAGGGCGGCAAGCAATTGTCGCGTGATGACATGTATGGCTTGCTCGAAACGGGTCGCATTTCAACCGCCGGGCAGCGCGGCTATCATATCTTATGGCGGTTGGCACAGGAGAAGTTGATCTGTTTCGGCGCGCGGGACGGCAAACAACAGACGTTCGCGCTGTTGGATGAATGGGCCCCACAGGCCAAGAGTTTAGAGGGTGAGGCTGCCTTGGCCGAATTGACGAAGCGTTATTTTATAGGCCATGGTCCGGCGACGGTGCAGGATTTTGTCTGGTGGTCGGGATTGAAAGTATCCGATGCCAAAATGGGTTTGGAGATGGTTGGCTTGCAGTTGGCGCAGGAGAAAATTGACGGCAAGGTTTATTGGACGTCGCAAGAAGGAGTTGATTTGCCCGAGGCTTCGTCGGCGGTTTATCTCCTTCCTGGGTTCGATGAATATATGCTGGGTTATCGGGACCGCAGTGCGGCGCTGGATTTGAAATATGCTGAAAGAATTTGTCCCGGATCGAATGGAATGTTTAGCGCGACGATTGTGATGGATGGGCGGGTGGTTGGGACTTGGCGGCGCACTTTCAAAAAGGATACGGTGGTTATTACGGTGAGTGCGTTTAAGTCATTTAACAAGGAGCAGAAGAAAGCGATAGCGGATTATGCAGAGCGTTACGCGAAGTTTTTGGGGATGGCCAAGGTTGTTATAAGTTGAAGAAAGATTGAGAGGAGGCCACAACCTCGTTGCATTTGGTGGGCAACGCAATTGTTACCACGTTTTGGCAGCTTCCTCAGCGTCTTCCAATTCTTCTTTGCGCCGCCAATAGCCGCATTGTTCAATGAGTTTGCGGGCTTCGGTGAGAGAGGCTTTGTCGCGGAAAAGGCGGGCGCGATGGAGTTGGATATCGGCCATATGCAATCTCATGGGGCCGCGCTCGGCGACTTCCAAGGCCTCGTTTAGCTCAGTCACTGCGCTGTTCGGATTACCTTCAAAGAAAAGCAACAAAGCATTCGCGAGAAGGCCAAGCGGTAACATGAATTGCTGACCAGATCGACGGAGCCCGCTAACGGCAGTGGCCAGAGATGAATGAGCCTCCAAATTTTGATTGCCGATAGACAGTTGCTCAAGAATTATTCTGAAGAGAGCGACTCTACCAAGTGTTAAAAAACTAATAGCCTCCTCAAGAATGTTGTTATTCTTTTTATTTAACTGGAGAGTCAATTCAAGTATCTGTTTTGCTCGTTGCTCAACGTCCTGACAACGCTGGATTAAACCCGCCCGAGAAATGTTGACTTGTTGTGGCTCCCAAGAAAGATCTGATGAGATTGGCTTACTTAACACAACCTGCCATGCCGCGCGTTCGACCTCGGCAAGAAGCAAGCTACAATAGTAAAAACCACGCATTGAGTATAGAAAGGGACACTGCGGTTGAAGCTTGCTTTGTAAGATTTCTACTTCACCAAAAATATCTAACGCTTTAGTCGTAGCAGATCCGCCTGCGTGGAGAAGAGCGACAGCCAACTTCGAACGTTGTTTCACGAGTTGGAAATCTACCGAGCTTCGTGTTGCGAAATTAATAGCTTGCTTCGCGCTGTCAACAGCACCGGATATGTCTCCTAATGTCAGATCCAGTTCACTTAAGTTGCCTGTGCCAATTGCCGCATTATGCCATTGTTCCTGCCTGACAGCTACATTGGCAGCTCCGCGCATAGGTTTAAGAGCCTCAGACAAACGCCCTAACGCACGGAGACAGTATCCTGTCTCACTAAGAATTAATCCTCTATGTTCCTCTTTAAATTCGCCACCAACATCATTCCATGGTTTTTCAAAGAAGTATGCAAGCGTTCCGAGATCCGTGCCGAATGCTCCAAGTTTTTCTAAAGAATAGAATTTATTTCCTCTTCTAATGCGGCTAGTATAAACATCATTAAATGCCTCATTTCTCAATCCCGCTTGACATCCATGCGCAATTGCTTGGTAGAGCGGTTGAAGATCTTCGAGGGTCGGTTGAGGTTTATCTTCTGTGGTATCTCGGAGATATTCATAAATTCGGCGATGGGCAGAGCGCCAGCTAACGAGGTTTTTCTTGCATATTTTGATTGCGAAGTATTCGCGAATCAGCGGGTGAGTATCGACAGTTGCTCTGTCGCTTTGAATAAATACAAGATTGGCATCTCTGAGTGATGAAAGCGTGGCATTCCAATCCTCTTCTTTCAGTCCTATGAGCGGTTTGCTCAAATGTGCAATGCTCGGTTTCTGACGAAGTAATTCTAAAAGTGCATTATCGGCGGGACGGTCAAAAAGGCTTAGCAGGCGGAGCACTGAAAGTTGGCGTAATCCAATTTCACCACCAGTCATCAGCCACGTTTCATAGGCGGCCATGGCTTTGAAAGCGTGGCCATTTTGGACGTAAGCATCCGCCTTTTCAATCTTTACCTGATCGCGTCTGCGAATGTCTCCACTATGCGCGCGAACAAGATAGCTGCCTAATATGTTGAGCGTGAGGGCATGTCCGTTCACATCGTTGCTGAGTTGACGACGTTCGGCGAGCGTGCCATGTACTCCAAGTTTTTCCAGCAAGGCAGCTCCCGCATCTTCAGAAAGGTAGTCTAGTCTCCACTCAAGTGCAGTAGTGTTGTGAAACGGTGTGAGATCAGTAACATTTTCGCGGGTTGTCACGATGCAAAGACCGGGATTGTGTCGAGCCAACGTACGGAGTAAAATTTCCACCGCTGGGTCTTTTAACTTTCCTCCCATCGGTCCAGGCGGATATTGCAATGGCTCAAGGCCATCCAGCACGAGGAGATTGCGCTCTTGAGCCACAAGTTGAGCGAGGCGTGCGCCTTTTTCCCAAGGAGATGAACTGCTTTTGGCCATTTCAGGATCACCAAAAAAATCAAGGGCTTGGGCAATGAATACATCCGCCGAAGCACCTTGTTCACGTGTGCCTTGACTATAGAAGGACCAATCGAAGACTCGTTTTGCTCCACGCCAACCGTCGGCACCGAGGAGATTCATCCATTCAAAAATGAGCGAGGTTTTTCCGACGCCACCAAAGGCGACAAACGTAGCGACATTGATTTTGGGATTGTTCCAAGCGTCATCCAAAAGTTTTAATTCTTTTTCGCGGCCAAATAATTGTTCCGCACCGTGACGGAGGCGGGGTGGGGCAATTTGGGGAGTGGGATTTGAAGGAAGTGGCGCATCGACCTGAGCAATGGCGCGAGGTGGCAGGACTGGAACTGGACCAAGAGGATTTTTTATCACGCTCGCTTGGCCGGTTAGTATGCGGATTACCTGCTCGAATCCAGAATCTGCGAGAGCAAAGTTGTGGAGTCGGCAGAATGTCCAACCACGAAGAAATCGCGGGATGCTTGAGTCGGGTTCATCATCGAATAATATGGGGATGAATCGCTTATTACCTTTAGCATCGTAAAGCTCATCGTCTATTAAGCTGCCTTCCCAATAAACGCCTTTGCCTTTTTCCGGTGGCACTTTGCCTTCTATCCGGCGGTAATATTCAACAGTGCAAACGCAAAGCACGAAGTCAGAATGGTCGCGACTGATCTGCTCGTTGCACCAACGCGGCCAGTCAATAATTTCTTCTGTATAGTATTGGTCGAGTTCAACATTGATGCCGTTGTCTCGT
>JAQGPC010000119.1 GCA_028293285.1 Pedosphaera sp.
CATAGAAATTTTGAATTGCGAATTTCGAATGACGAATTAAAGGGCGGGCAGGGACAAAGTGCATTCGATACTGTCATTCAATTCCTTTTTCTTTCGCGGCCCAGCCTTGTTTCATCAAGTTGAGCAGATGGCCCATTGCCTCTTCGTAGGTTTTGCTTTTTTGTTCGACGAGTTGTTTGGCGCGTTTGTCGAGTTGCGCCGCCATTTCGAGGGACTTTTCCGGTGGACAGCCCAAGCTCACGAGAGCGGTCGCGAGTTGGTTTAAATCCACCATAAAAGAAAAGGCGCGAATGAGCCTGGCCCATTCGCGCCTGTAGAATTATTTGACCGATTCGCCGGGAACGATCTTGACGCTTTCCACGCCAATGCGCGATGTGGGTTTGCTGCGTTCGCCGCTATTGCTCATGGCGGTGGGGGTGTCGCCGATTTTACCGAGCACCTCGTCACCGAGGATTACCTTGCCAAAGGCGGTATATTGGCGATCCAGAAACCGAGCGTCAGCCAGGCAGATGAAGAACTGGCTGCCAGCAGAATCAGGATCGGAGGAGCGGGCCATGGAAAGCACGCCGCGAACGTGAGGACGTTCGTTGAACTCGGCCTTTACCTTGTGGCCGGGACCGCCTGTGCCCCAACTGTGTTCGGCTTTCACATCTTTGGTTAGAGGATCGCCGCCTTGGATCATGAACCCCTTGACGATGCGATGGAAAGCCGTGCCGTCGTAAAAGCCTTTATTGGCAAGGGCCTTGAAGTTTTCCACCGTCTTGGGCGCGACATCGGGCCAAAACTCGACTATCATTTCGCCCGCCGTAGTTTTAATAACCGCTACTTCGTTAACATTGCTCACAGTATTTTAGAGTTGAGGGTTGATTTACTTAACTGAGTCAGCAGGGACGATCTTGATGCTTTCAACACCCTGACGTTTGTCCGGGCGATCGGGCGGATGCGTGGGAGTGGTGGCAATTTTTTCCAGGACGTCATCGCCTTTGATCAATTTGCCAAACGCTGTGTACTTATGATCGAGGAACCGTGGTTCGCCATGGCAGATGAAAAACTGGCTGCCGGCGGAATTGGGATCAGCGGAGCGGGCCATGGAGAGTACGCCGCGAACATGCGGGCGGTCATTGAACTCGGCATCAATCTTATAGCCTGGATCGCCGGTGCCCCATTCATTTTCCTTGCTGGCGTCCTTGGTTTTAGGATCGCCGCCCTGGATCATGAAACCTGGAATGACCCGGTGGAAAGCGGTACCATCATAAAAACCTTTCTTGGCAAGCTTCTTGAAATTCTCCACCGTTTTGGGCGCGACATCCGGCCAGAATTCCACGACCATCTCGCCCGCAGTCGTTTTAATGACCGCGACTTCCTTGGCTGCGGGGGCAGGAGTTTTCTCCTCCTTCTTTTCTTCCTTTTTAGGTTCCTCTTTTTTTGGTTCTTCGGCGCGGGCGGTTACAGTGCCGAGCGCGAAGGCAAACAGACACGCATAAATAAGTTTTTTCATAGCTGGAGAAAAAGCTTCCATGAAACGGGCATAAAGTCACGCGCGGATTTTAGAAGGGGGGATGGATGCGGCCTTTCGGGATTTGTAAGAATAGAATTTTTAAGCCCTTTACGCCGTCTATTCAGGGTGCTGAACCTGGCTGCGTAATCGTTGAATTAAACCTGCGGCTTGACAGTCAACGTTAAATGCCAAAATCTCAACACCTGAATCAACTTTCAATATGAGCATGAACAATTGCCTCACTAAATGCGTGTCATTCGTACGCACACGTAAATTTATCTCCACCGCTGTAGTCGCCCTCGCACTAAGCGCCGGGTCGCTGGCTGTCCAGGCGGAGGAAGGCTTTACGAGCCTATTTAACGGAAAAGACCTGACTGGCTGGAAATATTTCGGCAACAAGGGCGGGGAATATCTGGCCAAGGATGGCCTGATCGTTTGCACAAAAAACAGCCACGGGAATTTACTGACCGAGGCGGAGTATTCCGATTTTGTGTTGCGTCTGGAATTTAAACTGGAACCGGATGGAAATAATGGCGTGGCTATTCGCGTGCCGTTCGGTGGCGCCGAACTTACTTACACGGGAGTGGAGATCCAAATCCTGGACGACAAGGCGCCGATGCATGCAAACATCAAGCCCTGGCAGTTTAACGGTTCGGTTTACGGCATTGTGCCGGCGCAGAATGGAACGCCGATGATCGGCAAATGGAACAAGGAAGAAATCACCTGTGTTGGCCGCCACTACAAGGTGGTGCTCAATGGCAAAGTCATTGTGGACGCCGATTTAAATGATGTCCACGATGCGGCGGTGATCCGTCAACATCCCGGGTTTTTGCGTGACCGGGGGCATATCGGTTTTCTCGGCCATGCCAATCATGTTGAATTCCGAAATATTCGCATCAAGGAACTGACTGGCAAAACGGTCGCCAGTAATAACACTGTTTTCAAAGCCAAATGGGAAGAAGGTGCTGGGGTTCAAATGCAAGAAGTTCCTGCTGCCGGTGGCGACAATGTTGCTCCGAAAGGGTTTGTCCGGCTTTTTAATGGCAAAGATTTGACCGGTTGGAAGGGGTTGGTGGCCAATCCTCCGAAGCGCGCGAAGATGTCGCCGGAAGAACTGTCCAAGGAACAGGTCAAGGCGGATAAGCACATGCAGGAGCATTGGAAGGCTATGAATGGGGAAATTGTATTCGACGGCAAGGGTGACAGTCTTTGCACGCTGAAGGACTACGGTGATTTCGAATTGCTGGTGGATTGGAAGATCCCGGCCAAGGGTGACAGCGGCATTTATCTGCGCGGTAGTCCCCAAGTGCAAATCTGGGAAGCGCACAGTCCCGGACAGTTTAATCCAGTGGATGGTTCAGGCGGTCTTTACAATAATGAAAAGAACCCGCGTCATGCGCTGAAGGTAGCTGACAAGCCCGTTGGTGAATGGAATCATTTCCGCATCGTGATGGTCGGCGAAAAAGTCCATGTGTTCCTGAATGGTGAATTGGTGGTGCGTGATACCACGCTGGAGAATTATTGGGAACGCGACAAACCGATTTATCCGATGGGCCAGATCGAATTGCAAAACCATGGCGGCCCGCTTTGGTTCAAGAACGTTTATATTCGGGAAATCCCCAGCAAGTAACAACGCGTCCTTAATTCACCAGCTTATGAATCAACGGATTGATCGTCGGCAATTTATCAAGCGCACGGCAACGGTTGCCACCGGGGCATGGTTGCTGGGCACGAGCACTTCCTGGGGCAAAATCAAAAGAAAGATTTCGCCCAACGAGAAGCTGAACAT
>JAQGPC010000140.1 GCA_028293285.1 Pedosphaera sp.
TCCTCGACCGCCTCCGGCAAGAGCAACTTCTGTTCACGCGGCAATCCACATAAATGCATAGTTGTCCGACGTACTCAAAATCCCTATATTCATCCAACCTTGAAAAAGTTTTCACACAGGCTCGCGCGAGGCTGTGTGAAAACTCCCGGCGTGATTGGCGGGTGAGTGCGGAACGGGAAAGTATTTTCGCCAACGAAAGGAAATCCTGCTGGACGAACCCCATTCCGTCCGGCAACCTCCCACCACCGCCTTTGAGGCACGGGATGTTTCAATCCACCAACCACCAGTCGTATATTAATTGTTCGAGCACGGAGTAGACGCCTATGGAGCTTACGAAAAGCGAGATAGAGATTGCTGATCGATACATATCGAAGCGCGAGAGGCAACTGGCGCAGTGGCCACACAGGCGATGGCTGATACTGGTAATATTCTCAGTGGGCATGCTCCTCGGATACCGAAACCACAGCGATGGCATGCGTAGCATTAACGATGACAAGGCTACGGATTTAGAAGTGAGCCGCGCGCTTGGAGACGGTCCGCCTCCCGGTCTGGAGCGGCGTTGGGCCGTCGGGGCCATGTTGAAGATCAGCAAGATCCTTGAATTGCGACACCAGGTGGTGACCTACTCATTGATGCAGGTCGACGTGGGCGTCATGCAGTTTCTTGCGGGTGCGATAATGGTGTGTCTTGCCATTTTGCGATGGAACACGGGTGAGAGAGACGCGCTGATCTGCAAGCTATTGCGAGGGAAACTACAGGAACTCGAACAAGACGCTGCACCCAACAGCCGTCCGCCCTCGCAGTTGCCAGCATCACCTGAAGTTCAGTCGTCCGATTCGCGGCGGACGACTTCTTCCGGCGGCTGTGGGTGAGCAAGAAGGAAATGAAGTGACAGGTTGGGGGTGTTTGTGTTTAGTTGCGGGCAAGAAAGGAATTCCAGTTTATGCCCACATTTGATCCGACCAAACCGGCGAATAATGCGGCGGTGAGTTCCGCCGAGTTGCGCAATCAGTTGAATGCGCTCAATGACCAGTTCGTGAATGTGTTCGCCAATGTCAATGCGGTGGACACCTTGAACGTGCCGTTTTCCAATCCGCCCACGACAGCGGACCTGGAGGCCATCCGCGCCAAGCTGAATGAGTTGCTGGGGCGTTGTATAGTTAGCGGTGTGCCTGCGTGTTTGATTGGTGGTCAACAAAAGGAAATCCGGCTGGACGACCCGAATCCCGTCCGGCAACCTCCCACCACCGCCTATGAGGCACTGAATGTTTCAATCCACGAACCACCGGTCGTATATTAATAGTTAAGTGCTTTCGAATGCTTATCCACATCATTGGCGCTTCTGGCTCTGGAACCTCAACACTCGGAAGAGCGCTTGCCGTGGAGCTTGAAGCTTCGCACCTGGAGACGGATGACTATTTCTGGCTGCCCACAAATCCACCGTTCACGAGTAAACGCGCCAGGTCCGAACGATTGTCGTTGCTGCTGGCGGAAGTGCGCGCGACGCAAGCTGCCGTCGTGTCAGGCTCACTGATTGGCTGGGGTACGAAGCTTGAAAATGCATTCCAGCTCATCGTGTTCTTGTACCTCGAAACTTCAATCCGGGTCGAACGCCTCCGAAAACGTGAACTCGAACGATTCGGCAAGGCAGACCCGGCGTTTCTGGAATGGGCGGCCCAGTACGACGAAGGTCCTCCGGAGGGCAGAAGCCTGCAGATGCAGCGATCATGGCTCGCTGCAAGAAGCTGTCCGGTGATTGAACTACACGGTGATCTCTCCGTTGCCGAGAGAATGGCTGCCATACTGAAACAAGTGCCTAACCCTTCCATCGAGCGCCGTCCGGCAACCTCCCACCACCGCCTATGAGGCACCCAATGTTTCAATATACGAACCGTCCATTGTATATTACTAATTAAGCGTAACTTTCGCGCCTATGAAACCGAACGCTTCACCTTGGAAAATCCAAAAGCCCTGCACCGCCGACTGGAACAAGATGCGCGGAGACGACAAGCGACGCTTCTGCGATCATTGCCAGAAATTCGTCCATAATGTTTCAGCGATGAATCAGACTGAGAGAGAAGCGTTCGCCAATCCTGCCAATGCGCGAGAGTGCGTTTTTTATTGTCAGCGCACCGACGGCAGGATTGCAGACCTTTCTTTTCTAGCGCGAGTTCGGGGATGGTTTCCTTTTCTTCGCTTGGCGCGTTGGTCGGCGCTGGTGGCATTATTGCCTGTCACGTTGACCGGTTGCGTGGGAATGAGGTGTCCGCGTGGTCCTCTCCAGCCCATTCCGCAAAGCGATACGAACACTTCATCTCAAGTTACCAACCAGACCAGCAATGCTGAAGCACCACGATAACAGCAATTATTAGGCGAAAACCCCGTTCGCCATGAATAATCTAAAATCTCATCTCCTGGTGCTTCTGGCAGCTTGTGCCGCTGGCTTGGGATGTTCCGCCGGGTGTCACGATCCGCAATGGATGTCAGGAGGCGCAGCCATTCAAGGGAACAACGGGGCTTCCTACCAGACCGCCTTGCGTGTGGCCGGTCGACAATACACACAGGAAGCATGGACAAAGGCTGACGAGGAATGGCTCCGTCGAGAGGAGGACGGGTGGATGTATTTGAAATACGGTAAAGGCTTGAGCATCTCATTAGTTCCTGAAGAGTTCAATCGCCTCCTGCACCACACCACTGAGACCCAGCATGGACGGGTTGCGCGCGTTTACGACATCGTCACCTTGACTGTGCCCGGCAAGCTGACAAACACTACGTATTTCCACGTGACGAGAGCGAGATATGTCCGGCCACGGAATTAATCCGCTGGGCGAACCAAATTGCCTCGCCGCAAGGTCTGAACAATTCGCGTTCCTTCGCGTAATTTGTGGATGATTAACTTCACTCCAGCGGCTACGTAAAGCCGAGACGATGCGGCCTTAATCCCACTCACCCACAAACACACTTACCCACTTACTTCCGGAGCGAGGGCCGACTAATTAGAATACGGCAGAGAATGAGCTTATATCCAATACGGCTCTTAAAACCAATGTAGGACGAAAACCTGCATCCTATTCAGACATTCACCGCTTACGCGTTCGAAGTCGAATCCCTACCCTTAAGCAACGTTAAACGAGCAGTCTATGAAGAAACCTATGTTTACAAAACGGGAAGTTACTGTGGGAAGGCGAGTCTCACGCAGCAATCAGGAAATGACTCTTCAAACCAGTTCCAACCCGGCGAGGAACGGGTAATGGCACGCAAACAGAAATATTGCGTCCTCATAGCGGATGACTTCGCTATTGATCGCCTTTTACTCCGGGAGGCCATCCACGCCACCGCGCCGCTTTTGCAAGTGGTTGCCGAAGTGGAAGATGGCAATCAGGTAATCGCCTATCTAAATGGCGATGAACCTTATTCCGACCGTAAACGTTATCCTTTTCCCGACTTATTACTCATCGATTTGAACATGCCGCGCAAGAACGGCTTTGAAGTCCTTGAATGGCTTCAATGGCAATCCTTTCCCAAGCTGAAAGTCGTCGTAATGGCCGCCCAGTTTGAGATGGATGCCCTCACGCCCCGTCACCGCGCCCTGCAATTAAGGGTGGAACAGTTTTATTCCAAATCGGTCAACTACGACGAAAGAATCTGTTCCGTTAGGACTTTGCAAGAAGAACTTGAGGACAGGAGATAAGTTCCTAAAACCCAGACCCTCTGAATTTCTCATTAACACCGTGGCTTCCAGCCCGGTGTGGCGCAAACTGGAGGAAATTTCAGCCGTTTCAACGGCTTTACGTCGCCTTGTTTAATGAGAATAAGTACCGTACATAAATTTGGAAGAGTCAGCACAGGGCGCACGGATTAAATTCCCAACTCGACCGTTGACACTCGGGCAACCTTTGTTAGGCTCCCAATTCGATTTTCGCGGAATTTCCCAACGAAAAGAAGTCAATTGAAACGCTAGAATCTATTTTATGGCTAAAGCATCTAAAAAAGCGAAATACGTTTACGTCTTCGGTAATAAAAAGGCGGATGGTGACGGTTCCATGAAGCCCCTCCTCGGTGGCAAAGGCGCCAACCTGGCAGAAATGACCCGCATCGGTCTGCCCGTGCCTCCCGGCTTCACCATCACCACCGAAGTCTGCACCTATTACTACGATAACAAGCGCACCTATCCCAAGGAACTCCAGGCGCAAGTCGAAGCCGGTGTTGCCAACATGGAGAAGATTCTCGGCAAAAAATTTGGCGATCTCCAAAAGCCGCTCCTCGTCGCTGTCCGTTCCGGCGCGCGCGATTCCATGCCCGGCATGATGGATACGATTCTCAACCTGGGCCTCAACGATGAAACCGTCGTCGCTCTCGAAAATGCCAGCGGTAATCCGCGGTTCGCGTGGGATTGTTATCGCCGTTTCATCCAGATGTATGGCGACGTCGTCATGGGCGTTCAAAAGCGTCCGGACGAAGACCATGAGCCATTCGAAACCGTCATCGACAAACTCAAGGAAGAATTGTTCCCCGGTGAACACGATGTCGAAGACACCAAGCTCGACACCAATGGCCTGAAGACTTTGGTCGAACGTTTCAAAGAACTCATCAAGACCCGTACCGGCAAGGAATTTCCCAACGATCCTTGGGCCCAGCTCAAGGGCGCTGTCGGCGCTGTGTTTAGTTCCTGGATGAATGACCGCGCTATTGTTTACCGCCGCAAATATGGCATTCCCACCGAATGGGGAACCGCCGTCAATGTGCAGGCGATGGTGTTCGGCAATACCGGCACCAACTCTGGTTCCGGCGTCGCCTTTACCCGCGATCCCGCTTCCGGTGAAAAAGTGTTCTACGGCGAATTCCTGATGAACGCCCAAGGTGAAGACGTCGTCGCTGGCGTCCGCACTCCTGAACCCGTTGCCAAGCTCAAGGCTGAACAACCCAAGGCTTTCGCCGAACTCGAAAAAGTTCGCAAGACATTGGAAAGCCATTTCAAGGACATGCAGGACTTCGAATTTACCATCGAAGAGGGCAAACTATTCATGCTCCAGACTCGCAACGGCAAACGCACCGGCCTCGCAGCCGTTCGTATCGCCGTGGAAATGGTGAAGGAAAAGCTTATCACCTGGGAAACAGCCATCACCCGCGTTCCCGCCGAACAATTGGATCAGGTGCTCGCCCCAGTGTTTGACCGCGCTGCCGTCAAGGCTGCCCGTGTCATCGCCAAGGGATTGCCCGCAGGTCCCGGCGCTGCTACCGGTCGCATTTATTTCAATGCCGACCGCGCTGTGCAAGCCGCCGATAAAAAGGAAAAGGTTCTCCTCGTTCGCGTTGAGACTTCACCCGAAGATTTGCGCGGTATGATCGCCGCCGAAGGTATTCTCACCGCTCGTGGTGGTGTGAGTTCACACGCCGCGCTCGTCGCTCGTCAAATGGGCAAGGTTTGCGTCTGTGGCGCCAGTGCCTTGCACGTTGATTACGCCAATAAGACTCTCACGGTCGATGGCCAGACCTTCAATGAAGGGGATTACCTCTCCATTGATGGAACGCTCGGCGAAGTGTATGCTGGCGAAATCAAAACCGCCGCCTCTGAAATCGTCCAGGTGTTGGTTGAAAAGTCTCTCACTGCCAAGCAGAGCCAGACCTATCAAAACTTCGCCCAGTTGATGACCTGGTGCGCGAAGGCCACCCGGATGCAGGTTCGCACGAATGCCGATTCTCCCGAGCAAACGGCCAACGCCGTTGCCTTCGGAGCTTCGGGCATCGGCCTCTGCCGCACGGAACATATGTTCTTTGAAGGCAATCGTATCGACGCCATGCGCGAAATGATTCTGGCGGAGAACACTGAGGAACGCAAAAGGGCGCTCGCCAAGTTGCTGCCTTACCAGCGCGAAGACTTCGCGGGAATTTTCCGCGAATTGAAAGGTTTGCCGGCGACCATCCGTTTCCTCGACCCACCGTTGCACGAATTCCTGCCCCATGAAGGCAGTCTTATCCGCGACTTGAGCGAGAAAATTGGCGTCAGTTCGGAAAAGATCAGCAAACGCGTTTCTGAACTCCACGAGTTCAATCCGATGCTGGGTCACCGTGGCTGCCGCCTGGGCATCGCCTATCCGGAAATCAGCGAAATGCAGGCTCGCGCCGTCTTTGAAGCCGCTGCGGAAGTCCAGAAGAAGGGCATCAAAGTGAAGCCCGAAATCATGATTCCGTTGGTTGGCTTCCCGAAGGAATTGCAACTCCAGATCGAAGTTGTCCATCGCGTCGCTGCCGAAGTGCAGAAGGAAAAGAAGGTCAAGCTCAGCTACCTCGTCGGCACGATGATTGAAATTCCTCGCGCGACGGTAGTGGCGGACGAAATCGCGAAGGACGCCCAGTTCTTCAGCTTCGGCACCAATGACCTCACCCAGACCACGCTCGGCATGAGCCGCGACGACTCGGGCTCCTTCCTGCCCATATATCAGGAATCCGAAATCGTGAAGAAGAACCCCTTCGCTTCTATCGATCAAAGCGGTGTAGGCAAGTTGATGCAGATTGCTGTCGACCTCGGTCGCAAGACCCGGCCTGACATCAAGCTCGGTATCTGCGGCGAACATGGTGGCGATCCTGAGAGCGTGAAATTCTGCGATCGTCTCGGTTTGACCTACGTCAGTTGCTCACCCTTCCGCGTGCCCGTCGCTCGCTTGGCTGCCGCTCAGGCTGCTCTCGAAAGCGCCAAGGCCGCGAAGAAGAAGTAATAAATTATGTAGCCGCGCTTCGGCAGAACGCGGCAAACTTTTCAAGCCACTCCGGTTTACCCGGAGTGGCTTTTTATTTCCCCATCGCTAAAAACCTATTCTGGTAGGAGACGAGGTGACGAGGCTCTAACTTTTCCCCTTTAATTCGACCGTCGCATTACTTCAGCGATCGTCTAATAAGATAGGCTTTAAGTTGCGAACATGCCCTCCGGCTCCTTACTCCACTGCGTAATCAACTGCCACGTGACGAACGCGAGCAGCAGAATCACGCAAACATTCAGATAAAGCGATTGCCGTTCTCCATCCAGCCCCGCCAGACAGGGCAAAAGGATTCCATAAACCAAAAACTGGATGGCGAGCAATTTCCCAGTCTTACCCGCCAGCACTTTTCGCAACAACCACGCCAGCAGCAAAAACATCGGCAACAACACAACCGCAGCCGTTCCCAAAAGCCAAATAGCAAGTCGCTAAAATCTCCCAGCAACCCGTAACCCAGCGCCGTTCCCGCTCCGAACAATAAGCTGATCAACACCGCATGTTTCACCGATGCCAACGTCAAGCCCAGCACCAGCATCGCAAAAATAAGCAGCCAGCTTCGTTCTGTTTCACCAAGCACGGCTTTCGTGGTTTCGCCCGGCTGGGGCAGGGTGGGCAGCGAGATTCCCATTCCCTTGTTGGAAATTGCATGGTCCAACCGATATACCAGCACTGAGCCTTGTCCATCGGCTGTAGGTCTAATCTCCGTCGGCGTCATGCATCCCTCCGGATAGTTCAGCCGCACCTTCGCCAGATCCGGTAAAACCAACGTCAGGGTGAAGTCCCGGATTTCCCGCGCTTCCTTCACCTGCAAATACCAAAAAGACATCCCTCGGCTCTTGAATCCAATCTGCAAGTCCAACTCTTCGCCCGGTTTCAATTCACGCGGCAGAATCAACGCCGCCTCCTTTAATTGCATTTCCGCCAGCACATCCTTGCCATTCAACGTCGCCGAAAGGTCGTCATACATCGCTCCGCTCGCTGGCAACGGAAACTTAAGATTCGAACTCAGTGGCCTGTCAGTCGGGTTCTTTAGCTTCCAAGTGAAGCGGCACTTGGTTTCATAGCCGCCATACAACGCCGACCCTTTCTTGCGTGCATTTTGACGCAATTCCACCTGGTGTTTGGCGGAGACAAATGGATTGGATGTAATCGTGTGTCGAAGCGTTTTCTTTCGCAAAACCGCCGGTTTGGTGATGTCTTCCGACTCAATTCGTTCCGTCACTTCCTCCTCGTAATAAAGATCGGCTTTCAATTCGCCCTGATCCTGTTCCTCGCCCCAGATTGTCTGAACCGCGTTGTAGTTCGCCTCGGTTATTCGACCATGGTTGCGTTGGAAGTTCGCCACGGTCTGGCGCAGGTAAGAGCGGAGTGTGGACATGCCGCCAACCAGAAAAATTACCATGAATAACGCCCATAACAGCAGGCCAGCCTGCACGTAGAGCGTCCATAACAGGTTGGGCGAACCAGACTCAGACGATTTGGATTTACGGTGGAACATGACCGAGAGAAATACGGCCAGTAAAGCTCCGCCCAGGAAGAGGGCGATGAGCGGTTGAACATCGGAAAGGTCGCCAGCGCGACCCAGTAATTTGGACAATAGTTGTTTCATGGCATTCGTTTTGGTTGACGGTTTTGCCATGGCGCGGCCAGAAAATTGGTACAACAGGAATCACGGACACACCACGGCTGTGTTATGTTCGCAACCTTGCTCTGTAGAGGAAGCCAGGACGGGGATGCAGGACAACGTTCTCAACTCGCTTCGAGAAACGCAACCGCATTAGAAAACTCTTCGGAAAAATTTACCAATCTTTTTTGAAAAAACTTATTCACAACCCTGCGAAAACTTTTTTAGAGGATTGGTTTCCCAATGAGGGATCAAAAATTTAGTTCAGTGCTGCTGTTGCCGGGAACGGCGGGCCTTCATTTTGCTTTTATAATCCTGCCACACGATGCTGCATACCAGCCAGAATCCACCACCACCAGCGGCGAAGAAACAGAGTATGGCCAGTCCCGGATAACCAAAAATCCTGAAGGTGCTGGGCACTTGCATCAATAACGCCGCTCCCACGATCAGCGCAGCCAATACCAGTCCCGTGGTGATTCGGTTGGCCACCTTTTGAAATCCTTCCAAGTAGAGATGAGTGTCAGGCACTTTGACCTTCAACTCAAACTCGGCATTGCTCACCGTATCCATGAGCTTGTTCAACCGCGAGGGCAGTGCGCCCACGAACTGCTTCATTTCCAGCACGGAGGAGAGCAATTGCCCTTCGCTGATCGATTTTTTCATCCGGTCCGTCATCATCTTGGTGGCATTGCGGCGGATCGCATCATTGGGGTCAAACTTCGGATCAAGCGTCCTGCCAATCTCATCGAGTTGGAGCAAGGTCTTGCCCAGCACCGTTAATTCAGTCGGCACATACAACCCGTTTTCTCCCGCGTTTCGGCCCAGTTCCAGGATCATCTTGCCCACATCCATTTGCGCGATGGTATTGTCCTGCTGGTCGGTAACCAGTTCCGTAATCCGGCGGCGAAAGTCCGTTTCATTAAAATCATCACGCGTTTTTCCTATCGCAATCGCCAGGTCAGCCGCCTCCTCGCTTTTGCCTTCGCTGACGGCCAGCAGCAATTTGAGCAATTGCTCCTGCAAGCGGGGAGTGACATGACCAACCATCCCCAAGTCAAGCAATGCTATCTTGCCTTCCTGTGTGAGAAAAACATTACCCGGATGCGGGTCGGCATGAAACAAGCCATCCACCACGACCTGCTTCAAATAGGCCTGGAAGAGTTCCTCGGCCAGCATCGAACCATTAATATCCAATCGGGCCAGAGGGGTCAGTTCGGTGATTTTCTTGCCTTCCACATACTCCATGGTCAACACCCGGTGAGTCGTGTAATCCGAAATCGGCTGAGGCACCTGGATGTGCGGAAATTGTTTCAGGTTATTGCCCAATGCTTGCAAGTTGGCAGCTTCCCGTTCGTAATCCAGTTCGTGCATCAAGGTCTTCTGAAATTCCTCCAACACCCTGACTAACTGATACCGCCTGCCAAATTTGGTATGTCTTTCGAAAAAAGTCGCCAATTCCATCAAAGCGGCAAAATCCTCAGCTATCTGTTTGCGGATGTTAGGTCGTTGAATTTTCACCACCACTGGCGTCCCATCGCGCAGTGCCGCCAGATGCACCTGCCCCAGGGAGGCAGCCGCAACCGGCTCCGGCTTAAATGTGGAGAAGGCCTTGGAAATTCTTGCGCCCAGCTCAGCTTCCACGATTTCCTCCACTTCGGCATACGAGAAGGGCTTCACCTTGTCCTGCAATCTGGACAAGGCTTTCAGGTAATGTTCCGGCAACAGGTCCGGACGTCCGGAAAGCAATTGACCCAACTTGACGAAGGTTGGTCCGAGCGCTTCCAAATCATTCGGCAATTCCTCCGCAGCCGGCGAGCCAGCTTGTTGTGCAGCACGCTCCTCTTCCGTCAGCGCATCATCGAGTCCAAAATCTGAAACCACTCCGGTATTTCCGTACTTCAAAAGGAGCATGGCAATGTCTTTGTAACGCTTGAGGTAATGAGGCGACAGTTTCATAAATAATTCCTTTTGCTTTTTTGGCGGTGGAGAAAAATCTGCATGGCTGGTAATAGGAATGAAGCAGTCCATTCCTTAAAGAGAAGCGTCTTCGTATCGCGACCGATCGGCAAAATTGCCATGCTTAAATTATGAATCTTCCCCGCCGCTTTTGCATGGGGTCAATACCTGCCTCAGTCTTGATGATCAAGGGACTGTAGCATCGCTCTTCCTTTCTCTTGCCAGAATCATTATACTCATTTCATGAAAAAAGGCCGAAGATCAGCCGTGTATGCAGGCAGTTTTGATCCGCTTACCGTTGGTCATCTCTGGATGATTGAAGAGGGAGCCAGGTTATTCGACGAGTTAGTCGTAGCTATCGGCATCAACCCGGACAAGCACTACGCCTTTACTTTGGAAGAGCGGGTCAAAATGCTCCATGATTCCACCAAGCATTATAAAAATGTCAAAGTTGAGACTTTCTCCAACCAATTTCTTATTTCCTATGCTCAATCCCGTGCCGCATCCTATATTTTGCGTGGTATCCGTTCTCAATCTGATTACGAGTACGAACGTGTGATGCGCAATATCAACGGCGATCTCGATCAGCATATTACCACTATTTTTCTTACGCCTCCGCGCGGTATCGCCGAAGTGAGTTCCAGCATGGTCAAAGGCTTGATCGGACCGGAAGGCTGGGAGAAAATTGTTAAAGAATATGTCCCGAAAGCTGTGTTTGATAAACTGGTAAAGGCTTACCATGCCAAAACCAAACTCAGATAGATGGTTCGCTCTTTGGAAGCGGTTGGGAGCACAAGGTGCCCCGGCATTGGTCTATTCAGACCTAGTGACGCATTATGCTGAATCACACCGCGCTTATCACAACTTAAGCCATATTGACGCCTGCCTCTGCGAATTTGATCGGGCTCGCCACCTTGCCAAGAATGGAGAGGCCATTGAAGCAGCCATCTGGTTCCATGACATTATTTATGACACTCACGCCAAGGATAATGAAGAGCGTAGTGCTGCTTTGGCGCAATCAACACTGAAAGCCGTCGGGCTTACCGACAACTTCACGGAGAACGTCTTTAAACTTATTCTGGCCACCAAACATACCAGTATGCCCAGCGGCCTTGACGCCACGCTCCTCGTTGACGTGGATCTTTCCATCCTCGGCCAATCTCAGGCAAAATTTGATGAGTATGAACGGCAAATTCGCGAAGAATATAACTGGGTGGATGCTCAAGCTTTTGCCATAGGACGTTCCTCGGTGTTAAAATCGTTTCTGGAACGTTCATCCATTTATTCTACTGATTTCTTTCGCAGTAAATACGAAGCGAAAGCGCGGGAAAATATAATCCAATCCCTTGCCCAATTGCAGGAAGGGCCCAAGGGCTTCAAGCCTTAATCCAACATCGACCGCATCGCATCGAACATGTTTTTACCAGACGTAACCGTTACCGG
>JAQGPC010000144.1 GCA_028293285.1 Pedosphaera sp.
TCCTCGACCGCCTCCGGCAAGAGCAACTTCTGTTCACGCGGCAATCCACATAAATGCATAGTTGTCCGACGTACTCAAAATCCCTATATTCATCCAACCTTGAAAAAGTTTTCACACAGGCTCGCGCATGGTTAGCCAGTGTTGTCAGGCGTGGTAAACGGAATGAAGCCAATAATAAGCGTCTGCATCAAGCGCCCAATACGCCGCGTGAATCGCCAGCAGCAGACTGACAAGCTTCGGAGCGAGCGGGCGACGCGGGCAAAGGAGAAAGCAAACTGTACAAGAAACCGCCAGCAGCACAAAGAGGATGACGCCGGGCAGATGCACGAAGCCAATGGCTGTCGGTGAGTAGAAGCCTGCGGCAATCGGCCACGCGATGATCGTGGCTACAATGGCGACGCCGACAAATACCCAGCCACTGCGTCGAGAAGCAGGATGTGATTGAGTGCTCATAACGTAGCACGCCAGCTAACAATCGACTTGGAACGTATAGTTCATGTATTGAAACATTGGGTGCCCCAAATTTAAAGAGGGGTTATCCAAAATAGTCACCTGCGACGCGCTTGAATTGTTGCTTTATGGTCAGCTTGTCGTCGGTTGCGGTTGGGCTAAGGCCGTCCTGCTGTTCTGCAGCCCGAAGCGCCGCAGTGAACTTCTGGCTTCCTCCGGACAAGATGATTTTTTTGCCCTCATTGCCAGTCAGGCGCATCGATGACAGATGCACGATGAGAAACTCAGGCAGGTAGATGAAGAGCCAAATGACCAATAGCACGGAGACAAAATTTGGAGCCTTGGTTATTCGATGCCCGGTCTCATGGACCGAGGGGTCTGTCGCGTAGCTCAGTGCCCAAAGTCCAATCAGGCCGAGAAAGCCGACCACCATGAACCACGCCCGCCGCGGCCAATAGTTCCGATGCCGTCCGCAAAGCGGCAACCCCGCTGGTGGGGCTTCGGATTCGTTTCCCGACAGCGCTATTTTGAGGATATAGGCCCAAAACAAAAGCATGCCAAATACGCGCAGGCGGGCCGACAAAAACCAGGAAGCTGTCGATGGGTTGCCGAGACCAGGGAAGCGGTTGGTCACGGCGACCTCGCCACAGCGAACGCATACATGTGGTAGTGTCCCCTTTACTATTTGATCACGGTTAATCAATATTTGCGCCATATCTGCCAGCTGTTGGAGCATGCTTCGTACCAATAAACGGTTTTGGACGCATTGATTAGGCCGTTGTGTTCTCATTTCTCCGAAATAGTCGTCCCAGCAAAAGCCAGATGATGAGCACCGACAACATCCAAAATGACCATGATGCACCAACAATCAAAATGAAGTCTCGCCAGTCACCAAAGCCACCATGAAATTTGCCGCTGCAAAAGGCGTCAATGATAACCCCGGGCAAAGTCAGGATGGATCTCTCTCTGTCGAAATAGGCCCACAATACAGCGGCAAGAATGACGCTCGCTGCACTAGAGAGAACTACTTTTGATTTGGTGCTCAAGGTTTGATGATGAAAGCGGCCTAACAATTAAAATACAACCGATGGTTCGTGGGTTGAATCATTGGGTGCCTCATCGGCGGTGGTGGGAGGTTGCCGCAGGGGGTGCGGTTCGTCCAGCAAGATTTCCTTTCGTTGGTCTGAACTAAACACACTCTTTTATAAATTTTTCACGAAATTTCTGCAGGCGGTTAAAGATGTCCTCATCGCTAGGATTTTTATCGACGTCCTCCATGAATTTTTCACCCAATGCCGTCCATGCAGGATTACGAATATCTCCAGGTTTGAATTTGGTATCTTTCCGCTTACGACAAAAGTTCCAAGGAGTCGGAAGTTTTACCGTAGATGCTCGGGTGAGAAGCAGCTTCTTGTTCTGTTCCTTTGTCGGAATTACTTTCAGTGCATCCTGAACTTGAACTCTCAAATTGCCATACCGATAAACTAATCGTTGGACAACTTGTTCCAATTTTATGTCATGGAAATATAACCAGTTTTCAGCGGATTGAACTTGGAGTGAATTTACAATTTCAACGTCTTGCTCAGAGACTGTTACTAACTGGCCACTGCGGCGACTTCCGACTCTGTAAGCCTGCTCATCGTAAAAAAATATACAGAGATTAGGGCAGATTGGCATTAACAATTGAAAACCAAAACAGCTGAATCCGGCATAAGAGCGATAAGCATCTGCGCCTGCACAAAATTGGTTCAGAATAATTACTGGATGATCGCTCGTAACAAAATGAGCTCCATTAGGAGATTGAAGTAATTTGCATTTGAGTGTTTGCATCTCCATTAAACAAAAGCCCGTTCCCTGAATCATTGAGCCGGGTACACCTTTAAAATCCCACATTTCTCCTGAAATTTCTCCGCCTGGATAAGGTGGTAGTTTGCCCTGTTTTATTGCACTCTGGATGGTTTTCAACGTTAAATATCTTGGCAAAACTTTAGCTGCTTCGGCCGCCTTTTTTGTTCTATGATGTAGAATCACCGCCAATAACTGAAGCTTGCCTAAATCATTATCATCAAAATATTTTTGGCCAGCCACTCGAACTAGTGCGGGGGCAGTTTCGTTTTCGATGGTTCCTAATACTTTGTTTAAGGCAGCGTGTTCTTCGTAAAAATTATCTTTACAGCAGTGACCACCGATCCCAACAGGCTTGTCGCATTTGTAAGGGGATGCGCTTGCAGCCATTATCATTTCTGTTCTGTTAATCGTAAATTGCCGCAGGTAATGACGGGGAACAAAATGATCTTTCGACATAATTCTGTCTTTGGATTGGTAGCAATCTCACAAAGTTTAAGCAAACTTCAGCTCGTGGTTCTCATTCAATCAGTCAAAATGTTAACTCTTTTTGGCGTTGATGACTGCAAAATCATTTGGCGAGGTTGACGCAGACGATTTCGTTGTCGTTGCGGGCGTAGAGGGAGTGGTTGGCGTAGGCGGGGTGGGACCAGAGGACGTTACGGCCGGCGGCGGCGCTGGTGGGTTCGAGGATGTGGGCGCGGCTGATTTCTTCGTAACCTTTGGGACTAAGTTTCGCGATGATGAGGTCGCCTTTTTCGTTGAAGAGGAAAAAGCGGTCGGCGTTTTTGACGAGGAAGGCGTTGGCCCAGCGCATTTCTTTTTCGTCGTTGGTGGTGGCTTTGAAGGTTTCCCAAATGCGGTCGCCGGTGTCGGCTTTGAGGCAGCGGAGTTGGCCATAGCTACAGACGCCGTAGATGTAGCCGTTTTCGAGAAACGGGGTGACCATGGTGGAGTGGAGGGCGTCGGTATCTTTCTCGCTGACTTTTTTGCTTTGCCAGATGAGGGTGGCGGCGGGTTTGTCGTGGTCGAGGCGGAGGGCCATGGAACCGTTGTAGAAGCTGGTGAAGAAGAGGAGGTCGTCCATCTGGCGCGGGGTGGGGATGGTCATGGCGAATTTGATGTTGATGGGGTGCGACCAATAGACTTTGCCGGATTCGGGATCGAGAGAGTTGACGGATTCGGGATGCCAGATGATGAGTTGACGTTTGCCGCCACCTTGAATGATGGTGGGCGGGCAGTAGCCGGGTTCCTTGGAGGAAAGGGCGTGCCAGATTTCCTTGCCGGTATTTTTGTTGAAGGCGACGGCGGTGGTGTTGGTGCCGCCGACGAGGCAGATGAGTTTATCGCCATCGAGCAACGGGCTGGCGGAGAAGCCCCACATGGGCGTGGGAATATTATAGTCCTTTTTGAATTCGTGGGACCAGATGGGTTTGCCGTCTTTGGCGTTGAGGCAGAAGAGATGGCCTTCGGCACCGAGCGTGTACACTTTGCCATCGCTGACGAGCGGGGTGGCGCGTGGGCCGGAGGGATAGCTGATGGTGTAGGGAGAGTCGTATTCGTGCTGCCAGAGAATTTTGCCGGTGGATTCATCGAGGCAAAGGACGCGTTCGGTGCCGGGGATGATGCCGCGTTGGAAAGGGTCGCTGGGATTGTTCGCGCCTTTGTTGAGCTGACGGTCAATGACGTAAACGCGGCCTTTGGCAACGGCGGGCCCGGCATAGCCCGCGCCGATGGGTGTGCGCCAGCGGATGGTTGCGCCGTTGGTGGGGAATTTCTGGATGATGCCGGTTTCGCGCCAGACGCTGTCGCGTTGCGGGCCGAGCCATTGCGGCCAATCACCGGCGAAGAGTGGCAACGAAAGAGCGAGTGAAAAACATAGGGCTAGGAGCATACTCCGGATTGAGCGCATGGGAGGAGATTACACGGAGAGTGGTTGGAGGGCTATTTAAATGAAGGAGTCGGTGCTTGCGCACGGCACCTCTGCAAGTAAAAGAACTGACCTCTGATGGGTGGTACTTCCCCTCTCTTGCGGCGTGATGCTTCGAGGGGTAAAGCAGTGTATGGCAAAAGGGTCGGAGCGATTAGAATTCACGGTTCCATGGCGCACGCTCTTGAAGATTGCAGCGGCGTGTTTGCTGGGCTACGTGGTGTGGCAACTCGCGCGGTTCGTGGAGTTGCTGTTGTTGTCGCTGTTGATTGCGATTGCGTTTCGACCGCTGCTGCGATGGACGACGCGTCGCGGGTGGCCGAAATGGGCCGGGGTGCTGATCTGCGGGTTGATCCTGTTCGGTTCGACGGCGCTCCTTTTCGGTGTTCTGGTGCCGACGATCAGTAATCAGGGAATGGAGTTCGTGAAGAAGCTTCCGAGTTTCAGGGAGAATTTGCTGCAACGTCTGCCGGTGTCGGGACAGGTGCGAGATTTGGCCGAACGTGCCATGAGTGGATCAGCGTTTTCCGATCCGGGGCCAATGCTGAAGCAGGTGGTTGCCTGGGGCGGTGCGGGTCTGCAAAGGGTGGTGGAGTTTTTCCTGGTGCTGATTCTTGCGCTCTACTTTTTGGCGGAAGGGGAAGGAATGTATCGCTGGTTGGTGGCTTTCCTGCCCGAAGCGCATCGTGGCAAAATAGCGGAGGCTTCAGAAGAAATCACGGAGGTGGTGGGCCATTACGTGGCCGGAAATATTTTCACGTCGGTGTTGTGTTCGGTTTTTGTGTTCATCGTGCTTAAGGTTTTGCACGTGCCCAATGCCGTGCTACTCGCGGTGTTGGCGGGGGTGTTTGACTTGCTGCCGATCATCGGCTTTTTCATGTTCACGATCCCGGCAACGCTGGTGGCTTTGACGGTTTCGCTGAAGACGGCGGTGTTGGTCGCGGTGTGCTATGCGGCGTATCATTTGCTCGAGAATTATTTCATTGTGCCGAAGGTGTACGGGAATCGGCTGCGACTCTCGGAATTGACGGTGCTGCTGTCTTGCCTGGCGGCGGGCTGGGTTGCGGGTGTGGCAGGCGTGATCCTGATCCTACCGGTGGTGGCGTGCTATCCAATCGTGGAGCGAATCTGGCTGCGACCTTACCTGGAAGGGGACACGGTGAAGCAGCACGAGGAGATCGATGCGGGGGAAAAGCCGGAAAAGGAATGAATAACGGCGAGGGATTTCGCATTATTCAGAAATGCTATTTGCTCCACAAGAATCGGATCGCCATGCAATCCTGTCATATTTATTAAATCGCAGTCTTGCCATGCTGGAGCAGTTGAGCTTTTTTATGTATCTTTTGGCAGAGGCTGCTGAGACGATGCACGAGGCATATGGATACTGAAAAATTAGACACACACCGGAAGGCGCTCCAAATCAATCTGGATGCGAAGAAGTATGGGACGTTCGCGGAGATTGGCGCGGGCCAGGAGGTTGCGCGCTGGTTTTTCCATGTGGGCGGCGCGGCGGGCACGGTGGCGAAAACGATTTCGGCGTATGACATGGGAGTGAGTGACGCAATTTATGGCACGAGCGACCGGTATGTGAGCCGGAAGCGGTTGCAATCGATGCTGGATTATGAATTCAACCTGTTGCTGGAGCGGTTGAATGCGACGCGGGGGGATCGTTGCACGTTTTTTGCTTTTGCGGACACGGTGGCGACGCACAGTTTTACGCGCAAGGAAACAGGGCAGGGTTGGATGGGAATTCGTTTCCAGGCGGAGAGTCATGGTGCGCCTTCGGAAATTATTATTCACGTGCACATGTTGGATAAGGAAAATGTGCGTGAGCAGGAAGCGTTGGGAATCATCGGGGTCAATTTGATCCATGGCGCATTTTATAATCGTGATCATCCGGAGGTTTTGATCCTGTCGTTGTTGGATGATTTGACGCGGGAACGGATCGAGGTGGATATGATTCGATTTTCCGGGCCGGCATTTGCGGGGATTGATAACCGATTGATGAGTTTGCAATTGGTCCAGCAGGGATTGACGGATGCGGCGATGTTCACTGCCGAAGGGGAAGTGGTGCAACCGGCGGACATGCTTTATAAAAGGGCGGTGTTGGTGGAACGCGGGAGTTTTCGACCGATCATTAATACGACGTTGGACATGCTGGAGCGGGCGCAGGAGCAGTTCCTGCAGGAGCCAAGCATGAAGGGAGAGGAACCGCTGGTGCTGATGGAAATGACGTTGCGCAATTTGCTTTCGGAGAGCGGAATTGATCATAAAGACTTTTTGGCGCGGGTGGATATTCTCAGCGCGTTGGGCAAGACGGTGTTGATTTCCAACTTTGGCCGGTACTACCGGTTGGTGGCGTATCTTTCGCGTTATACGCACAAGAGCACGGGGATTGTGCTGGGCGTTCCGAGTTTAAAGGAAATTTTCGATGAGAAATTTTACACGGATTTGGAAGGTGGATTGTTGGAATCGCTGGGGCGGCTCTTCCGAAATGAAGTGAAGCTCTATGTTTATCCCTGGAAAGATCCGGAGACGGGACATGTGGTGACGGTTAATAATATGCAGGTAGCACCGCACCTGAAGCATCTTTACGCCTACCTGTTGGAGAACCATTGCATCGAACCAATCACGAAACATAACGTGGAATATCTGCCGATTTTTTCGCGGGATGTGCTGGCGAGAATCCAAATGGGCAATCCTTCGTGGGAAGCAATGGTGCCGCCGCCGATTGTGAAGATCATCAAGAAGAACCGGCTGTTTGGGTATCAGGAGCCGATGGCGTGCGAGCAGATTTAAACTACACTACGTGATTTGCCGGTGATGGTGAGGGCGTAGCGGTTGGATTGCTTCGTCAAACGGGCGGAGGCGTGGAAGGCACTCGCAAGCGTCTTCGTGTTTAATATTGAACTTTTTTTACCCTTCGCCAGCACGCGACCATTCTTGAGAACGAGGGCGTGTGAGAAAATGGGCATGATTTCCTCAACGTGATGAGTGACGAGCACGAGCGTGGGGGCGTTTTTATTGCGGCCGAGGCGTTGGAGGAATTGAAGGAAATGTTCGCGCGCAGCGGGGTCGAGTCCGGCGCAAGGTTCATCGAGGATGAGCAAGCGAGGGTTGGCCATGAGGGCGCGACCAATCAATACGCGCTGGCGTTCGCCTTGCGAGAGGAAAATCCACGGACGGTCGGCCAAATATTCGCATTCGATCTCTCTCAACATTCGCAAGCCTTGGGTGCGGTCGGTTTTGCTTACCGGCCCCCAGAAATCAATCATCGCATATTTGCCGCTGACGACGGTTTCGAGCGCAGGTTCGGTGTCGGCCATTAATTGGCGGACGGAGGAACTGACGAGGCCGATATTTTTGCGAAGTTCGCGCCAGTCCGATTCGCCATAGCGTTGGCCAAGCACGGCGATTTCGCCAGCGGTAGGCATGAGATAGCCAGTCAGGACGCTGAGGAGCGAAGTTTTGCCGGAACCGTTGGCACCGAGAATGGTCCAGTGCTGGCCGTGATCGATGCGCCAGGACACTTCGTCAAGAATGACGGTGCCGTCGCGCTGGATGCGCAGGTTGGAGACTTCGAGTATGGGCTGCTTGATAGATGCCATGTGCAGGGGAACTTTAAATCGGTTGGCATCATCAGATGCAAGCTAATGCGGCGGTCATAGACCGCCGCATTAACAGCAAGGCATTTTTTGAGTTGCGAAATGATGGAATTCTGTTATTTCGCTTGGACGTCCGAACGAACAATAAGCAACGCATTGTATCTACTATGAAAGTTTCCATTTTGATGAATCGTTTAGCAACCCGGCTAATGGTGAGTGCGCTGGGTATTTCCTTGATGGCCTCCAGCAGTTTTGCGGCTGATGAAGGCAAGGAACTTCCGCCGCCCAAGGATGAACCGAAGGTGATCAATCCCGGCCCGCCACCGTCGGATGCGATTGTTTTGTTTGATGGCAAGGACCTTTCCAAATGGGAAGGCGAAAAGAGTGGGGATGCGAAGTGGAAGGTGGAGGACGGTGTCGCTACAATCAATGGCACGGGCACGATTAAGACGAAGCAGGCTTTTGGAGATTGCCAACTGCACGTGGAATGGGCTTCACCCGCAAAGGTGGAAGGCGAGGGGCAGGGGCGGGGCAACAGCGGAGTTTATTTTCAGGGTCGTTATGAAATCCAAGTGCTGGACTCTTATAATAACCCGACTTATTTCCATGGTCAGGCGGGTTCACTTTACAAGCAACATGCGCCGTTGGTGAATGCCAGCCGCAAGCCGGGTGAGTGGCAATATTATGATATTATTTTCCATGCGCCGCGATTTGATGCTGAAGGCAAGCTGACGAAACCGGGGACAGTGACCGTGCTGCATAATGGCGTGCTGGTGCAGGACAATGCGGAGATTTTGGGAACGACGAGCCATGTGGGCGCTCCGAAATATACTGCGCATGCAGCGAAGGAATCGCTTTCCCTGCAAGACCATCATAATCCGGTGAGGTATCGGAATATCTGGATTCGGGAGTTGTAGAAGTAAGTGGTTTAACGAGCAGAGCGGCGCGGTGAGGACACCGCGCCCTACCTTTAAATCCGGATCTTGCGCGGGTATTGCTGGTTGGCTTCGTAGTAAGTCTTCTTCAGCTTAATCTTGGGGTCATCAGCGGAAGGTTGAACGACGCCATTCGCATCGGTGGCGCGTGAGACGAGGGTGTGTTCGCCGGGGCTGGGATTTTTCCAATCGTAATGCCAAAAGGTCCACGCGTATTTCGATTGATGTTTTTTGTCGAGCTGAGTCGAAATCCATTCGCCGCTGTCGAGTTTTAGTTCCACGTTTTTGAGCGGGGTGCCATCCGTCCAAGCTGCGCCAGAGATACGCAAAGAACCATCAGCACGTCGGACAACGCGGGCGACGATGGACTTCACGTTCATGCGGGTGACGCTGGTTTCGCGCCAGACGGTACAGTCTGGTTTTTCTTCGCCGCGAATCGTCACATAATCCCGCGCCATGAAGCGGCCCATGAAACGGCGGTCCTGCACTTCGATTCGTTTCAGCCATTTGACCCAGGCCACGCCGTACCAGCCGGGCACGATCAGGCGGAGGGGAAAGCCATGCTCGACGGAGAGCGGCTTGCCGTTCATCTCATAAGCGAGCAGGATTTTGTCTTGTAGAGCGTCTTTAACAGAAAGGCTGCGCGCGAAGTTTTGGAGATACTCGTTGTCCTTGATCTTTTCCTTCTTTTCGTCGGAGCCGAAAAACACCACTTCAATTCCTTCCGACTTCAAACCGCACTCTTTCAGCAACGGGCCAAGCGGAGTGCCGATCCAGCGGGTATTGCCAACCGCGCCCATGAAGGAAGGGGAGGAACCGTTGCCGGAACATTCTAGCGTGGCGATGATTTCGTGGCGGCGGCGGGACTTGATTTCAGCCAATGAAAAAACTTTGGGTCGCTTAACCAAACCGGAGATTTCCAATTGCCATTTGTCGGCTTCAACTTTGGCGGTGCCGTAGTGGCTGACGGCGAAAAAGTTTTCATCCGGCGTCATCCACTGCGTGAGTTGGTCCCACTGAACCATGGGTCGATTGGGAGTAGTGGGCAAACGATCAATAAACGGAACCAACGTCTCGTCCGGTTCCAAACCAAAAGCGGAGAGTGGAAATTGTGAAAAAGCGAGTGCGGCCGTGGCAACACTGCCTTTGATCATGTCGCGGCGAGAAAGAGGTTTGGACACGAATCAATAATGCAAAAAGTTGGCGGGAACTCAAATCAAAAGAGCGGGATGCGATTTGAAACAAATTAATTCTGTCTTGGTTTTAATAATGTATAAGGTCGCTCACTCTCGAAACCTATTATCGTGTCTGCTCCATCACTCAACTCTCCAGAGTCGCTTCCATCGGCGAAAGCCACGCTCTCCAATCATGCATAGGACGAGGAAAATCGGTAAACAGTAACCCGCCGATCGAGTCGAAGCGCCGAGGAGCAAAAAGCACACAGCCAATGGCATGATGATGAACAACGCCCAGTAGCTGCCAATTGCTAACTTCGTTCGATTCATGGCATCTTCTGGTCGGTAATGACTATTTCCAATAGCTGCCGGCCTTCATCTAGCGAAAGGTTCTCAATCTCAAAGTCGTGCCTGTGTCCGTGCAACAGTTTCTGTGGTGCAGAGGCGAGGAAGCGATACTGATATTGCATGCGGCTTCCCTTACCCAGCCAGACGACGCCTGCGACATCCAGTCCCCGCTTCGTGTTTGTAGCAGCTTCAGGAATGAAACCGTCTATCCAAAAGCGTCTGAGGGCCGGGTTGTCGGAATTCTTGAGCCACCCGCTGGTGGCGAATTCCAACCGAGTCCAGAACTCTCGGTCATTTAGAATTGGGCACCTGTCCGTCATGATTGGTCTAACCATTTAATCATCAGAAAAAACATTCCCAGTAAGTGGATAATAATCAACTAATGGAGAATCATTTCCTCGTTTCATTCGAGGTGGAAAATAGGAGTCTGCGTCATCGTGGTCAAGTTGAACAACCAGCAATTCAAATTGGACCATCCCTTGCGCTGAGCGTTAGAGACTGTGAATCTCCGGCCAAAGCGGTTGCAGGTCGGAATCGTTGAGGGCCATGGCTTTGATTTTACCTTTGCCGCCAATTTCGCAGGCGCGCTTTAGAAAGCGTCGGGCTTCATCGAGTCGCTGCAACTGGCAGGCGTAGCAGGCGAGATTATAGGCGACGGTGGGTTCCTTGGGGAAACGTTCCATGGCGGGGAGCAGGGCATCCCAGGCGGCTTCCAATCCGCCACCCGGAGCGCGGCGGAGTGCGTACGCTTGATGCAACCAGCCAAAGGACAGTTCGGGCGCGAGCGCGAGCAGGGCGCGGGCAGTTTCGAGAGCGGCGGCCCAATCCTGTTCCTGAGCCTGGATGGAATAGCGCAATTCCAAAACAAAGGGGTGGTTTTGGTGCGGTTCGGAAATTTGGGACAGCTCGGCTTTGGCTTCGGCGAAATTGCCAAGTTCGATCCAGCCTTCTGCTGCGGAGAGAAAAAAAGAATCGGGCGGCGCGAGCTTTAACATCGGGGAAATAGTAAACGAGGTGTCAATATTGGAGGGGAAGGGAAACCACGAATGAACACTAATAAACACGAATGGGGAAGCTAAGGACAAATGCAAAAGGCTGAAATCGCAGATGGACGCGAATGAACGCAGATGCGGAAATTATAAGGGACAGGAAAGGTAATCGTTTGCCGCGCTTTTACGAGGCGCAGCCACGATAGGGAGATTTTTCCGGCGGTCATAGACCGCCGCTACAGTTTGATGGACTGGCGTTTGGGGCGGAGATGCGCTAGAGTCGGTGAATTATGAAACGACTAGTTCCTGTTTTGATGGTATTTTTCTGTGTTATGGTTGCACGGGCACAGATTCACACGGAGGCAGTGGAATACAAAGACGGGGATACCGTGCTGGAAGGTTTTTCGGCTTATGACGAGTCGATTCAGGGTAAGCGTCCGGCGGTGTTGATTGTGCATCAATGGAAGGGGTTGACCGATTATGAGAAGAAGCGCGCCGAGATGCTGGCGAAGCTGGGATACAATGTGTTTGCGTTGGATATCTATGGCAAGGGAGTGCGGCCGCAAGATCCGAAAGAGGCAGGCGCACAAGCGGGCAAGTACAAGGGCAACCGTGAATTGTTGCGGCAGCGGGCAAATGCCGGTCTCGCAGTGTTGAAGAACCATAAGTTGACTGACACGAAGAAGGTGGCGGCGATTGGTTACTGTTTTGGCGGCACGACAGTCATTGAACTGGCGCGGAGCGGCGCGGACATCAAAGGCGTGGTGAGTTTTCATGGCGGGTTGGATTCGCCAAAGCCGGAGGATGGCAAAAACATCAAGGCTCGGGTGCTGGCCCTGCATGGCGCTGATGACCCGAATGTTCCGGCCAAGGACGTGGCGGCTTTTGAAGACGAGATGCGCAACGCAAAGGTGGATTGGGAGTTGGTGAAGTACGGCGGGGCGGTGCATAGCTTTACCGATTGGAACGCCGGAAATGACAATTCCAAAGGCGCGGCGTATAATGAGAAAGCCGATAAACGCTCCTGGGAAGACATGAAGCAGTTCTTCGGCGAGATTTTTAAATAACCGGAAGTCGGGCTCCGTTGATGCAAAAGGAAGCAATGCGGATTAATCGGTGAACCGGGGAGGCGTGGCATGTTCAAACGGGGCGATTTGGTAGAATTTGATGGTTTGCTCGCGGTGGTGGTGGGAACCGCAGAGGATGGAAGCGCAAACGCGGGCGAGTTGGCGCTTTGGTTTGGCGAGCCGAAGGGTTTGCGCAAATCAAAAGGTGGCCGGGGCGGATTACGTCCTGAAGTTTGGACTGTTCCTTTGGTTTATTGCACTCCGGCAGCAGAACCAGTGATGAACGATTAGCTTTTAGTTAAAGCATTGCTGCACGGCTACAGTTTGTCTGCCGAAGCATTTATCATGGGGGAAATTCCCACTACAGCCTGGTTATTTACCATAGTAAAATGAAGCATGGCTTCGAAGTTAAAGGCTGGCTGGGGGTTGCTTAAGCAAACCGTTACAAATTTCATTGATGACAATGCGCAGAGATTGGGGGCGGCCCTTTCCTATTACACTGTGCTGGCGTTACCGCCCTTGTTTGTGATCCTTTTTTTCATCGCGGGACTAGTCATACAGGATTCAAAGAAAATGCAGAGCGACGTGTTTGAGCAGGTGAATGGATTAGTAGGGAAACAAGGAGGAGAAGCGATTCAAAGCATCATGGCTACACCGCAACAGCAGCAAAAGGGTTTTATGGCGAGCGCAATTGCCGTCGGAGCATTGCTGATTACGACAACCGGGTTGTTTTTGGAACTTCAGAATGCGCTAAATACGATTTGGGGAGTTCAAGAAAAGCCGGGGCAGGGAATCATCGGCTTTATCAAGAACCGGCTGCTGTCGTTTGGGATGATAGTGATCATTGGTTTTTTGCTGCTAGTATCAATGGTGGTAAGCACGGCACTGGCAGCACTCAACAAATATTTTGCAGGGATGGTGCCCGATTTGCACATCTTGTGGCAGATATTGAATGTGGTGGTGTCATTTAGCGTGATCACGGTTTTGTTTGCCATGCTCTACAAGGTCTTGCCGGATGTGAAGATTGCCTGGAAAGACGTGTGGATTGGGGCGGCAATTACTTCGCTGCTTTTTACGCTCGGCAAATTTGGCCTGGGAATGTATCTCGGCAAGAGCGCGGTGGCGTCAACTTACGGGGCAGCCGGATCGCTGGTGGTTATTCTGTTATGGGTTTATTACTCGTCGCAGATTCTATTTTTTGGAGCGGAATTCACACAGGTTTATGCCTGTCGATTCGGGCATAAAATGGAACCGGTGGAGTATGCGGAATGGATTGAGCAGGGCAATACCAGTGACAAGACAGCCGGGCCTGCGCGGCAGCCGGAAGAGCAGCATGAGGAGGAACACCAACCGGTAAACCGGGTCGAACGACAGGAACAACTGGTGAAAGGCATTTCCCAAAGGGTGGAATCGTGGCATGATTTGGGGAAGGGATCGGGTAGGTAAACCTTCTTGCTGCTGAAATATTACCTAAACCTCAGTAGCTGTAAGCAGATTACGTGGGTGATTTATTCTTCGTAAAAATCCAGCAGTGGGCCGCCACAAAAATCTCTCAAGAAGGGGAGGTCAGTTTCTTTGGGTTTAACCTTGCTGCGCACGGGACGGGCCGTGCTCCAGACCTGTACAAAATTGAAGCCGCCGTTCGCAGAACGAAAGGCGGCTCCTTGTTAAACCCGCAGTACGTTTTTAAAACGCGGCGGGATTAATATTATTTTGGCGTCACGACAGGCGCTTGTTGGGGCTGGGGCGCAACGGGAGCGTTCGGATTGCTGCCATTCTGATAAATGCGATCAGAGGCATTGGTCCGGCCCGTGGGGCTCATCGGGGTTGGCTGGACAGTGATGTTGTTGACCAATTGGCGCACGCCTTCGACGCGCGAGGCGATCTGGGCGGCTTGCGCCTTTTGGTCCTGGCTGGCGACGAAGCCATTCAATTGGACCGTGCCATTGAAAGCAGTGGCATCCACATTGGGATATTTATAAACGTCGTTGTTGTTAAGCGCGCCTTTGACGCGACTGGCGACCATGCGGTCATCAATGTAAGTGCCGGCGGAGCGGCCTTCGGTGTGACAGCCTGTTACAGCTAATCCGGCGACTGCCAGGGTAGCGCCAAGACTGGCGGTGAGAACTAATTGTTTGAGGTTGATTTTCATATTGATTTTTATTGTTCGTTACTGTGCCAGACGGTAATAGCGAAGGCCTCGCGCTGCCATGGGGTGTTTCCTGAGGCGAACTACCATGCAGACCGGAGGGCGTTTTCACCTGCCTAAGTCACGGTTGAAGCCGAATGTTGTTTATCATGGCAGATAAATAGGTCTTAATTTCCTTTATGCGTATTACAGGCGGAAAATCCGGCGGTCGTATTTTGAAAGTGCCCAAGGGCTTGGATGTGCGGCCAACGCCAGACATGGTGAAACAGGCGGTGTTTAACAGTTTGGGCGAACGTGTGGTCGGAGCCCGTGTGCTGGAATTATTTGCCGGCACGGGATCGCTCAGCCTGGAATGTTTGAGTCGGGGAGCGGCGCATGCGGTTTGCGTGGAGAAAGCACAACGGCATGCCATGGCCCTGCACCATAACGTGGAACTCATGGGACTGCCTCCCACGAGTGTTGAGGTGCGAGTGCAGGATGTTTTTACAACACTAATGCAATTAGCGGCGGCGGCGAAAAAGTTTGATCTCGTTGTAGCTGACCCACCGTATGGCGAAAAAAATGTTGGCCGCCGTTCCCGCTCACTGGCGCAACGTCTGTTGGATGACCCGAATTTGCCGCAAGTGTTAACGACCGGCGGGTTGTTCATCCTCGGGCATACCAGGCGGGATACGCTGGAGATTCCGTCGCCATGGCATGAAGTGAAGATGTTGAAGCATGGCGATACCGTGATGAGATTTTTGAAAGTGGAAGCAGTGGCTGCGAGTGTGGATAAACAATCCGCAGCTTAGTAGGATGTTGCTACTGGCTTGACCGCGTGCTGCCGGTCTGAACAATGATCACAATACGTCGGTTCTGAATGAATCTTATGCTTACATTATTTCGTTCCACCATTTTAACGGTTGGGCTGGTCTCTTCATTACTCTCCACAGGTCGCGCACAAACCCAGGCTGAAAAGGGTTCAGCCGTTCCGACTTCGCAGAAGGATATTCAAGCGTTGGTGGACCAGGCAGCGGCAAAGACATTGGAGAAATTTGCCTCCAAAAAGCTGGGAAGTAATGAACTGGCGATTACGTTGATTGATTTGCGGGATGCGGCGCATCCGGTCCAAGCGAGCTATCGCGGGGATGTGCCAATGTATCCGGCCAGTGTCATCAAGCTGTTCTATTTAACGGCGGCGCATCGTCAGATGGAGGATGGAAAATTAAAGGACACCGCGGAACTGCGTCGGGCAATGCGGGACATGATCGTGGAATCGTTGAACGAAGCGACCGGCTATATCGTGGATCTACTGACGGGCACGACCAGCGGTCCGGAATTGTCGGATGCTGAAATCAAGGAGTGGCATGACAAGCGGGATGCGGTGAACCGTTATTTCAGTTCGCTCGGTTACACGAACATCAATGTTAATAAAAAACCGTGGTGCGAGGGGCCTTATGGCCGGGAAACGCAGGCAACCAAATTGTTCAAGCCGACGCGCAATCAACTTACCACTGAGGCCACTGCACGTTTACTGAGCGAGATTGCGACCGGCAAGGCGGTATCTGTAGCGCGTTGTGAAGAGATGAAAGAGTTGTTGAAACGGGAGTATGAAAAGCCCGGTAACAACGATGGGCAGGCTCACGGTTTTACGGCAATGGCGTTGCCAAAAGGGGCAAAATTGTGGTCCAAGGCGGGTTGGACGAGCGATACGCGGCATGATGCAGCTTATGTGGAAATGCCTGATGGAGCGAAATTTGTGTTGGTCACTTTCACCCTTAACCATGCCAGTGAGAGAGAAATCATTCCCGCAGTGGCAAAAACGGTGATCGCTGGGCTGTGTCCGACGAAGTAAGGGGCCATCTTTGAGTAGTTTTCCCCCTCTGTGCGTCCAAAAGCACAGTTTTCAGACGAGCTTTTACCGATAAGCTCGGTCTATTACGCCGGATAGGCTTGGGAATAACCATTTGCAAAGGTTTGGTTATCTCGTAATCTACCGGCTTTGGTTTTAACAGAATGCGTCAATTTGTTACTATCGCGGTCAATGCCTTCATGGAACTGGTTCGCCAACCGGTGTTCTTGCTGCTCATGACGAGTTCGGCGGCTTTCGAGATATTTTTGGCGACACCCTTCTATTTTGCGTTCGGTGATGAGCCGAAACTGGTCAAGAACAGCGTCATGGCGGTCATGCTGCTGGCCGGTTTATTTGGCGCAGTGCTGAGCGCTTCGGCGTCGCTGGCGCGGGAAATTCGTTCTGGAACCGCTTTGGCAGTGCTTTCCAAGCCCGTGGGACGCGCCCAATTTCTCCTCGCCAAATATGTGGGGTTAATGGGCGCATTGACACTGCTGACCTACGTCAATCTGGTAGCGGCCTTGTTAGCCAGCCGGATGGCTTTTGATGCCTATGGCTCTACCGACATGCTGGCACTGGGAATTTTCGCAGGAGGCATGGTGGCAGCTTATCTTTTGGGCGGTTTTAGCAACTTCTTCCTGCGTCGTCCCTTCGTTTCGGACGCTGTTTTCGGCATTATTCTCATGGTGACGGTGGCGTTTGTGGTCATTAACTTTTTCGGCAAAAAGGGGGAATCGCAACCATTCGCAACAGGAGTGGATTGGCGGTTGGTTCCAGCAGCCGTTTTAGTATTGTTTGCGCTCTGGATTTTGGCGGGCTTGGCGCTGACCTGTTCTACTCGCTTGGATATGCTTCCAACCTTGGCTATTTGTTCGGGACTGTTTTTGCTGGGATTAATGTCGAATTACCTCTTTGCTGAAAAAGTCAAAGCGGGTTCATGGTGGGCTTCGACGCTTTACACAATCACGCCAAATTGGCAGCATTTCTGGCTCGCTGATGCATTGGATAGCGGGAAAAGCACCTTTCATTGGGGCTATGTGGGCAAAGCATTCGCCTATGTGGTCTGCTATGTGGGAGCCGTTCTGGCACTGGGTGTGATGTTATTTGAAGATCGCGAACTGAGTTAAATCCGATAATGGAACGAAAAATTGAAAAAAATGGGCTGATTAACCTGCTATTGCTGGTTTTGGCCGGAGCCGTTGGCTATGCGGTGGCGCACTATGGTAATTCCACAGCGGGCTTGGTGAGCACGGTGTTCATCGGCATTGGCGCGCTGATAGCCGGCGTGAGCTGGTTCCAGATGCGGTTGGAAGAGCGGGAGCGGCTCGAAAAGCTGGAGTTCGAAGAGTTGAGTAAGACGGCGGCAAGTTCGGCGCTGTTTAATGCCCAGGAAACCGAAGTTTTCCCGGCGCAACGTTCGCGGGAACAATTCGAACGCTTTTTCGTGCCGGCCTTTACAGTTTTGATTTTCCTGTTGCAAGCTGGCGCGGCTTTCCTGCTCTGGCGGTGGCTGGAAAAGACTCTGCCAGTTCCATTTGATTCTTCGAAGGCCGCCATCACGATGGCTATTTTCGGCCTGTTTGCGCTGGTGCTATTCTTAATCGGTAAATACAGCACGAGCATTGCACGGTTGGAAGGTTTGCGATTACTCCGGCCCGGAGCGAGTTACCTGTTGCTGGGCGCTTATCTCTGTTTCTTCGTTACGGCCGGAATTGCCGCAGCATTAGCCGGTTTTCCGCGCGTAGATGTTTATCTGGCGCGGGTGCTGAGTGTGGTGCTGATGTTGATCGGGCTGGAAACGCTGATCAACCTGATCCTGGAAATCTATCGTCCGCGGGTAAAGGGCAAGGTGGAGCGGCCGATTTACGAAAGCCGATTAGTAAGTCTGCTTGGGCAACCGGAAGGTTTGGTGACCACTGCGGCGCAAACGCTGGATTACCAATTTGGTTTCAAAGTTTCCGAGACTTGGTTTTATCGCTTTTTGGAGAAGGCCCTGGCTTGGTTGTTATTGCTGCAATTGGGCGTGCTGCTTTTATCCACCAGCGTCGTGTTCATTGATACGGGCGAACAGGCCTTATTGGAACGGTTCGGAAAACCTGTCAGCAGCCAACCGGTGCTGGGACCGGGCGCTCACCTGAAATTTCCCTGGCCCATCGATCAGGTTTATCGCTATCCGACCGAACAAATCCAATCCTTCAACGTTGGTTTTGCACCTGACCCCGCGCGGGAAAATGACAAGACCGTGCTTTGGACGATCAGCCATACGAAAGAAGAGAACTTTCTCGTGGCGAACCGTGAAGTGAGTCCAGTGGAGAGCGGCACCAATAACGCTGCTGGCAAGCGTTCGCCACCGGTAAGTTTGTTGACCGTCAGCATCCCCGTGCAATTCCAGATCACGAATCTGGTGGCTTGGGCCTATAACAATGAGGAACCGGCTGAATTGCTTAAGCATGTGGCAACCCGCGAAGTAGTGAAGTTTTTCGTGAGCGTGGATTTACAGGAAATCATGTCACAAAGACGCCTGGATGCGGCCGACACTTTGCGGGAGCGTATTCAGGCAGAAGCAGATAAGCGTCAACTGGGCGCTCATATCATTTTCGTTGGTTTGCAGGATATTCATCCGCCGGTGAAAGTCGCGCCGGACTATGAAAAGGTCGTGGCCGCGATTCATACCAAGGAAGCGAATATCCTTTCCGCCAGAGCGGATGCCATCCGAACGAACGCCTTGGCGGATGCTCAAGCCTTCAAAGTAATTTGCGAGGCAAACTCTGACCGGCAACGTCATGAAGTGGATGCCATGGCCCAGGCAGCCTTGTTCACCAACCAGATTCCAGCCTTTCTCGCTTCGCCTTCTGTTTATGCGGAGCGCGCTTATTTGCAGACGGTCGCGCGTTCCATCGCCAATGCGCGCAAGTATATCCTGCTCACGACGAATACGCAGGATGTGTTGATGTTTAATTTAGAAGATAAAATCCGGCCGGACCTTTTAGACAAGATTACCGTTCCGCCGCCCAAGAAATAATTTAATTGTTTGCTATGAAAAAGAATCCCCTAACCATCACCATCGGCGCCCTGCTGATTGTCATTTTCTTTCTGTTGTTATTTGTCTTTCAGGTTCGCAAGACCGAGGTGGCAGTCGTAACCACTTTTGGCAAGCCGACCCGGACGGTGACGCAGCCGGATTTTTATGTGAAATGGCCCTGGCCGATCCAGAGCGTGCATAAGTTTGACCAGCGCGTGCAGAACTTCGAAGACAAGTTTGATGAAGCCCTCACGGCGGACAATTACAACCTACTCTCCATGGTTTATGTGGGCTGGAAAATCAGCGAACCGAAGGATTTCTTCCCCAAATTCCCCAATTCCGAAGGTTCGGTGATGGCGGCGGAGAAATATTTGGAAGGCCTGGTTCGTAGCGCCAAGAGTGCGGTAATTGGCAGACATCCATTGTCGGATTTTGTTTCGACCAATGAAAAGGAACTGAAGTTCGCGGCGATTGAAGATGAAATTTTGAAAGCCGTGCAATCGCAGTTAACTGCCAAGAATTACGGCATCGAAATGGAATATCTGGGGGTCAAGAAGCTCGGTTTCCCGGAAAGTGTCACGGCGGAAGTGTTCAAGCGGATGACTTCCGAACGACAGGTATTGATCAGCAAGACCCAGTTTGAAGGCGAAGCGGAAGCTTCGCGTATTCGTTCTTCGGCGGACAGCAAGAGCGCCGAGATGCTGGCCAACGCGGATGCCCAAGCCACCCGTATCCGGGGGCAGGGACAAAAGCAGGCGGCAGAATCCTTCGCGGTCTTCCAACAAAACCCCGAATTGGCCAATTTTCTACTCGGCTTGAATGCGCTGGAACTTTCGTTGAAGGACAAGGCCACGTTGATTTTCGATCAGCGGAGCCAGCCGTTCAATTTGTTCCAGGGTTACTCGACCAATTTGACGAACAACCAGAAATAGTGGCATGAGCGACGAGCACGACCATTCGCATCACGATCACGACGATCACGGCCACGAGCATCATCACCATGATGCTCCGACACCGCCCGCGCCGGAACTGCCGGAAGATACGGGTTCACAGGCCTTGTCCGAGGCTTTGCGCAGCAGCTTTGCCATCGTCAAGGTGGTGATGGTCATACTAGTGCTGGTATTCCTTGGCTCGGGTTTCTTCCAGGTTGGGCCGCAGGAAAAGGCGGTCATTCTACGTTTCGGCAAACCGGTTGGCGAAGGCAACAAGGCTTTACTTGGCGCGGGGTTGCACTGGGGTTTTCCCGCTCCGATTGACGAAGTAGTGAAGATTCCCATCAGCGAACAGCAACAGGTCAAGTCCACGGTGGGTTGGTATTTTACGACTCCGGAAGCCGAAGCTGCCGGTAACGAACCTTATCCGGGGCCTTCGCTGAATCCGGCGCAGGATGGTTATACCATTACTGCTGACGGCAACATCATTCATACGCGGGCGACGCTTTATTATCACATTGACGATCCCATCCGGTATGCCTTTGGTTTTGTGAATGCTTCGAATGCCGTGCAGAGCGCGCTCGATAACGCGCTGCTTTACGCCTCAACCCGCTACAAGGTGGACGATGTTTTAACGCGCGACCAGACTGGCTTTAAAGAAGCTGTGCAATCGCGGGTAATCGCGCAATTGGAGAAGCAGAAGATGGGTGTTGTCGTCGATCAATGCCAGGTGGAAAGCCGGCCGCCGCGCCAGTTGAAGCAGGCCTTTGACCAGGTGCTGACGGCGGTATCCACCCGTGATAAAACCCGCAATGACGCGTTGAGTTATGAAAACCAGGTGTTGAGCCGTTCAGCAGCCGAAGCGTCGAGCCGGACTAATAATGCCGAAGCTGAGCGGGTGCGTCTGGTGGAAGCGGTAAAGGCGGAAGCGGAACGATTCACCGCACTTTTGCCCAGCTATAAAGCCAATTCCAAGCTCTTTGTTAACATGCTGCTGATTGAGAAAATCGGCCAGGTACTGACCAATGTTCAGGAAAAAATCTATATTCCGAGCCCGACCGATGGTCATTCTCTCGAAGTGAGATTACAATTAAGCCGTGAACCGCAAAAACCTGCGACCTCGGCGTCGCCCAACCAATAAAGTCGTATGCAAGTAACGTCGCTTTTAAGCCAGCAGGAACCCAAGCATAAGCACGATCACGATCATGACCATGATCACGACCACGAGCATGCTGAGGGATGCAGCAGTTGCGGTCACGACCACGAGCATACTCCGGTGCGGTTGTGGCAGACGTTGATTGGGCTGGTCTTTGTCATCAATGCTTTTGTGGTGGATTGGCTGTTTGAGCAAGGCCACACAGTTGCCAGTTACAGCGCGGCGATTGGTGCGATTATCCTCGGCTATCCGATCATCATGACATCGGTGAAGGATTTACGGCGTGGTATTCTGAGCATTAATGAATTGGTGAGTATCGCGGTGCTCGCGGCATTTGCTTCCGGCGATTATAAGACTGCCGGCATCGTGGCTTTCTTCATGTTGACCGGCGAAATCATCGAAAGCCGCACCGCCGAAGGGGCGCGTAATTCGATTGAATCGCTCATCAAACTGACTCCGACGAAAGCCCGGCGCATCAAGGGCAATTCTGAAGAGGAAGTAGCGGCCAAGGAATTGGCGATTGGCGATGTGATTCGCATTCGGCCCGGCGACAATGTGGCGGCGGACGGCGTGATTGTGAACGGGCAAGGCTCATTCAACCAGGCGACCATCACAGGTGAATCGTTACCGGTGGACAAGAAGCCGGGTGATGAGGTATTTGCCGGGACGCAGAATTTGACCGGGGTTTTGGAAATTCGCGTGAGTCGCGCGGGACAGGACACCACGCTCGGCAAAGTGCGCGAACTGATTCTGGCAGCCGAGAAGACCAAGCTGCCGATCATGCGGATCATTGATCAATACATGGGTTTTTATACGCCGCTGGTGCTGGTGATTGGCGCGTTGGTTTGGGCGTTCACGAAGGATTTGAACCGGGTTATTTCCGTGCTCGTGGTTTCCTGCCCATGCGCGTTTATTCTGGCGACACCCACCGCGATGGTGGCGGCACTGTCGGCAGCGGCGCGACTCGGCATTTTAATCAAGAATGTCGGCGACATTGAGCTGGCGGCCAAGATCAATGCTTTCGTGTTCGACAAAACCGGCACGTTGACGACTGGCAAGCTGGCGGTGAGCCGTTTGGCTCCCATAGGCGAAACCACTCCGGCGGAATTATTGCGATTGGCAGCGACGGCGGAGAAGTATAGCAATCATCCGACGGCCAAAGCTTTGGCAAATCTCGCCAGTGAAGCTGGTGTGCCGTTGACCGAGCCGCAGAATTTTGCCGAGACCGCCGGGCGTGGTATCAAGGCGGATGTGGATGGCAAGACGATCATCGTTGGACGCGCACAATGGCTCAAAGATAACGGTGTGAAGGAAGATTTCCTGAAGGCGGTGGATTTGAACGAAACCGAAGGGTTCAGTTTACTCTTCATTGCGCGCGAAGGAAAGTGCATCGGCTGGGTGGGATTGCAGGACCAGACCAGAACTGAAGCCCGTGAAGCGTTGGCGGAACTCAAGCTGAATGGCGTGCGGCGCATTGCCATGGTTTCCGGTGATCGTCAGCCGGTGGCGGCACGTGTGGCCGGTGAAATTGGTTGCGAAGAAGTGGTGGGCGATTGCCTGCCGCAGAACAAGGTGGAATTTGTCCGTGCGATGAAGCTCAAGGGCTATCGTGTCGCAGTCATCGGCGACGGTGTGAATGACGCGCCAGCATTGGCGGCGGGTGATATTGGCATTGCGATGGGCGCGGCGGGCAGTGAGGTGGCCATTCACAGCGCGACGATTGCACTGATGAACAATGACCTGCGCCGGTTGCCATTTTTGGTGAAACTTTCCCGCAGCACACGCGCTGTCATCAACCAGAATTTCATGTTCGGCGTGGTCTTTATCATCGGCGGTTTGTCCGCGGCGGCATTTGGATATTTGAATCCGATTGTCGCGGCCATCATGCATAATGCCGGTTCGTTGATTGTGATTTTCAATAGCGCCCGATTGGTGCGTAAAGGCGAAGAACTGGAGCATTATCAACCGGTGACCGTTGAACCGACGGGGCCGACTGGTAGTCCAAAGCAGGGAACTGCGCAATTAACGCCGAAACTGGCGTAAGTCGTGGACGGTTGCCGTTATAACGAAGCGAAGTTAAAATCACATTATGAGCGCTGCTGAAGTTATTGAAGAAATCAATAAGCTCCCCGTGGAGGAGCAGAAGGAAGTCTTTGCTTTTTTGGCGGAAAAAATTGTCGCTGGAAGGGAATCGGATTCGCGGCCTTTGCTCGGCAAAAAACTTTCTTTTGAAGAAGCTTGTGATGTTGTGTTTCGTGAAAATCGGGAATTGCTCGCGTCACTTTGATTAAAATTGATTATGCCCGCTGTTGAGACCATTCCACAATCCGTCACCCGGCCTGCGCCGTCGCAGGAAATCGTCATCGCTGTGCGCGGGTTGACCAAGGTGTTCAAGGATTTCTGGGGCCGCTCGAAGGCGCGCGCGGTGGACAATGTGGATTTTGAAGTGCGACGCGGCGAGGTGTTCGGATTGCTGGGACCAAACGGTTCCGGCAAATCAACCACCGTGAAGATGCTGTTGGGCCTGCTGTATCCGACCAAGGGGCATATTGAGGTATTTGGTCATTCACCCCGGCATGTGGCGACTAAATCGCGCATCGGTTATCTGCCGGAGGAATCATATCTTTATCGATATTTGAATTCGCACGAAACGCTGGACTTTTTTGGCAACCTGTTTCGCCTGCCAAGTGGTGAACGGGACAAGCGGGCTGAGCAATTATTGGAGATGGTCGGCTTGAGCCAGACCCGCACGCGAGCGGTTGGGGAGTTTTCCAAGGGTATGCAACGCCGCATTGGTTTGGCGCAGGCGCTTATCAATGATCCAGACCTGGTCATTCTTGATGAACCGACGGCGGGGCTTGACCCCATTGGCTGCCGCGAAGTGAAGGATTTGATTCTGGCTTTGGCCCGGCGCGGCAAGACCGTTATTTTGAGCAGTCATTTACTTTCGGATGTGGAGGATGTTTGCGACCGCGTGGTGATTTATTACGGTGGCAAAATCCAGGCGATGGGCACGCTGCAGGAATTGCTAGCGAAGCCTGATGTCACGCGCATCACCACGCCGGTGCTGGGCCGGGAAACGATGGAGCGGGTGCTGGAAATCATCCGCAAAGACATCGATACAGATAATGTTCGGATTGATAATCCGACGCAGAATTTGGAGAGCTACTTTTTGGAAGTGGTGCAAAAGGCGCGCAAGGCGGCGGAGGAAACTTCCGGCGCCACCTCGGGCCATCGCGTGGCTGAATATTTGCGCGGTGAGGGCGAAGGAAAACCAACTGCTGACAAGATGCTTGAACGGTTGACCGCCCCGCAATCCGCGCCCATTTCTCATGTAGTCACGCCTACGCCACAATCTGCGGATACTGTTAATACCAAAAAATTGGAATCTCTCACGCAGGCATCTGAGCCGGTTGTAACAAAGTCCGCGCCTGCTTCAACGGAGCAGCAACCTGCCAAGGCTGATTTGAACAAGGCGAATGAAAAGCTTTCCTCGTTGTTGGGAAAGCCAAAGTGATGTCGAGCTAATAGGCCGTTTTTGACTGCATGCAACGCATCTCCGCCATCATCTGGTTGACCTGGAAAGCCGCTTTTCGCTATCGGCTTTTTTGGGTGATGACTGGTTTGTTGCTATGCGCGGTGATCGGGTTGCCTCTGCTTATTAAAGATGATGGCACTGCCCAAGGGTTCACGCAAATTTTGCTCACTTATACGCTGGGTGCCATTACGGGCATTCTCGGTTTATGCACTTTGTGGCTGGCTTGCGGCACGCTTGCTCGCGATGTCGAGGAGTGTCAGATCCAGATGGTGGCGGTGAAACCGATTGCCCGCTGGCAAATCTGGCTGGGCAAATGGCTGGGCTTGGTTTCGCTGAATGCGGTCCTGCTTTTGGTGGCGGGGATCAGCATTTATGGATTGCTCCAATGGCGTGCCAAAAAATTGCCGGATGAGGAGCAATTCAAACTGAAAAATGAAGTGCTCGTTGCCCGTGCGTCGGCCAGGGAAGAAAGCCTGGATGGGATTATTGAGAAGGAAACTGACCGTGTATTTCAGGAGCGGATAAAAAAGACGGGGACGCAAGGGCTGGATTTGAAGGCCGTGCAGAAACAGATTCGCGAGCAGGTCAAGGCGGAGTTTCAAGTGGTGCCGCCCGGCAATATCCGACCATGGGTCATCCATTTGGGCGCAGCCAAAAATTCGCTCACAAACCAGCCACTTTATCTGCGTGTTAAATTTAATACCGCCCAAGGCAATGCTTCGGGCACGTTTTATGCCGAATGGCAGATCGGTGTGCCGAAAAAGACCCGGCTTTGGCAGAGTGAGGTCATGAGTCTGGCACCGGATACGTTTCACGAATTTCCGATCCCGCCCGATCTTTTCGATGAGAAAGGGGAACTCTCAATCTTGTTCCGCAATCCCAATGAAACCGCCCTATTGTTTCCGCTCGAAGACGGCATGGAAGTGCTTTATCGGGAGGGCGGTTTCGGACTTAATTTTGCGCGGGGCCTGGGTATTATCTTTTGCTGGATGGCGCTCTTGACGACACTTGGGTTGGCGGCCGCGAGCTTCCTTTCCTTTCCCGTGGCGGCATTCTTTTGCCTGGCAGTCCTGACAATGGTTTTTTCCAGCGGCACCCTGACCAATGTGGTGTCCGATGGCACGCTCATGGGTTACAATTCAGAAAATGGCGTGAGCGGCCATTCAGCCGTTGATGGAATTGCGGTTCCAACCTTCCGCGGCCTGCTTGAAGTTATTAATTTGGTGCAACAGTTTTCTCCAATTGATGCGCTGAGTACTGGTCGCAGCATTACGTGGTCGCAACTGGGTCTGGCAGTCGCGCAAATCATTTTTCTGCTGGGCGGGATTCTCGCTTTGGGCGGTATTTTTATATTTAACCGGCGCGAGTTGGCCACGGCACAAGGAACTCACTGATCATGCCGGCCAAATTCTACAAAGCAATCCTGGTAGTTGTTGCCATCGTGTTGATGGTGGGAGTTTCCCAGGTGCAACGCGCCTTGAACCGCGACCGCGATGCCCTGGGGCTGAACCGTTACACCGAGTTGAAAGGAGCGCCGCCGGTATTGGCGCTGACCACGGTCGCACTGGGAGGATTTCGCGGGTTGATCGCCAACGGGCTCTGGATTCGTGCGAGTGACCTACAGGATAACGACAAGTTTTTTGAAATGGTGCAATTGGCCGATTGGATCACCAAGCTGGAGCCGCATTTCACCCAGGTCTGGCTCGTGCAGGCGTGGAACATGGCGTACAACATCTCGGTCAAGTTCAAGGAGCCACAGGACCGCTGGCGGTGGGTGCAGCGTGGAATCGAGTTATTGAGAGATGACGGGCTGCGTTACAACCCGAACGAAATCCTCATGTACCGTGAATTGGCCTGGTTCTTTCAGCATAAGATGGGCGCGAACCTCGATGACGCGAACATGTATTACAAACAGGCGTGGGCAAACGAAATGTCCAAAGTCTTCGGCGTGGAACGGCCTAACTGGGATGAGTTGCTTAATCCCAAGACCGCCGATGCGACCAATCGGGTCAAGTTGCTGCGGGAAAAATACAAGATGGATCCCGAGTTCATGAAGCAGGTGGATGAGCGGTATGGGCCGCTGGAATGGCGTCTGCCCGAAGCGCATGCCATTTACTGGGCAGCAAAGGGACTGGATGAGGCGAAGAAGAATGAGAAAAAGGTCAACCCGGACGACATGATTACTTTACGTCGGGTGATCTACCAATCGATGCAATTAAGCTTTCAACGCGGCCGGTTAATCGCCAATAAGGTGGACAAGCAATTTGAGTTTGGTCCCAATCTCGACATCATTCCCAAAGTGAACGCGGCTTATGAGCAAGCCGAGGAAGAGGATGAGAAAAATCGCGATCACATCCAGACGGCGCATCGAAACCTAGTTCGGGATGTGGTTTTCTTTCTTTATAGCTATAACCGTGAAGCCGATGCCGCGGAATGGTTCAAGTATCTGGGCAAGAAGTTTCCCAACAAGATGTTGCTTGATGGCGACACTAATTCATTGCCCGGTAAAATCACGCTTGATGAATATGCCATTGGCCGAATTCAGGAGGAAGTGAAAGACCCGGGAGTGGACAAGGTGAAGGCGGTCATTGCTGGAATGGAGCGGACAGCGTTTAAGAGCCTGGCGGTGGGTGAAGACGACCGCTTTATCGCCCTTGAAGCCATGGCCCAGAAAGCCTGGAATTTTTATAATGACAAAATCAAAGGTGATCAGCGTGCCAAGGATCGGGTGGGCCTTACACCTTTGCCGGAGATTCGAAAGGATGTCTTGAATCGCTTGTTGAACGAGGAATTTTCTTCCGAACTCGCCAATCAGTTGCGGACGAAGCTTAACCTGCCTGCTGCCACGAATGCACCGCCTCCCGACTTGGGAACCAATGCGGTAGCTACCGAGGTGAAGAACAAATAGTCAGTTTGTAGAAGGTTCCCAGCCTCAAAGGCTTGCCTCTGGCGGAATAATGACCAAAATTGGTCTTTCAGGGGTTGCGCATTTACGCCTCCATCACTTAAGTTGTCCGTTCGATAATGAAAAAAAGCGATAGCAACAAGCGCCCGGTGCGTGTCGGTTTGATCTCCTTAGGCTGTGCCAAAAATTTGGTGGATGCGGAGATCATGCTTGGCTCGTTGATCAAGGGCGGCGTTGAAATCACCAACGATGCCACGCAGGCCGATGTGGTGATTGTCAACACGTGCTCATTCATTGATTCGGCACAGGAGGAGAGCGTGGATACCATCCTCCAATCATCCGAAGTGCGGGAGGCGAATAATCGCGGTCAAGGGTTGATCGTCTCCGGTTGCCTGCCGCAACGTTTTCGCGAAGAGTTGCCCAAACTGCTCCCGGAGGTGGACGCTTTCATGGGAATCGATCAGGTGGCGCAAGTAACCGATATCGTGCACCAGGCACTGGTTCATCGTGCTGAGAAGTTGAAGAATTCCCCAGCCAAGACGCAAGGCGCGAAGTCTAAAATCGTCGAGCGCATTGCTGAAATCGACAAAGCGCGCGGCAACATTCTTCACGAAGATGAAGAAAGCCTGCGCGGCACGGAAAAATTTGGGAAGACCAAGGCGGTGGTCACGCCAACGGCTCCGTTGATGAATGTCAACGCGCGACCGGTTTATATTCCAGATTTTGGCACGCCACGCTTTCGGCTCACGCCCAAGCATTTTGCATACGTCAAGATTGCGGAGGGCTGCAATCATCCATGCAGTTTTTGCATCATTCCGAGAATGCGCGGGTCGCATCGCAGTCGCCAGCAGGCGGACATTGTTCAGGAAGCGCGACAACTCATTGCGGACGGGGTGAAGGAACTGAATTTAATTTCGCAAGATTCGACCTATTACGGGCTTGATTTGCGGGAGAACCACAGCCGGAATATTGCATCGCCGGAAAAATTTACTTCTGCTGCCAAAGCGTTGCCGGCCGATGCCACGACGCTTTGCACTTTGATCCGCGAATTAAACGCCTTGCCGGGAGATTTTTGGATACGCCTGCTTTATACCCATCCGGCGCATTGGACGGATGAATTGATCCAGACCATTGCGGAGTGCCCGAAAGTGGCGCGGTACGTGGACATGCCGCTGCAACATATTCATGAAAACATGTTGGAACGCATGCGCCGCGAAACCTCGCAGCAATACATTGTGGATTTAATTGCACGCATTCGCGCGGGCATTCCCGGGATTACGTTGCGAACGACCTTCATCATCGGTTTTCCCGGTGAGACGGATGCATATTTCAAGACCTTGCTGGATTTTATTCGCGAGACGAAATTCGAGCGCATGGGCGTATTCAGCTATTCGCAGGAAGAGGGGACGCGCGCAGGCAGTATGCAGGGGCAAATTCCTGATAAGGTTAAAAAGCAACGACGCGACCTTGCCATGGGCGAGCAATTAAAGGTGGCGCGGCACGTTTCGGAATCGTTCGTAGGTCGGGAGATCAAGGTGTTGGTGGAGGGTGAAGCGAGTGCGAAGGAATTGCAAAATGCGAACATCAGTTCCTGGGAACATGGTTTGATTCGCGGACAGGACAAGCACGTCAGCCAGCTTAAGGGGCGCTATCTCGTTGCGCGGAGTGAAGCGGATGCGCCGGATATTGATGGTCGGGTGTATGTGCGTGGACACTTGCCACTGGGTCAATTTGCGCAGGTGCGAGTTATCGGGCACACGGATTACGATTTGATTGCTGAACCCGCATAGACATTAGTTGAAAGTTATCAGGTTTTCAGGTTATCAAGGTGTGGGTGGCCGAGAGAGGCAGCCTTGAGTTTCTAAAATACACATGAACGTACCTAACAAGCTGACCATTTCCCGGTTTGCGCTCACCGTGGCTTTTTTGGTCGTCATGTTTTCGCAGGTGCGATACTACGAGACTCTGGCCCTGCTATTTTTCAGCGTGGCAAGTTTGACGGATTACTTCGACGGCAAGATTGCCCGGCGCGACAAGCTTATCACCAACTTCGGCATTCTCATGGATCCCTTGGCGGACAAAATCCTGGTTTGCTCCGCGTTTATCGCGTTCATCGGGCTGGGATGGATTCAGGCCTGGATGGTGGTGTTGATCGTGGCGCGGGAACTGGCCATTACCGGATTGCGCCTGCTGGCGGCATCCAAGAACATGGTGCTGGCCGCGGAACGATACGGGAAGCACAAGACCATTTCGCAAATTGTGGCGATCATCTCCATCCTGGTTTTTCACAGCTACCAGGAATGGGGGCCGATTAAAATCGTCTTTGGATTCAATCTGTTCGGGAAGCCATGGGTTGACTGGTTTATGCCGCTTTCAATCTGGGTGGCGGTCGTGCTGACCTTTGTTTCCGGCGTGCTTTATCTTTGGCGTAATCGTCAGCTTTACCTGCAGGACTTGTAGAAGCATTTTAGAGAGGGGGTTAAAATGGATTCTAATGAACCATCCAAAGGCGGGCGGGATAAGCCGCCGTATAATTTTGTTGCGCGTTTTGTATTATGGGTTGCGCAAGGTTTTGGATCGGGAGTAATTCCTTTCGCGCCGGGAACATTCGGCTCGGTTGTGGGACTGGTGTGGTTTGCATTACTGGTGGCGGGGGGAAGCTTTTGGCTTTATCTGATCGGCTGCATAGTGGGGATTGTCGTGTCAGTAAGATTCTGTGGCATGGCCGAATTAATTCTGCATGAAGAAGATCCTTCCTCGGTGGTATTGGATGAGATTATTGCGATTCCCATCTGCTTTGCCTCGTGGGTGGGAATTCTTTATTTCAAAGATGGAATGATGCCCGCACCGGCATATTTTTTCTCAAGCCAAACCTTGCCAATCACAGTGGCTATTTTTGCGCTGTTCCGGTTGTTCGATATTGCCAAACCCTCACCGGTATATCAGAGCCAGTCACTGCCGGGAGGGTGGGGAGTGACCATTGATGATGTGTTGGCGGCTATTTATGTGAATGTAGTCGTGCTGGGAGTTCACATGGCCAACATCGTGTTGACGCACAAAAGCTGATGCTGAAATGCAAGAACGAGCGAGTTCTCTTAAGGCTTGCGGGGCTGCGGTGGTGGTACGGGCAAAGTTTCGCCGGAAGAAGCCGAGGCAGGTTTGTAAACTCCCGGAGTCAAATTGGAAAGGGGATCATTCTTTGGATGTCGCCGGGCCATGATGCCTGAGAAGATTATTCCCACTACGACCATTACGCCTACCAGCACGAGGGCGATGCGCCA
>JAQGPC010000146.1 GCA_028293285.1 Pedosphaera sp.
TTCGGTTCCCTTATCAATTTCGCATCCAGATCGAGATAAAAATCCAAACGACTATCCGCGTCCTCTTCATTAATTCCCCGGGCCATCGATAGATACGTGGCGTAATGATTTCCTTCCGATTCGACCAGGCTGGCATAAAATTGCGCCAACTCCGCATCAACCGGTATCAACGCATTACCCAACATCTGAAATTTTTCACAACTCCGTCCCTCAATCAAAGCAAAGCAAATCAGGTGATCAATGGCTTGATTTCGATTGCCATTGCGAATGGACCTCATCAATCCAGTGATCCATGGACTCGGATAAGGTTGGTCAAAGGTTATCCCGCGCCGTTTCAAGAGTTCCAGGACCAGTTGAAAATGTTGCAACTCTTCGATGGCAATCGCATTCAATTCCTCCACCCGGCCATACAAGTCACGGTATTTTTCCAGATTGATGGCGGAAGTGGCTGCCTTGCGCTCCAAATGCGCATGATCCACCAGCACCGCTGGCAGATTTGCCAAAACTCTCGGCAACCAATCCGCCGGAACTTTTTCACGAAACAAAAGCATGGGAGACTTTTAACTTCACCCCGCCCCACCGCAAGCGGGAAATATGCGCGTTTATGATTGCAATTTTCTCCCGGCAGCTTTGGATATCTCCATGTTTCCCTATGTGGCATTAAGCAATGAAAAAAAGTGGCAGCCTGGTCCCTACGATGGCGTCGAGTTAATGGTCCTTCATAAACATGAGCAAACCGGCGGCGTCACCGTATTGCGCAAATTTGCCGCAGGCGTGACCATTCCAGCCCATATTCACCCCCAGGCAAATGAGACTGCTTACATCCTTTCCGGCGAATGGGAGGAATCAGGCGTTGTTTATACTACTGGCACCTGTTTCTTTGCTCCCAAGGGTGAACTGCACGGGCCGCACATCGCCCGTACCGAAGTTATCAGCCTCACCAACTTTGACGGTCCTCTGACCATTGTCTGAACTTTTAGGCTGATTCCAGAATTGCCACCGCAGCCGCATGATTCTGCGTGTGACTGAGACTGATTAATACAATTCGCGCGCCACGCTCCTGTAAAAGTTTTTGACCTCCTTCATGCAGAACCACATAAGGTTCGCCTGAATCTTTGCGGACAACTTCCATATCCTGCCATCCGAGTTGTGCGCCGATGCCAGTGCCGAACGCTTTCGATATTGCTTCCTTGGCAGCAAACCGGGCCGCTAGAAACGGCGCGGGAGATTTATGGGAAAGACAGTAGGCAATCTCGTTGGGATGCAAAATGCGCTTTAAGAAACGCTCTCCAAACTTTTCGTACGAGGCCTGGATACGGTCCACTTCAATGATGTCAATGCCTAGGCCCAGGATCATTTGGAAATTAGCGACTACGACCGATAGTTCTCCAGCAAACCCAGCATCTGTTTCACCGCCGTTGAAAGACCTGTGGTGATGGCTCGACTGATGATGCTGTGACCGATATTAAGTTCCACCAGATGCGGCACGGTATGCAGCAATGGCAGGTTCTCATAATTTAACCCATGTCCTGCGTTGACCTTTAAACCAAGTGCATGTGCCTGTCGTGCGGCAGCAACCAACCGCTCCAACTCCTGATTACGTTGCAGCTTCTGATGATAATGCTCCGCAAACGCTCCGGTATGTAGTTCGATGAATTGACTGCCAATCCGCGCCGCAGCCTCCACCTGTGCCGGATCGGGTGCGATGAATAAACTGACTTCTATCCCCGCATCATTCATCTTTTTGCGGGTATCGGTAAGCGCCTGCAAACTGCCCGCCGCATCCAAGCCACCCTCCGTCGTCACTTCCTGCCGCCGTTCGGGAACAAGGCAAACGATCTCCGGTTTTAATTTGAGCGCTATGGCTACAATCTCCGCCGCATTCGCCATCTCCAGATTCAATCGCGTCTTGATCTTCTCGCGTAGTTTCCAAACGTCCCGGTCCTGGATGTGCCTGCGATCTTCCCGCAGATGGGCGGTGATGCCATGAGCGCCGACCTCTTCACAAATCAAAGCTGCAGCGACCGGATCCGGCTCGCCATGTTCCAGACCACGATAACGTGCCTCTCGCACTGTCGCTACATGATCAATATTGACTCCAAGTTTTAACATTTCATCCAATCAGGGTGCGGGCGGCGCAAGCGGCCTTTTCGGGACACCGGATCGCTCCCGGACATTGCTGAATCCCCAGGGAAACTTAGGCGAATCCAGCCAGTGCTTCAACATCGTCAGTTCAAATCCCGTAAGTCCAATAGGTGAATTGCGTAATATTGTCACCTCATTAGGGCCGGTAAGCGTCCCCATCGTTCCGCAGTTGCCCAGCTTGGGAGCCACCGCATCGAGCCATTTTTGCGTCGTGATGTCTGGTTGGGAAAGAAACCGGCCCGAAGCAAGCCACACCAACCCAATAATATTCTCTGTTTGGGGCAAGCGTTCCTCAGTTATTTCCCAATCATAGTAGATGACATTGCTATTGGCCCCAAGCTGGTTTAACAATTCTGCCGGTGGCGGCGTTCCACGAGGTGGGCTGGGGAAAATACCGCCCTTCATATAGTCGCCTTGCGGCGTGCTGATCATTTCAAGATAGGGTACAATCATCGGCAATCCGGTCCACGAAATCTGGTTTTTATTCGTCTTCCATTCCACTTGTCCTATTCTGCGCTTCTGTAGATTTGTATTCGCCAGTGAGACTGCCTGAGGCGCAAATTGTGCCATGAAATTGGTTCCATTTTGAACTGGAGCAACCAGGCACGTTTCTAATGGAACCTGCTTCATGGCCCAGATAAAATACTCGTCGGGCACTTTATCCAGATTCAATTGCTGGATGAAATTTATTTGTTTCAACCACGGGGCAATGCCGCGAACCGCGGTAAAACTGATCAATGGATCATGGATGATGTTGGTGGGAACCTGCCAGGGTGGTAGCTGGACGTTCAGCGGTTCGTCGAATTCCATGATTACTTTGGGACGAATAAATTCCTTGGTGGCTGTCACGGTAATTTGGGTTTTAGGCAATTTAAAGTTTGCAAGATTTGTATGCTGCAAGGCCAGACTCGGCCAATCCACCCACGCATCGAGCCAATAATTCTTCGCCTCTACAACCGGACGCCCTTGTTTTTTAATTCGATCAATCAAGCTGGTTTGTAATAGCAACTCATCCTGCCCCCAACCAAATAGCACCCAATCCCCAGCCCGCAGGAACCGGATTATGTTCGGCGCATGATGTTTCCTAAGTTCCCATCCTTTAACGCCGTTCGCTTCAATTTCTTTGATTGGAATCCCGGTCCAGGAAGAAAGTGTAGTGGATAGATTCGTTCGCCATAATTCAGCGCGATTATTATCCAGGTGAATTGCCAGCATCACTTCCGGCGTTGGATTAGTTGCGCCGCGCATTTCCACATACGATTCGGCACGCAGCAAGTCCTCGCACAGTGGACGAATCAGGACAGCGTGATCATTGGTTTTCTGAGCGGCCCTTTGTTCAAGCAGCCGGAATGGTGCCGTCGCAAGCTTTTGCAGGATATGTTCACGCAATTCGCCTGTAACTGGCAAATTTCCAATTTCCTTCAATCTCGCTGAATTGGTGTCTGCAAACACTTGCGTGCTGCCGATAAAATGAATACGACCAATAAAATCATTCGTTGCTTTGGAAGCTGGTGCTGCAATCTTGTTCTCCTTTTGGTCTGGAGTCTTGGCGGCCGGCTCCGCCTTCCGGCATCCCGTCCCAAAAACAACACTCGCCACCAGCGTCATCAAGATAAAATAAACACGCATAGGAACGCATTTCTCTGCCAGATAAGGCCCCATTTGGCAAACTCATTTCGGATTAAAGTTGCGCAACGAGTGAAAACATTATTTTATGCGCCGTGCGCAAATCTTGGTCACCCCTGCTCCGCTGGCTGCCAGTCTTCGTCTGGATGGTCATGATCTTCACCGCTTCGGGTGACAAAGGCTCTTTTCCCCACTCTTCCCGGATTATCGGTCCTTTCTTAAAATTTTTCTTTCCTCACCTTTCAGACGAAACGGTTTCGGGAATCGTTTTCGGCATTCGCAAATGTGCCCACCTGACTGAATACGCCATTTTCGCCCTGCTGGTTTGGAATGCCGTGCGCAAGCCAGTCTGGCGGGACAAACGTCCGTGGCAATGGTCGGAAGCCGTCAAAGTATTGTGGGTCGCAGTTTTATACGCCGCCACAGATGAATTCCACCAGACCTTTATCCCTTCACGCGAAGGCTGCCTACGGGATGTGCTGATCGATAGCTCCGGCGCCGTCGTTGGATTGCTTTTACTCTGGGCCTTCGGTCGTTGGCGCAAATTCTGGTAACCTATGAAACGCCCACTCATCATAGTGGCG
>JAQGPC010000023.1 GCA_028293285.1 Pedosphaera sp.
CTGGCAAATCTGACGGAAAACACTGAAATTAGCCTTGGCTGGTTTGTAATTGCTTTTCATACCCTGCCGTGTGGCAGGTTCTTCAATTACTCTCCAGCCTTTTTTCTGCGGGACGCTAGTGTCCTAATCGTAATCTTAATCCGTTCAATCCGTAACCCGCCTTTTCAACCCCAAACCAACTCATATCTACTCGTACCAGGTCGCATTAGCTCCGTTTGGAGTTCCGCGTTTACGCGGTTCCCCCTTGCCATTGGCCTCGGCAGCCGCAAACCCTCCCACCGACCCCAGTTCTCTGCCCTCTGCTTCCGCCGGCTTCAACTCGCAACTACTCACAATAGCTCGGACCGACTCAGAATTGCTATTTTTAGGAGCGCGGTCCCGCATGCGGGACCGCTTCAACGTGATTATTTCGGAAGCCTTCCGATTTACAACAGAACCCCATTTGACAAGTCCGAGCCCCCTTTTCCCCCTATTTCAATTCGCAACAACTCACATCTACTCGTACCTGGTCGTACTAGCTCGAAATTACTCGATTTTCCGACCAGTCAGCCACGGAGTGGCGCAAGCCGTTAGCCCATGGCGTAAGCCATGGGAAAAAGCCCAAAACTGAAGCCCAGCGGGGCGCCACCACTCCAGTGTAACAATGTAACCGTTTGACTTTTGTAACGTCCCTTTAAATTGTCAAAGAACCACGTCGCAGCCGATGCGCCGTTTTAGTGGCACATGCAACGCGCCAAACCGGGAGAATTGTAACATATGTTTAAAATGGGTCAATTCTTTTTGATAAAAATAAATTTCTTAAGCCTTCCTTGAAACGCTCTTAAGGCGGTCGGTAATGTGGTATAACCTGCTCCAATAACCGCCTGTTCTACATCTAAGACGAATGAAGCTTCCGAATCGCTTCCTGCAGGGCTGACGACTGATCGGGAAATACTGCGACCAATCGCAAATCTTCGCAAAGAACTTCAAACACATTTTCTTTCAATGAAATGATAAAATGCCGCTTCGACGATCGAGAATATTTTACTTCAGGGACATCGCGACCTCGCCAGATACGCTGGAAGGAGCGCTTCCTCATTGACTCATATTCCTCCAACAATTCCGAATTGTGGACTTCGCCAAACCCATGCACACTGGCCAGTCCCTTATGGTAGAGACGATGTTCGCCCAATCCTTCATCGTTAGGATAGCCAAAGCGCAACAACCCCATGCCGGTGCATTCGATGAAGACATATTTTAGGCTGGAATCATTCGTAGCGTAGTACGAAGCATAAATCAGGAAGGTAGAGAGTTCCCCGTGCAATACCGTCGCTTCCAACCCTACCGGTAGTGGTAACTGGATATCGTTTGCAGTGGTAACCTGTTCAGCGCTCACTTTTTCCTCTGCTTTTTTGGCTGTTGCTTTCGGGGCTGTTCCAGCAATCGTTCCTCGCTTACTTTGCCGCCTTCACCCGTTGTGAAAACCCGTCTTTGCCCTTTGGTCTCATACACAATCACCAGTGCCTTGTTCCAGCCTTCGATAGTGGTAAAGTCATTCAAACCTGAACCTCCCTGTCATTTAAATCAAGCTTGTAACCATCTCACATCCAAACCAGTCTGCTTCACCGCAACTCATGAAAATAAAATACCTTCTCGGCACATTACTCATAATGACCGTGGCCTTGCCCATGCTGGCCGCCGACTCTCCCGCCAAACCGAACGTTCTCCTCATCATTGCCGACGACTTGAACAACTGGATCGGGCCGAATAAAGGCAATCCCCAAGTCAAAACACCGAACCTCGATAAACTCGCCGCCCGTGGGGTCACGTTTCAGAATGCCCAAGCCTCCGCGCCCTTGTGCAATCCCTCCCGCGCATCGTTCATGAGCGGTCAGCGCCCGTCCACTACTGGCATCTATGACAACGACCAACCCGCCATGCCGCACCTTCCGCGCGGTGTCTGCCTCAATGACTATTTGCGCAAGTTCGGCTACACCTCGCTTGGTGCAGGCAAGATTTATCATTATCGCAACTACCGCGAGGAAGATTGGGACAAGGTCGTTTTCTACGCCGACGACACGCTTCCCAACCACGAAGCCAAGCGTCGCCCCGGCCCGTTCGGCTACCGCATGTTCACCGAAGGCAAGCCCGACGCGGAATTTAACGAACAACGCGCCGAAAGCGAACTTGTGGATGCCCGTAGTGTCTCCTGGTGCATCGATCAACTCGGCCAGCAAAAGGCCAGCTTCTTCATGACGTGCGGCGTGCATCGCCCGCACACACCTTGGGATGTGCCCAAAAAATATTTTGATATGTATCCGTTGGACACCATCAAGCTCCCAACCATCATGACCAATGATCTCGCCGACGTGCCTCCTGCCGGCATCGCTTTTGCCAAACCCAACGGTGTGCACAAAGCCGTCTTGAAAGCCGGTGTCTGGCAGGATCGCGTCCGTGCCTACCTCGCTGCCATTTCCTATGCCGACGCCCAAATCGGCCGCCTCTTGGACACGCTGGACAAATCCAAATACCGCGACAACACCATTATCATTTTCGTTGGCGATAACGGCTGGCATCTCGGCGAGAAAGAGCATTGGGCCAAATCCGCCTTATGGCGTCGAGCCACCAACGTGCCCTTGATCTGGGTCGCGCCCGGCGTGACCAAGCCCGGCACCGAATGCAACCGAGCCGTGGACCTGACGAGCATTTTCCCCACCGTTTGCGAACTCACCGGCGTGCCCACGCCCAAGCACGCCGAAGGCATCAGCCTTAAACCCTTGTTGAAAGATCCTGCCGCCAAATGGAAGCAACCCGCCGTTACCACCTTCCTGCAAAACAATCACGCCATCACCACCGAGGAATGGCGTTACATCCGCTATGCAGACGGTTCCGAAGAACTCTACGACGAAAAAGCCGACCCCAACGAATGGACCAATCAGGCCGCCAAACCAGAGTTGGCAAAAATTAAAAAAGAACTCGCCAAATCCCTGCCCACCATCAACGCCAAGCCCGTTCCTGCAAAGCCAGACGCCGGCCCAAAAGGAAAAAAAGGAAAAGCAAACCAAGCTGCCCAAACCGAAAAAGAATAATCAGAAATACCCTAGCTGAAGACTCAAGGGTTTGAAACTTTAATTCAGTAATCACGCGGACAGTCGGCAGATTGCAAACTAGACCGTTTTTACTTCAACTGTGCCAGACGGTTCCCCTTCTCCGCCCTATCCCGCATGCGGGAAGGGGGAGAAGGCCGGGATGAGGGCGAACGTACACTGACTTTTCTCCCTCCGGTTACCGGTTTAATAACTGACCTTACGCAGTTGCCCACAACTCATTGGGATTTTGCATGCTATTCCGCATCTGCGCAAGCACAGGTGCGTAAGGTCAGTTATTCAGTCGGAGCGCCGGTTTCCAACCGGCTTAGGGGAGGTAGCGGAGGCAAATATCCGGATTTTCTTCAGCGTTCATCCTTCCTGTGAAGCCGTTTGGAAACGGGCGCTCCGCCGATCCCCCCATCCGGCATACAGCCAGCCCTTCGCACCCAGGTGCCGGCAGATTTGGGTTTCGAAACTGACTTCTTTGTGGAGGTTCATGTCAGTTTATTCACTGACCTTGCGCAGTTGCCCACAATTCATTGGGTTTTTTCATGCTATTAGGCATCTCCGCAAACATAGGTGCGTAAGGTCAGTTAATAATTCAAAAACCATCGGTCTTCAGCAGCCTTTGTGTTTTCTCAATTATTTGTCTGCTTGAATTGCCACCTTCGCCCGCTTTGCCCACGCATCCCAACTCGCCGCCAACTCCCGCACCTTCTTAGGCTGCTTTTGCGCCAAGTCATGCATCTCTACTCGATCCTTCTCCATATCGTAGAGCTCCCACGGCTTCCCCGCCAGCGCGACCAATTTCCACTTACCATCCCGCACCGCGCGATTCCCCTCATGCTCCATAAAAATCGGTTTCGCCGCTGCCGATTCGCCTTTAAAGATCGGCAATAAACTCGTCCCCTCCGGCGGCAAAATTTCATGACCATCCCGTTCCTTCGGATAACTCGCGCCGCTCAATTCCAAACACGTTGCCATAATGTCTATTAGATAGGACGGCCGCGAAACCAATCCACCAGTATGTTTCAAACCCTCCGGCCAATGCATAATGAACGGCGCGGAAATTCCGCCTTCATGACCATAGTGTTTGTACAGCCGCCACGGCGAATTGCAGGCATTGGCCCAACCACTCCCATAACTAATGTAGCTTTCCGGCCCGCCTACCGTTTTCAGATTTTCTCCCTGATGCAAAATATTTATCGCGCTGGAACTCACGTCAAAACCATACGGATCCCACTCCGCGCACGCCCCATTATCGCTAAGAAATACAATTAACGTGTTTTTGATCTGGCTCGTTTCCTTCAAATGCCCAACTACTCGGCCCACTGCCTGGTCCAGCCGATCTACCATTGCCGCATAAACCGCCATCCGCCGCGCCAAATCTTTGCGCCGATCTTCCGGCAATGAGCCCCAAGCCGGATTCGTCTTGTCCGCCCAACCCGTCTGCGTATTAAAACGGTTTGCCGGAATATCACTGCGCGGAGTCAGCGTCAAATTTTTCGAAACCAATCCCAATTCCTTTTGGCGAACCAGCCGTTGCTCGCGAATTTTGTCCCACCCTTGCGCATAAGCCTGTTCATACTTGGCAATGTCTTCTGGATAAGCATGCAGCGGAAAATGCGGTGCATTGAATGCCAGATACATGAACCACGGCTTCCCCGGCGTTTTCCCCGCATCATCAATAAAATCCAGCGCATAATCCGCAAAAACATCCGTCGAATAAAACTTCCCCGGCGCATACTCCCGTTTCGCGTGAGCTGCTGGCAGGCGGCTGTAATAAGGTGATTCCTGCCAGCAACTATTGAAGCCGTCCAACATTCCATAAAATTCTTCGAACCCGCGCGCGATCGGCCCCACGCCGTGACCCAGGTGCCATTTGCCCACCATGTAGCAGCGGTAGCCCGCCGGTTTCAGCACTTCGGGAATCGTAACGCACGATTTGTTTAAAGGCCCGTTCATGTCCGGCACACCTGCCTGATGCGGATGTAACCCCGTCAGCAACGACGCCCGCGAAGGACAGCACCGCGCCGAATTATAAAACTGCGTGAACCTAAGCCCACCTTTCGCCAACGCGTCTAGATTCGGCGTCTTGATTTCCCCGCCGTAACAACCCAGGTCCGACCAGCCCAAATCATCCGCCAAGATCACCAGAATATTAGGCCGCTCCACCGCATTAAGCGTGAGCACATTCAGCAACAGAAAAAACCCCAAGAAAATTTGTTTGAAGCGCGGCATATTTCGGACTTTGTAATTCCGGAATCCCTTTGTCCAGCACATTTGAAAAATGCATCGCTATCCCGTAGCTGAAGACGTGAGTCTTCAGCCTACCCACCCGAATCATTACGATGAGCTTTGAGCTTGCATTTTTTGGTGAATTTATTTGGGTGGTCATGGTCTGGAATATATGCCAGCGATCACCAAAAAAGAAACCCGGCTCGAACTCGAT
>JAQGPC010000031.1 GCA_028293285.1 Pedosphaera sp.
TGGCAGCCCAGGGGGTGGGCTTTGCGCGCAGGCAACAAAGGCTCCATCGCCGCCCACAGTTCATCGGGAATGCGCCATTTATCATCTTTAACAATTAATCCCATAGCCCAACCTCAAGCAGAACCTGGGCGTGTTCAAGGACCTACTGGGAGGGGCTCTTATTGCAGCATGAAATGTCTTGGGGGAGTATGGCTTTTAACCGCATTGCTATTTGCTTCTTGTACAAAGCAATGGTCGCAACCGGAGGGTGTGCAGGTTTATTTTTCACCGAATGGCGGATGTACCGAAGCCGTGGTCGAAAATTTAGACCGGGCGACCAATAGCGTGTTCGTCCAAGCTTACTCCTTCACCAGTGCGCCCATTGCCAAAGCATTAGTGGATGCTTCTCGCCGTGGTGTCAAAGTGCAGGTCATCCTCGACAAAAGCCAACGCACCGAAAAATATTCCGAAGCTGACTTTTTGCGGAACTCAGGCATTCCAACATTGATTGATGATAATCATGCGATTGCTCACAACAAAATCATGATCATTGATAAGGGTATAATATTGACTGGCTCGTTCAATTTTACAAAGTCCGCAGAGGAACATAACGCGGAGAACCTGCTCGTGATTCGTGACGCCTCACTCGCTAAGGAATATTCAAATAACTGGGATGCCCACGCCACTCATTCAGAACCCTACCAAAGCAATCTGAGCAGCGAAGACCGACCTTCGAAAAAAAGTTCATCTCAGCCAAGTAACAAGCCACGAACTAGAAAAGTACCGGCATTTTAACCGAAGTCTCATTAGAAGAATCAAAAACTGGGGTAGTTACCCCATAATCATCAAGGTCAACACCTGATATACATTTTCCGCACCCTAAATTTTCCCCCCCGGACCAAGGACTCGGGGGTTTTTTATTTTAAAACAGCCTGTTTTCTTAGCTAATTCCTTCATTATGTGCAATGTAGGAAGATTCTGGATTAATTTTGCGATTAAATGCCTTTTGGATCAAAATACTGTGCTTTAAATGAAGCAATCAGCTGAATAGCAGACACTTACAGCTTGAATCACCTCCTCCCATTACCCTGCGCTTATAATCTTGACCACAAGGGTAATGGTTTCTTATTTTGACGGCTTGTTAGGTAAAGATTCATGTTAGCGCAATTTAAAAGCCTGTTTTCCAACGACATTGGAATAGACTTAGGGACCGCAAATTCCCTCGTTTATGTACGTGATCGAGGGATTGTCTTACGCGAACCATCAGTCGTAGCGATCCAAGCGGGTACCACCAACGTTCTGGCTGTCGGCGATGAAGCCAAGAGGATGTTGGGCCGGACCCCTGGGAATATAGTGGCCATACGGCCCATGAAAGATGGCGTCATAGCCGACTTCGAAATTACCGAAGCCATGCTGCGCCACTTCATTCAGAAAGTACATCATCGCAAACTAATCGCTCCGAGAGTTGTAGTAGCCGTTCCCTCTGGCATCACTGAAGTGGAAAAGCGGGCCGTCAAAGATTCCGCAACTCATGCCGGCGCACGGGAAGTATATCTCATCGAACAGCCCATGGCATCCGCCATTGGCGTGGGATTGCCGGTGCATGAGCCTGCGGGCAATATGATCGTTGATATTGGCGGGGGCACTTGCGAAATCGCAATCATCTCCCTGGCCGGCATCGTCTTCAGCCGCAGCCTGCGGGTGGGCGGGGACGAATTTGACGAAACGATCGTTGCGCACATGAAACGAGCCTATAACTTAATGATAGGCGAACGCACCGCGGAAGAAATCAAGATCCGGATTGGATCTGCCTTTCCGCTGGAGCAGGAATTGACCATGGAAGTCAAAGGGCGCGATTTGAGCGCAGGGTTGCCGAAAACCCTGACCATTCGCTCAGAAGAAATTCGCGAAGCTTTGCAGGAGCCCCTTTCAAGTATTTTGGAGTCCATCCGTATAACCCTCGAACGCTGCCCACCCGAACTATCCTCCGACCTGGTGGATCGCGGCCTGGTAATGGCCGGTGGTGGCGCACTGTTGCGGGGAATTGATCGTTTGGTTGCAGAAGAAACCGGATTGCCGGTGCATATTGCAGATGATCCCCTCAGCGCCGTGGCCGAGGGCACGGGCCGGGTGTTGCAGGAACTCCAATTTCTTAAGCAGGTTTCGGCTAATTCCAAGCTCTGATAGCGCAATGCGTTCGCCCGAAGACTGGTCGGGTGAAGAATGTTTAAAAGGCCGCATTATATAGCCATAGGGCTCGCAGGACTGCTGACACTGGTTGTTTTAAATTTGCCAAATCACACGGCAAATCAAATCAAGCTGGCCATCGGAAGTCTCTTCCTGCCCCTCTTCGGGCTGGCCAAAACCTCCCATCAGGTGGCTGACAAGGCAGGTGATCTTATTCTTCCACGAAGTGAATTAATCCGACAAAACGACGAGTTGCGTCAGACCAACCAGCAACTGCAAATTCGTTCATTGCAAGCTGACGCCCTTATGAAAGAGAACGACCGTTTGCGGCAGCAGATCGGATGGCAGACTGGTTGGCAGAAACAAAAACCGTGGAAGCTCAAGCCGGCTAGCGTCCTCCTGCGCGATCCCGCCAATTGGTGGCAAACCATCGAAATTGACCTCGGCAGCCGGGATGGCATGAAACCGGATATGGCGGTGATGACGACCAACGGCCTGATTGGCAAAATTATCAGCGTCCGACTGGCGAGTTCGCAGGTGGCACTCGTGGGAAACCCAAATTGCAAAGTGGCTGTCATGATTGAAAAAACGCGTGAGACCGGCGTTATTTCGGGTGCGGCCAGTCCTTTGGATCATACCTTGCTGAGACTGACTTTTCTTTCCAGCAACAGCAGTTTGAAACCCGGCCAATCGGTAGTAACCAGCGGTATTGGAGGGATTTTTCCCAAGGATCTTCCGGTCGGCCAGGTCGCGGAGGATTCCCGTCCGGTGGAGTTCGGTTTATATACCGAAGCACGGGTAAAACTGGGTGCCAATTTGAACACGCTGGAGCAGGTGTGGGTATTAACGCCATGAACTGGATAAACCCCATTCTTATCCTGCTGACCGCCTTTATCGCGGTTTTTCTGGAAGCTGCCTTTGGCGGCATCCGGAATCTGCTGGGCGCGCAGATTGATCTGCTCCCTGCCTTGATGGTTTACGCCAGTTTAAGTTCTGGATTTGCAATGGTGATTGTGCTGGCGTTATTGGGAGGCTTCTGGTTTGACTCTCTTTCCGCCAATCCCTTGGGCATAAGTGTATTGCCTCTTCTTTTGGTGGGCATCTTGATTTACGCACGACGTGGATTGATTTTAAGGGAGCAACGCTTCGCTCAGCTTGTTTTAGGTTTCGGAGCCAGTGCCGTGACGCCTGCCCTGACTATTTTATTACTTTTAAGTACCCGTCAGGCTCCAATTCTTGGTTGGGGCACCCTTTGGCAATGGCTGGTGATGACTCTCGGCGGAGGCCTCCTGACACCGGTATGTTTCCGGCTGTTCGATGGTCTTAATCATGCTCTTAGTTATCGTCCCATTTCTGAGACCAGCTTCCGGCCCGACCGGGAAATACGGCGGAGCCGCAAATAACCATGCTGATTTTTGACCAACTGAAAAAAGACGACCCGCAACTGCGCTTTATGGCGGTAATGGTTTTGGCTGGCGTCCTGATACTGCTCTGCGGGTTATGGTGGATTCAAGTGGTCTCGGTGAAGTATTATCAGGAAAAGCTGGAAATCCAATCCATTCGCACAGTACGGGTTCCGGCTGTCCGTGGAAAAATCCTGGATCGGGAAGGCAGGTCTTTGGCGGAAAACCGGCCGAGTTACAATATTGACTTATACCTGGAAGATTTGAGTAGAAATTTCCAGGCGGTATATCGCACCAATATAACCCGGGTCAAGAAAGGCCTGGCGCAACAGGTCAAGGAGCAGGAAAAGAAGCTCAATCGCTCGCTGACCGCCAAGGAAAAGAAACAGTTTGCCTTGCCGGAAAAAACCATAACTGAGTTGATGCAACGCTCGCGTTACGAAGTCAGCAGCAATATCGTGGCTGAACTCAGCGTGCGTTTGCAGCATCCCATTATTCTCGAACGAACCAATTTCCAACGCCGGTATGAACGTGAACGGGCGCTTCCCCTGCCCATCCTGGCAAACCTGAATTCGACCAATGTGGCGCGCTTCGAAGAACAGTCCATGTACACTCCCGGGTTGGATCTGGACGTTCAATCACTTCGTTATTATCCCAACAATACGGTGGCGGCCCATCTCCTTGGCTATCTGATTAAAAATAATGAAAACACTGATGACGAAACTGAGAATTACAATCATCGTCTGATTGACTATATCGGTTTGGCTGGAATCGAAGGGCTTTTCAATAAGGAATTGCATGGCACAGCCGGATCAAAATCGGTGCTCGTCAATAACCTCGGTTACCGCCAGAACGAAACCGTTTGGTCGCCATCAGAACCTGGCCAGAATGTAGTGCTGACCATTGATCTGGAAATTCAAAAGGCCGCCGAATCAGCTCTACAGGCGGCCATGGCAGATACCCGGGGAGCCGTTGTTGTGATGGACGCGAATAACGGAGATATTTTGGCCATGGCTTCCGCGCCTACTTACAATCCCAACCATTTCATTCATCGACCGGAGCCTACTGTCTGGGAAAATGCAATGACGCGCTGGCATGATAACGAGGTTTTAAGAACCCAATCCAATCATGCCATGCAGATGAATTATCATCCCGGATCGATTTTCAAAATCGTTGTCGGTCTGGCCGCCCTGGAACAAGGGGTTCTTAATCCGAATGAGATTTACATGAGTGACGGCTATTACCTAGTAGGCAAACACAAAATGAACGATACGGCCGGAGCTGGCCCGTTTGATTTCAACCGGGCCCTCGCTAAATCATCAAATCCTTATTTCATCGTTCAAGGTCTTAAGCCCGGAGTATTGCCAAAAATAATTGCTTTGGGTCAGCGTCTCCATCTGGGCGAAAAGACCGGCCTTATTCCCGGCCAGGAAGCCCGGGGGAATTTTCCCGTCAAGGATATTACTTATTCCTCCTGGCGCGATGGCGATACTGCGAATTTGAGCATTGGTCAGGGTAAAATCGACGTCACTCCCTTGCAAATGGCGGTGATGACCGCAGCCGTTGCCAACGGCGGCAAAGTCCTTTATCCGCGGTTGGTGGCGCGTTTGGAACCGGTGGATGGGATTGGCGAAGCCAAAGTATTTCCTGAGGGCCGGGTGCGCGACAATCTGGGGGTGAGCCAGCGCAGTCTGCGGATAGTGCAAAACGCCATGCTGGCAGATGTCGAATCGGCCGAGGGAACCGGACATGCCGCAGCCGTTCCCGGATGGCGCATCGGCGGAAAAACCGGAACTGCACAGGTCGAAAAAAATGGTCACGTTGACAAAAGCATCCAACAAACCTGGTTTGTTTCCTATGCCCAGGTTAATCCCGGCGAACTCCCTCGCTACGTGGTGGTTGCCACGGTGGAAGGCGGCGCCTCGGGCGGCGGCACCTGCAGCCCCATCGCTCATAAAGTTTACCTGGCGCTGCAACAACGGGAGCAGCAGAAAAAGAACGCGCCCAAACCGGGAGCTTTGGCCCAAATACGATAACCGCAATGGTCACCAGCTTATATCAAGAGCGCCAGTCCAGAATAGATGGAGTACAGATGGTTGCCATATTGCTGCTCATGCTCATCAGCGTGGCATTTGTTTATAGCGCAACGATGAACAGTGAATCGGCGGGCAGCGTTGCCTGGTACAAGCAAAGTTACTTCCGGCAAATCGTCTGGTTTGCGCTGGGCATTGGAACCGCCGGCGTGGTTTGTATTGTAGATTACCATACCCTCACCCGCTGGGCGTTTGTAGCTTATTGGCTCACCATTATTACTCTCATAGCCGTCATCATTCCACATGTTGGCTCAATGCGTTATGGCGCCCGTCGTTGGATTGAATTGGCGGGGTTCCAATTTCAACCTTCAGAATTTGCCAAGCTGGCCTTTATTCTTGCCCAAGCCCATTTCCTAAGCCGTCCGGTGGATGAACTGCGCCAGTTGCACGTTTTTTGGAAATCAATTGGCCTCATCGTATTGCCGTTTTTGTTAATTATGAAGGAGCCGGATCTCGGTTCGGCTTTGGTATTGCTGCCGACGGGATTGGTCATGCTTTACGCCGCTGGAACTCCCCGACGGTATATTCTGCAGTTCGTCGGGATTGCCGGAGTTCTGGCCATGATCTTCGTCGCCGATGTCCTTTACGCGCCGCCGAAGTGGCGCATTCCCATGCAGGATTATCAGAAGAAACGGTTGCTGGTTTACTTTGGCCGGGATTATGCCGACTACTTCGGCTCAGGCGCTTCCCAGGCAGAACGGCAGAAACTCCGCGAACAACAATTTAACGATTCGCATAACGTCCGGCAGGCGCTGATTGCCGTCGGCTCCGGTGGACTCACCGGCAAAGGCTGGCGACAGGGACAGCAAAACGCCCTGGGTTTCCTGCCCTCAGCCGGCAAACATAATGATTTTATTTTCTCCGTCATCGCCGAGGAAAAAGGATTTTTCGGGAGCGTGGTTGTTCTCACGCTTTATTCCGTAATTCTGTTCACAGGGATCAGAATTGCGGGGCAGGCGCGCGATCGCCTGGGTAAACTCCTGGCTGTGGGCGTCATCACGCTCATTTTCAGCCATGTCTTCATTAACATCGGAATGAACATCCGCATCATGCCTGTGACGGGCGTCCCACTGCCGCTACTTAGTTATGGCGGGTCCTCAGTGTTGGGCTCGTTAATCGCCATGGGCTTGTTGCAAAACGTGTATATATATCGAAAGGCTTATTAGGTATGAGTGATAGAAATTTTTCCCGGCGACGACGCGGCGGCATGCGCTTCCGTCCGAGCAGCGGGTTGAATCCCAATCCGAACCGACCAGACCGCGACGCGCTCGAAGCCCGCGCCGAAGTTTTGGGAGATGCCGCCGCGCAGGACAAGGTCTATGATCGTTCGCGTCATGCCAACGAAATCGAGCGCGCTGAAAATCTTGCGGCTGGATTACCCGCCGAAGGAGCGCCAGCCGCTGCCGATGACACCAAGGAAGCTGCCAAGCCCGGGGCCTTCCGCGAACCCAATCTGGAAACTCCCGCTGAAGTTCACGAGGAAAAGCCTTTTGAACCGGTTCCGGTTCAACAGCGTCCTCAAGGCATTGTTGAAACCATCAGGGCCGCTGCTTCCACGGTCATCAAAAAAGTCCAGCGTTTGATCAAGCCGGTCAAGAAAACGCATAAGGAAGTTATCATCAACGCGGAATCATTGGAAACCCGCGTTGCCGTCCTGGAAGAAGGTAAACTCGAGGAATTCACCATTGAACGAACCACCGAGGAACGTCTGGTAGGAAGTATTTTCAAAGGCAAGGTTCGCAATTTGGAAGATGGGTTGAAAGCTGCCTTCGTGGATATCGGCTTTGAGAAAAACGCTTTCCTCCACTATTGGGATATTGTTCCCAGCAATTTTGACAGCGGCGTTGAACTCGTTGAACGGGAAACTAAAAAACGTGACAAGCCACGCATCACGCAAAAGGACATCCCGCGTCTCTATCCTCCGGGCAGTGACATCATCGTGCAAGTCACCAAGGGACCCATCGGGACCAAGGGCCCTCGCGTAACGACCAATCTGGTGTTGCCGGGTCGTTATCTGGTTCTCTTGCCTAACTCGGATCAGAGCGGTATTTCCCGCAAGATCGAAAATCAGCAAGAACGCCAGCGCCTCAAAACCATCCTGCGCAGTCTTACCATTCCCGATGGCATGGGCGTGATTATGCGCACTGTCGGCGAAGGCCAGCAAGCTCGTTACTTTGTTCGCGACCTCGCCTTGTTGCTGGAGGAATGGAAGCAAATCCAGGACAAGATCAAGAGCCAGCCTTCCGCCACCTGTGTTTTCCAGGAACCAGACCTGATCGAACGCACCGTGCGCGATTTCCTTACTGAAGATGTCGAACGCATCGTGGTGGACAGCCCGAAGGCGTACGATCGCATGCGCGAGATGATTTCCAAAATCTCCAAGCGTTCTGCCAGCAAAGTCAGGTTATATACTGATTCCCAGGCGGTGTTTGATCGCTTCAACATCTCCCGGCAGTTGGAAAATGCTTTTTCCCGCCAGGTTCCGCTCAAGAGCGGTGGTTATATCGTGGTGGATGAAACCGAGGCCCTTGTTGCCATTGACGTGAATACCGGCCGACATAAGGGCGGCAAGGATCAAGAAACTGCCATCCTCAAGGTCAATCTTGAGGCGGCCGAAGAAATCTCCCGTCAACTTCGGCTCCGTAACATGGGCGGTCTTATTGTGCTCGACTTCATTGATATGAAATCGCGCCGCGACCAGCAGTCCGTCTATCAACGGATGAAGGATGGTTTGCGTCGGGATAAGGCCAAGACGCATATTCTGCCTATTTCTCAGCTTGGCTTGATGGAAATGACCCGCCAACGCCATTCGGAAAGTGTGCATGCAGCGGTTTACGATGAATGTCCGTATTGCAAAGGCCGCGGCAAGGTGAAGAGCGCGCTGACCATGAGTGTGGAGATCCAGCGCAAACTGAGCGAAATACTGAAAAAGCGTTCCCGCGATGAATCAGACTTTCAGTTGCGCATCGTAGTCCATCCGAGCGTCCTGGATCGTTTGCGCAATGAGGATGAGAAGCATCTCATCGAGATGGAGAAGCGTTATTTTGGCAAGCTTTCCTTCCGTGCTGATCCCGCACTACATGCCGAGTTATTTAAGATCGTCAACGTAGCCAACAATGAAGAGCTGACCTGATAAACCGCTTAATCTGACAAGCAAAATGCCCTGCACATGATAGATGTGCAGGGCATTTTAATTTGCAGAAGCTGTTTCGATTATTTCGCGTGTTCCGCCTTCACATCAGCGTCGCTCTTCACGTCTTTGCCATTCTCCCCTTTGGAATCCTGCTTGGCTTTGGGGTCATACCGATGAATCATTACAAACCATCCGGCATCGTTCTTGGCATCACCGGAAAACGCAACCGTCTGGCCAACCTTCAAGGGTTCAACGTTCTTGGAAACCGGCTTTCCCTCACCAACAAGATTGACTTGGATGCGACCGTCATTGGGATTTGTCGCTTCCAGAAGGCAATGCTCACTCATTTTTAACTTCTTGGTCTGCTTCGGCGCTAAAACCGTGTTGGTTTTATGAACTTCGTAGTAATGCTTCCACTTATAGGGAGCCACCAGCAGCTTCTTTTCCAATTCCGGACTGATTTCCTTGTATTTGGAAGTCTCATCATTGGTGGCCCAAACGACTATGCACTTAATGTGAAGATCCTCCGCATGGATCAATCCGCCACTAAAGCAACCTAATAAAACCAGCAGACCTAATTTGTAAATTTTGTGAGTAATACGACACCTTTTCATTCCTGGTCAAGACTAGCAAGAGAATCAGATTCCGTAAACCCTGAATCTGCCTTGTCGTAGAACCAGACCAAAGTCATTTTCTCGCTCTCGTTACGAAAAGTAACCGCCCCGACATCGCCGGAGGAGAGTTCCATCTCACCGACCTGATTTTTCGATGGTGCCACTTGAACGACCAGCAAAAGCACCAGAATGGCCATTGCCGTTCCGCTGACCGGGACCAAATGTCTTTGGAGCCATGCGCCAAGTGAAAACGGGCGGGCGGAAACTCGGGCGGACGCTTTCTCCTGACTCTCGATTTCACGCTGGATCTTGGACCAGAAGAATTCGCGCGTTTCGGGCAGTTTAATCTCCGCCTCAAATCCCACGAGCGCAGCATTGGTATTTTGCAACTCGGCCAGCAGCAATTGGGCATCCTGATCCGTAGCAATCCAATTCTGCACTTCGGCGGTCTCTTTGGCGGACAACTCGCCATCAAGGTAAGCCTGTAACTTCAGTTGAGAATCGTGGTTAATCATTTTAACTCTTCGGTTTTTAAATTTGCCAGCAACGCCGCCATTTTCCGGCGGGCATAAAACAATCGTGACATCACCGTGCCAATCGAACATCCCATCGTCTTTGCAATTTCTTTATATTCCATCTCTTCGAACTCGTGCAGAATCATCACGGTGCGGTGCTCGTGCGAGAGTTGGTTGAGTGCGGCATCAATTCGCTTTCGCAATTCACCCCGCTCCAGCCGTTCGGTCGGGTTTACCGTCACTACCGGCATTTGCCGCTCCACCCCGCCCGATTCTTCGCTCATTTCCTCAATCGACTCAGTCCGCTGCCGCTTCCGTTTCCGCAACTGGTCCAGGCAAAGGTTGATTACGATCCGCGTGATCCAGGTTCCAAAACTCGATTCACCCTGAAACTGAACCAACCGCTGCCAGCTTTTTACCCATGCTTCCTGACAAAGATCAACGGCCTCTTCTTCATTCCGCATCATGCTGAACGCACGCGCGTATATCTTGTCCCGATGCCGCGCGACCAACTCTTCAAAGGCAGCCATTTCACCTTTCTTGGCTGCTGCAACCAGTTGCTCATCACTGGCGGAAGAATGGTCACTTTCAATCTTCATCGGGTTCGACGGGCAAAATGAAATATCTATTCAACAAAACTATAGTTTCCCCTTCGTGCTGGGAACCTGTCCGGCAATTCTCGGATCTCGTTGGCAAGCAACATCTACCGCCTTGGCAAATGCCTTGAATAATGCTTCCACAATATGATGTGGTTCATCTCCATATAATAACTCCAAATGGAGATTGCAACGTGCCTCGTTAGCAAAGCCTTGAAAGAATTCCCGGGCCAATCCAAACCGAAAGGCACTCGACATATCCTGGCTTTTATCTGCTGACGTGACTTTTTTCTGAGCAAATTGGTTTAATCCGCGCCAGACCAGATAGGGACGTCCGCTGAAATCAATAACGCATCGCGCCAGGCATTCATCCATCGGCACGTATGCCTCTGCTGTAAAGGGGTTTCGCGCATCGAAACCAGCCCCATAGCGGCGAATGCCCTTTTTATCCCCCAAAGCCTGCACAAATGCCTGGCCTAAGGCTATGCCACAATCCTCCACCGTGTGGTGTGCATCCACCTCCAAGTCGCCCGCGCAATCCAATCTTAGGTCCACCACCGCATGCTTGGCAAAAAGCGTTAACATGTGATCGAAAAAAGGAATTCCTGTGTGAATGGAAGACTTTCCACTCCCATCCACCTTCAATTTAATGGCTATGCGCGTTTCTTTGGTAGCGCGATTAATCTGTCCGGACCGGATTCTCATACCTCTTAATTAAACAAATTTACTCGGGAAGACAAAGCCCAATTGCTGCCAAGATCGACAAATGGAGCGAAACCTTGCCGCGGAACTTCTAAATAAATCCTTACTTCAATGATTGAGATACGGTTTTCGAAGCCAGCCTTTGCTTGAGTTCATCTATTTGCTTCTGAACGGCGTCAGGGATCGGCGAAGCCTTTTTCTCAAGCTCCCTGTAGTAAAGCGCCTGCCTCAAATTCCCCTGCTCTTCCTCTACTTGTGCGAGGCGCGTTGTAATTTCGTTGTAACTGATTTCAAGCGGTTTTTTTCCGGCTTTATCCTGGTCGTTCCAACGGCGCAGAGCCAGTTCCCACAGATTAACTGAGCGCACCAGATCATGATGGTTTTCGTAGTATAATAGTCCCAACTCGTAAAGTATTTCATAACTATTGGGATTGGCCCGCAAGCCTTCGCGCAGAAAATCTTCCGCCTCGGCTGGCTTTCCCAGTTTCGAGCGTAGCCAATAGGCAGCTACCGTATAGGTATCCACCCGTTGTGGATCCAACTCTGCTGAGAGTTTTAACCATGGCAGTATTTCGCGCGCCTGGCCGGGCTTGTCGAGATGGGAATGGCTTGATGAATAAAATTGGCGGCCAAAACGATCAATCCAATCTTTTGGCTGCCCTATATCCATTGCCTTTTCATGTTCCTCTTCATCATGATCATCATGGCCTTCCACCATATGTCGGGAATGCGACTCCTCCCGGTGACCCTGGTCAAAAATGGACGGGTAGTAACCGCTATGAAAATAAATATCCGCCTTTACAAAAAAGTGGTTGGCAAAGATTCGCCGACCATCCCCCAGCAACGCCTTCATCATGCTATCTGCCTGCGCCCGTTCCCCCCACTTCATCGTTTGGGGTTGCAAATAGGTTGCCAGGCTGAAGCAGATGGTCAGCAACAGCAGCAAGATTAAAGATGGAGCAGGCAGCTTCATTCAATTCAAAGCTTTCCGTCGAAAACTTAGCCAGGTGGCAAAAAGAAAGAACAGCGTATAGGCGGCCCCATACAATGTAACCAGAACGCAGGCCCCCCATCCCACCAAGCCTCTATCATGTACTACCAGATCACGAACATCAAAGAACTCCAGGTGTGGAATGATAAAATAAATACCATAGATGATCGACCTCATTGGTTCCGACTGTTGCAGCGCTATCTGGTTCAGGTACCGCCCCACAATCAATATACCCAGCACGAATACTAGGCAGATGGTTGCATTCGATGAAGGGGCGGCAAAAATAATAGACCCCCACAATACGATGGCAATCACCACGGCCAGAAAAATCCATTGTAACCAGAAAGCTTGGAAATAATTCAAGACCGGCCATGTATGCTCCCGCGAAGCGCTGACCAATCCGAGAAATACATAAAAGACTACCAGGGCCAGACCACAAGCCAGCCAACAGCCCAGGAATTTTCCCAATACGACATGCCACCGAGTTACCGGTTTTGCGAGCAATGGAAATATGGTCCGATTTTCCCGCTCTGCTGGAATCTGCCTGGAGGCGGTGCCAAGAGCCATTGCCAGTGCCGAAATCCAGATCAGCAGCAAGCAAATCTCCTTCAGGTAACGGACGATTTTATCGTCATTGAAAAGACTCGCCGAAGCCATTACCAACGTGATGAGAACGGTCAGGATAAAGAGAACGTAAAAGTCCTTGCGTCGGTACAGCTCTTTGATGACAACATTTGACAGTGCAAAAACAGCATTCATGAGTTTACAGGTTGCGCATACCCGATGATCTGGAGGAAGATCTGCTCCAGGTTGGTTTGATATTTTTGAATCAAATCGCTTACCCGCCCTTCCACCTTCAATTCGCCTTGATAAAGAATTCCCACGCGGTCACAAACTGTTTCCACCTCACCCAGTTCGTGCGAAGAGAAGAAAATCGTCTTCCCCTCATTCTTAAGCCGTTGGATAATTTCACGGACCTTCATCCGCCCAATTGGATCCAATCCGCTGGTTGGTTCATCCAAAATCAGCAGATCGGGATTATTTATGAGCGCCTGGGCTAACCCCACCCGTTGCTGCATCCCTTTTGAATAAGTCTTGATGGGACGTTTACGGGCATGCTCCAGTTCTACCAACTTCAGAAGATTATCAATCCGTCTCTCCGTTTCCCCGCGCGGTATCCCAAAGATGCGGGCATAAAAGCGCAATAATTCCTCGGCCGTCAAAAATTTGTAATAATACGTTAACTCGGGTAAATAGCCGATCCTTTGCCTGGCAATGGGTTCCTTTACATCAACGCCAAACAAATAGGCTGCTCCACTGGTGGCGTTCACAAAACCAAGCAGCACATTCATGGTCGTGGTTTTTCCCGCGCCATTGGGCCCCAGAAATCCGAAGACCTCGCCTTCACGCACGCTGAGATTCAAACCCTTCAAGGCAAGTTTGACGGGTTCACCGATTCCCCGGCTGGGATATTCCACGCGCAAATCTTTGATTTCTAATATTCCGTTCATGTTTGTCTTAACTACCTAAGCTGTACCATTTTTGAGGTTCTGTTTGAAACAACAAAAATTCAGACCTTCATGCCACATTTATCTCGTTTGTCGAGGCACAAGCCAAAAGGCTTGGGAAGTGAATCCCAAGCCTGGCAAACTTTGTTGAACCCCTGGCCTTACGGCAGCACGTGGTTCGTGCTGTTGATCAGGCAGGTCGGGGCGGTGGCTACGTTATTCATGGTGTAGCTGGTGGTGAACGCCTGGCC
>JAQGPC010000034.1 GCA_028293285.1 Pedosphaera sp.
AGCAGCGAAACCAGCACACCCGCTTTCAGATATTCGCGGGTGAAATAAAGGTCGAGTCCGATCTTGTTAAACAAGTGCATTCTAATTCTGGTCGCCGATAATGCAGCTTGCGGCATGCTAAAAACGAAAGCCAGTGGAAAATACGGCAGACCGTGCTACGTTGGCGCGGAATCATAAAGGGTTGATGTCGTTGACCAACCATGGGCAAATATCAAACATTTCACGCACGAAGTCCCCTTGGCCTCTGCTGGAAGTATCGCGGCAGACCATTGCCCTCCTTCAGATTTGAAATTCAAAACCACTCATGATCTCAACATTTTCATTTCCCACGAAAGTTCGCTTCGGTGCCGGCACATTGCAGGAATTGCCGCAGCAACTAACTACGCTTGGTTTGCGAAAACCATTAATCGTCACTGACCCTGGGCTGGTTTCGACTGATGCTTTCAAGTCCTTGGAAAAACTATCAGCCAAAAAATGGCCGGTCTTTTCCGGCGTCCATCCCAATCCCACCATCGAAGATGTCGAAGCCGCCACCAAGGCTTATCTGGACAATCAATGTGATTCCGTCATCGCTTTCGGCGGTGGCAGCGCCTTGGACGTGGGTAAGGTGATTCGCATCTGCATCAAACGACCGGACCGCCCCCTGCTCCCTTTTGAATTTGAAGCTGATTGGAGCAACCTCGTTCCCTGTATAACCATTCCCACCACGGCGGGCACCGGCAGTGAAGTCGGTCGCAGTTCCGTCATTATCAAGGATGGTCGCAAACAAGTCATCTTTCATCCCTCGCTGCTTGCCAGCCTCGTCATTCTCGACCCTGAACTCACGCGCGGCTTGCCGCCCAAGCTGACCGCCGCCACCGGCGCGGATGCCTTGGTTCACTGCATCGAATCATTCACCTCGCCGGTGTTTCATCCGATGTGCGATGGCATCGCGTTGGAAGGAATCAATCTCATCAATCAATCGCTCGTGCGCGTGGTAAAGGACGGCAACGACCTCGATGCACGCGGAAAAATGCAGGTCGCCGCCATGATGGGCGCAGTTGCTTTCCAAAAAGATTTGGGAGCCATTCATTCGCTGGCCCATCCGCTTTCCACTTTCTGTGGACTGCATCACGGCACCGCCAATGCCCTCTGCACTCCGTTCGTCATGGAATTTAATGCCGCCCGCAAGCCCGGCCTTTATCGTCGCGTCGGCATCGCGCTCGGTTTGGATGATCCCACCGATGCAGCCACCATCAAACATATCCGCAACCTGCTTTCCGAAATCGGACTCGCGCCCGGTTTGCGCGCGTATGGCGTGAAAGAATCGCAACTCGACCCCATGAGCAACCAGGCCTTTGCCGATTCCTGTCATCAAACCAATCCGGTCCCCGTAACCCGGGACGACCTGCGTCACCTGTATCAACTCGCATTTTAATTCATGCAATTCCCCACCAAACTTTTCATCAACGGCAATTCTTCCGGCACTTCGGATCGAAAGCCCATTCCAGTCATCAACCCCGCCACGGAAGAAGCTCTGTGCGAAGTCGCCTCCGCGAGCGAACGCGACGTGGACACTGCCGTGACCGGCGCACAGAAAACTTTTGAGAATATCTGGCGCGATTACGCTCCCGGCAAACGGGCGGATGTCCTGTTTGCCATTGCCAAAGCATTGCGCGAGCACGCCGAGGAATTGTCCCAACTCGAAAGCCTCTCGATTGGCAAACCCATTTCCGACGCCCGCGATGAAATTGCCATGGGCGCGCGCACCTTTGAATATTACGCTGGGGCAATTTCCAAATTTTACGGGCAAACCATTCCCGTATCGCGCGGCGGATTCGACTTTACCTTGCGCCAACCAATGGGCGTTGTGGTGGCGATTGTGCCGTGGAACTTCCCCTTTCCCATCGCGACGTGGAAAGTTGCTCCCGCATTGGCCGCCGGCAATTGCGTCATTCTCAAACCCGCCAGCCAATCTCCGCTCACGGCGTTGCGACTGGGCGAACTGGCCGCGCAAGCCGGCCTTCCCGACGGCGCACTGCAAGTGTTGTCCGGCTCGGGGCAACAGATGGGGGATGCGCTCGTGAAACATCCGCTCGTTCGCAAAATTTCCTTCACCGGTTCCACTTCGGTCGGTTCTCACATCATGCAATTGGCCGGTCGCGACATCAAACGCGTCTCGCTCGAACTCGGCGGCAAATCTCCCAATATTGTCTTCGCCGACGCCGACCTGGAAAAAGCCGCGACGAGTTCGCCCATGAGTGTCTTCGCCAATACCGGGCAGGATTGCTGCGCGCGCAGTCGCATGTTTGTCGAACGTACCGTCTATGAAAAGTTCGTGGAAATATTCGTGCAATCCACGCGCAAAATAATCGTCGATGATCCGGCCAAACCAGAAACGCAGATTGGCCCGATGGTTTCCGGGCAGCAGCGTGAAGTTGTGGAAGGTTTTCTCCAAACTGCCAAAACTCCGCGTCACAAAATTCTCTGTGGCGGCGACCGTCCCTCACGCAAAGGTTATTATCTCAACCCCGCCGTGCTGCTCGGTTGCGAGACCACCGACCGTGTCTGGCAGGAGGAGGTTTTCGGCCCCGTCGTCTGCATCCGCCCATTCGATAACGAAGAAACCATGCTCTCTGAAGTCAACGCCTCGCCTTACGGACTGAGCGCGTCAATTTGGACGAACGATCTTAAGCGGGCCTTGCGCGTTTCCAAACGCGTTGAAAGCGGCGTGGTCAGCGTCAATTGTCACAACAGCGTGCACGTGGAAGCGCCCTTCGGCGGGTTCAAGCAAAGCGGCCTTGGCCGCGACCTCGGCATGGCCGCGCTGGAGGGCTACACGGAACTTAAGAACATTTACATTGCGGAGTAATTGACGAGCTCAATCCACCATGAATATTCAATCACTCAAAGCCAGGATCACGCGGAAAGAAATTGATACCGTGCTCGTGGTTTTCCCCGACGTATTTGGCCGCCTGATCGGCAAGCGCATGACCGCGCACTACTTCGTGGATCAAGCGCTCAAAAGTGGCACGCACGGCTGCAATTATTTGCTGACTCTTAATATGGAGATGGAACCATTGAGCGGCTTCAAGCTCGCCAATTGGGAAAAAGGCTTTGGTGATTTTGAAATCCGTCCTGATCTCTCCACGTTGCGCATCCTCCCGTGGCAACAAGGCGCAGCCATGGTCATCTGTGACTTGCATCATCATGACGGCAAGCTGGTGGAGGAAACCCCGCGTTCGGTTTTACGGCGTCAATTGGATGCGCTCGCGGCCAAGAGTCTCGTCTGCAAAATCGCCAGCGAACTTGAGTTCTTCCTCTTCAATAATACCTATCCCGCAGCCTTTGCCAGCAATTACCATAATCTGACGCCTTCCAGCGATTATCGAATCGACTATCACACACTTCAACCGGCCCGCGATGAAGCCATTTTCCGCGCGATGCGTAATTTCATGGATGCCGCCGAAGTTCCCGTCGAATCCTCCAAAGGCGAATGGGGCAAAGGCCAGCACGAAGTAAATTTCATTTATGATGAGCCCTTACCCGTTGCCGACCGCCACATGGTTTTCAAACAAGGCGCGAAGGAAATCGCCGACCAAAATGGCAAGTCCCTCACTTTCATGTCCAAGTTTGACGCCGCCGAAGTAGGCAGCAGTTGTCACATCCATCAAAGCATCTGGCAAAAGGGAAAATCACTTTTCTGGGATCCCAAAAAACAGCAAGGCTCAAAATATTTCCGTCAGTTCCTCGGCGGGCTCATGAAGTATTCGCCCGAACTCAGCTATTTCTACGCGCCCACGATTAATTCCTATAAGCGTTACCAATCCGCCAGTTGGGCTCCAACCAAAATGGCTTGGGCTTACGATAATCGCACTGTCGGCTTCCGCGTCGTAGGCGAAGGCAATTCCTTTCGCGTGGAAAACCGCATGCCCGGCGCGGATGCGAATCCTTACCTGGCCTTCGCCGCGATGATCGCCGCCGGGCTCGCTGGCGTAAAAGAGAATCTCGACTGCGGTGAACTCTACGAAGGCAATGCCTATCTCGATCCCAAACTTCCTTCCCTGCCCAAATCGCTTCGCGAAGCCGCCGACTTGCTTGACGGCAGCCAGTTTGCTCGCAAGGCGTTCAGTGATCCCGTCGTGAATTTCTACGTCCACACCGCCCGTTGCGAAGTGGAAGCATTTGACAACGCTGTGACCGACTGGGAACGGGTGCGGTATTTCGAGAGAATTTAGGCCCGCTTCACTGCTGTCCAGGACCGGCGATTTGCGAGGAGTGAACCTGTCATTTTATTGGGGTTTCTGATCTTCGCTTTCAAGTTTGAAAATTGGTTGGTGGGTTGCGTGAAAAGCCTGGGTGCCTTATTCTCGCCTGTTATTGCGATAAGATGACGGCCTTTCGAACCAAACTTGCAATTCAGACGATCCGCCAGAAGACAAACCACCTTCGGACGGAATTCCGCCTGCGTCATAAGGTTCTGCACACGATTGGCTTGTATGGCATGGCGATCGCGGTTGTGGCCTTGACCGGGGTGATAAGGGCAATTAGCGCCCCTCTGTTGGGAGACCATCACCGTTACGTATTCTTCTTTGCAGCCATCGCCATCACTTCCTGGTGTGCTGGCTTTTGGCCTTCAGTTGTTGCGATTCTCCTTTCCTATTTGATAGCAGACTGGATTTTAACCTCGCCCTCCCATGCGTTTGATTTTCATGTTTCTACCGCGGACGATTTTCTCGGCCTCGCCGGATTTCTTATCTCGGGGCTCGCCATTGCTTTCACGAGTGAGGCGCTTTACCGTGCCGAGAAGCGGGCCGGAATGAAGCAGCAGCTGCTTGAAAAAGAAGTTACGGAACGAAAGCGTATCCAGCAGCAGTTGGAGCAGGTACAAGCCGAACTCCAGGAGCACGCGGTCATGCTGGAAAAGCGGGTGGTAGAGCGAACCGCCAGCTTGACGGAGACCATCCAATCTCTGGAAGGGGTTTGTTACCATATTGCCCACGACCTGCGCTCTCCGGTAAGAGTCATGCAAGGCTATGCCACTTTGCTGCTGGATGAGAACGCGCCCAATTTGAACCAGGCCGGAGTCGATTACGCCCGGGGGATCGCTGAATCGGCAATCCGAATGGATAATCTTATTCGCGATCTGCTTGATTATGGGCGGCTGGGCCACTTGCAGATTTCTTCGGCCAGTGTTGAAGTGGAGGCGCGGTTGGAGAGCGTCCTGGCCCAGTTGCGGCCCGAGGTCAAATCCACAAGAGCCGAGATTCAGGTGGAGCGGCCGTTGCCGCCCGTGTCGGGTGACTCAACGTTGCTGGATCAGATTCTGAGCAATCTCCTCGTTAATGCCCTCAAGTTTGTGGGGCCAGGTGTCGCACCGCGCATCCGCGTCCGGGCTGAGACGGGGCCAGGGACAGCACGCCTCTGGATCGAGGACAACGGGATCGGAATCCCTCCGGAGTATCACCAGAAAGTATTTGAAATCTTCGAGCGGCTGCACGCGAACCATGTCTATCCGGGGACAGGCATCGGCTTGGCCATCGTGGCCAAAGCGGTGCAACGTATGGGCGGGCGCGCGGGGGTTCAATCTGAGCCGGGCCGGGGAAGTCGATTTTGGGTTGAGTTCCAACTGGCGACAACGAATGACTCCCCTCACCCCGCCAGTCCGCTGCGCCCGGCTTGATTGCGGCAGTCAAACTCTATCCACTCCGATCCTTCATCGCAGACTTGAAGTCGGCGATAGCCACATAGCCGCGATCCAGCGCCACGATGCTTCCCCTCGGAAAAAACCTGAACGTTGAAAAGGGAAAGGATTTGGGTAAACAAACTGCCGGTGCGTATCATTTGGATCTCCGTTGATCATGGTTTGTGGCTTCACTTTTCACCCTCATCCTCAACCAGGACGGAGATCCTGTTCACTCACTTTCTAAAAGCTGTTTTTGACAGTAGTGGGCCCGCTTCGTGTTCCATTCCTAAAGCGATTTGTCTCGAAATCTGCTCTAAACTCGCTGATTGGCCCACAGTTCCCCCATAAACCCTTATTGGCCCATTTCTTGCTAACTTTTAAGCATGAATTTGAAGCTTGTGCTCTGTACTTTTGCGGTGATCGCAACCCTCGTCGCAGAAGCGGCCAATACGAATACAACATCCAAAGTCACCACCAACAAGCTTTCACTGACCGCGACCAGTCAAGTTCCATTGGCACCAACCAATACGGTGGAAGAAGTAGCCACCAATACTGCCCCGCAATTGCCGGGTGCCACTTACACCAACACCGTGGAAATGGAGTTTGTCAAAGTATCGCCGTTCTGGGCCGGCCGCTATGAAGTGACGCAGAAGGAATTTCAGAAAGTAATGGGTTTCAATCCCAGTAACTTCAATGGCGACAAGCATCCGGTGGACAATGTGAGTTGGAACGATGCCATGGAATTTTGCAAACGACTCACGAAGCAGGAACTCAAGGAAAAGAAATTGCCTGAAGGTTTTAGCTATCGATTGCCCACAGAAGACGAATGGGAATTCCTGATGGCGGATGCCAGTTTGAAGGATGCCGTCACCGGCGTGAGCGGACCACGTTCGGGAACTGCCATCGTTGGAAGCCTCGCCACCAACAGCATTGGTTTATACGATATGCGGGGAAATGTGATGGAATTCTGCCTGGGAGACACCTCCAAAGCCTACCGTGTTTTGCGCGGTGCCTCGTGGCAGGACCGCATCGAAATCAATCTGAGACCAATCTTCCGCAGCTATTGCCGCCCGGATGAACGGAAAAACACCTTCGGCTTCCGTTGTTTGTTGGTTCAAAAACCAGCTGAATAATTTGCAGATCGCAAAGTCCGGTTCCCAGCTTACAAATCGCTCAACCAACTCCGCTACATTCGTTAATATTGTGCTTTGACTGGCACAACCGTCTTTTGATGCTGCTCGAATTCGCGTTGCAGATCGGCAACCACATCAGGATGCTCAGCCGCGACGTTGAACTTTTCACCGGGATCGTTTTCAAGCTGGAAGAGCAAGGGAGGATTGTGATTTTCCATGGGTTCCCTGCTGTAACCGCTGCGGGTATTGAAGTGTGCCTTGAACGACCCTTTGCGAACCGCAAACAGTTCGTCACGAAAATAATAGAACATGACGTTGCGCTGGCCGTGCCCTTTGCCTAACAACATCGAAGTCATATCGACTCCATCAATAACCCGATCAGAAGGAGGAGTGGCGCCAGCAAGGCTGAGGCAGGTGGAAAATAAATCCATCGTGCAGGCAAGTTCATGGTTCAGCACATTTGCCTTAATCTTGCCCGGCCACCAGGCAATCCCGGGCTCGCGCATGCCGCCTTCCCACGTGCTCCCCTTCCCATCCTTAAGCGGTCCAGCCGAACCGCCCGCAAGATTCTTTATCAGCCACGGTCCATTGTCGCTTGTGAAGAAAACGAAAGTATTCTCGGCCAACCCTTCCTTGCGCAACGTATCCAACACCTGCCCCACGCTCCAATCGAGTTCCTCGACGACATCGCCGTAAAGCCCACGCGTGCTATGCTTCTTAAAATCCTTGGACGCAAACAGCGGCACATGCGGATACGTGTGCGCGAAATAGAGGAAGAACGGTTTCTTTTTGTTCTGCTTGATAAACTGAATCGCTTCCTTTGTGTAGCGTGGCGTCAAGGTACTGAGATCAGTTGGCTGCTCGATAATTTTATCATTACGCAAGAGCGTTGCTTTCCACCATTCCAGTTTGGGTTCCAGGCTTGCAGAACCATTCTTCGGCATAATGCCTTTGGTGGGTTCCATATCATTCGAGTAACGAAGGCCGTAAAAATAATCGAAGCCATGATGCGTGGGCAGATATTCCGGTTCATGTCCGAGGTGCCATTTGCCGATGCAGGCAGTGGTATAACCTTTTGGCTTGAGCGCGGCCGCAATGGTAATCTCACTGGTGGGAAGCCCGCCCTGGGAATAGGCCATCAGAACACTGTTCGTCTTGCTTCCCGCCATGCCGCTACGGATGGGAAGTCTGCCGGTCATTAATGCCGTACGACTCGGCGTGCAAACACAGGCCGCCACGTAAAAATCCGTAAAGCGCATCCCCTCAGCCGCCATACGGTCGAGGTTGGGCGTGCGAATACTCGGATGACCATAACAACTCAAATCTCCATAGCCCAAATCATCCGCCAGAATAATGACAATATTCGGCTGCGTTGCCGCATAAGCAGGCATGGCCAACAGAAAAGCAAATAGGACGGCGAGCAGGTAACCTCTAAATGTTTTAATCATCATGGCTATGGACGCGTTGGAGCGTAAATTGGTTTCAAACTGTTTCCCAACCTCAATCCTTCTGCTTTAGTTTGAATTCAGCAACCACAGGAAGATGGTCTGAGGCAGCAGATTTTGGCACCCACGCACGAACGGGAACAATGAGCCCGTTTTTGGAAATCCAAAGGTAATCGATGCGGCGTTTCGGTTTTTCAGCGGGGATGGTCCACCCTGCCTCCTTGCTGACCAGGCGCCATGTGTCGTCCAGCAGAGCACTCATTTTTTCACAGGTCGGACTTTCTGGATCAGCATTGAAATCACCGCAAAAGATAATCGGCAAATCAGATTTTTTCTTAATGATCGGCGTGAATTCCTCCACGCTCTGGAGTCGCTCCGCATCCGTCTTGCGATGGTCAATGTGCGTATTCATCAAGACCACCTCGCGCTCGCCTATTTTCACATGCACTTGCAATAAGCCGCGCTGTTCCGTCGAGCCGACCATTTTTAGCAGTGAATGCTCGCGTTTGGTAATCGGGAAACGCGTCAAAATGGCCGTGCCATATTCACCGCCTTTAACCGGCCAATTATTGCTGAAGACACAGGTCATGCCGGTGAGCTTGGCAAACTCGGCCGGGAAATCGCGCTTACCGGTTCGTTCCGTGTTGCGATCAACTTCCTGTAATGCGACCACATCTGCCTTTTCCTGCTTAATCAAATCAGCGATCCGCTGCAGGTCAACCTTGCCATCCAAACCTTCGCCGTGATGGATGTTATAGGTCATTACCCGAAAACTATTGGTTGATTCAGCGCAAACCCGGTCGGCGAAAGGAAAAAACTGACCGGCCAAAATTAATGCCATAAAGAGGAAGCAGCGTTTTTTAAATTTCATTGTAACGGATTACGAGCATAAAACTCATGCCTCTAACAGGCGAGATAAAACCGGATGTTCCAGCATGCTCCGATAAAGTAATTTGCTTTAGATCAGGCCAGAATACCTTGGATCACCTGCCCATGCACATCGGTGAGCCGACGCTCAATGCCGTTGTGATAAAAACTCACCCGCTCATGGTCCAGGCCCAGTAGATGAAGAATGGTGGCGTGCAGATCGTAGATGGTCGTGATGTTCTCGACGGCTTCATAACCGAATGAATCGGTGGCTCCATAACTGAAGGCGCGCTTCACTCCCGCGCCAGTCATCCAGACCGTAAAACCCTTTGGATTATGGTCACGACCGCTCGCTCCCTTTTGAAACATCGGCATGCGTCCAAATTCCGTCGTCCATACCACCAAGGTATCTTCCAGCAATCCCCTCCCCTTCAAGTCGCGCAGCAACGCGGCAGTAGGCTGGTCAAAAACCGGCGCGTGAATGTCGTACTGTTCCTTCAACTTTTTGTGTCCGTCCCAATTACCAACACCTTCGCCCATGGCATAGGAACCGTTGAAGAGTTGCACGAACCGCACGTCCCGTTCCAACAAGCGACGGGCGAGCAGGCAATTGCGCGCATAGGAAGCTTTCGTTTTGTTGGCGTCATTCACACCATACATCTCCCGGATGAATTCGCTCTCGTGTGAAAGGTCGCTCACTTCCGCCGCGCGCAACTGCATCTTGGCGGCAAGCTCATAGCTGGCGATGCGCGCGCTGAGTTCGCTGTCCTCGGGATATTGTTCGAGCCGTTTATTGTTAAGAAATTTCAGAAAATCGCGCGTGGACCGTTCCGCTTGCTCAGAAATTTTGGCTGGACGCGCGAGATTGGGTATCGGTTTGTCAGCATTGAACGCCGTGCCTTGGAAGACCGCCGGCAAGAATCCGGATGACCAATGATTCGGCCCGGCCTGCGGAACACCGCGCGGATCAGGAATGGCAACAAACGCGGGAAGATCATCACACTCGGTTCCCAACGCATACGAAGCCCACGCCCCCATGCTCGGAAAACCATCCAACGTAAAACCGGTGCTCATCTGGTTCTCAGCCGGTCCATGCGTGTTGCTCTTGGCTGTCATCGAATGGATGAAGCACATTTCATCGGCCATTTCCGCAAGTTGCGGAAAGAGGTCGGAAATATATTTACCACTTTGTCCGCGTGGCTTGAATGTGTACGGACTCTTGACCAGATTCCCGTTCTCGCCCTGGAAGGTAATGAGCTTTTCACTGCCCGGCATTGGCTTGCCATCGAACTTGATCAATTCGGGCTTGTAATCCCACGAATCCAGATGACTGCACGCGCCGGAACAGAAAATCACCAGCACACGTTTGGCTTTGGGAGCGAAATGAGGCAACCGCGCCGCCAGGGGAGCTTGCGACCGGATTTGTGGGCGAATGGGTGAATGGTCCTTCTCCGCCGCCAACAAACCTTGTTTGCTGAGCAACGCGGTCAACGCAATGCCAGCCAGTCCCGTCCCGGCATGTTGCAGAAAACTTCGCCGGTCCAACAAGCGCCGGCCTGCATGTGAAAGTTCGTCCTGTCTCATCTCAATTCACCAACGTTGATGCGTATTCGACTTTAAAACACATACAGAAATTCATTGGCATTGAGCATGGCGCGACAAAAGGTAAACAAGTCCTGCTCTTTGATTAGTTTGAGCGATCTCGTAATTTCTTCACTCGACGGCTCACGAGCGAAGAGCAGACGGAAAGCCCGCCGAACTTGCGCCTTTGCGTCCGCACCAGCATCACGCTGTAATCGTTCAGCCAGAAACCCCGCCTGTTGCATGGTGAACGAACTGTTCAGGAGATTGAGCGCCTGCAACGGCGTGGTGGAACTATTTCGACGCGGAGCAATCTGGCCTGCATCCGGGCAATCAAAAGCGCCGAAGGTATCGTCCAATTGCATGCGTGGCTTGGTTTGATAAATCATTCGCCGAAACTCCCCGGGGCCGAATTCCTTTTTTGAATTGTACACCCGCACGTAATTGTTGTTGGGTTCAAACAAATCAAAACCCGGCCCGCCCATCTTGAAATCCAGTTTGCCGCTGGCTGAAAGAATCGCATCACGCAAAGGCTCAGCCTCCAATCGTCGCGGTGTAAATCGCCAGAGCAATCGTCCGGCGGCATCCACGCGCGAAGACTCGGCATTCGGCCGGCTTGACTGCTGATAGGTGTTGGAGAGCACAATCAGGCGATGCATCGCTTTAATGCTCCAGCCGCTTTTCTGAAACTCCAGAGCCAGCCAGTCGAGCAATTCGGGATGGCTCGGACGTGCGCCGTTCAAGCCAAAATCACTTGGCGTGCTGACCAATCCTTCACCGAAATGATGCTGCCAGATGCGGTTGACCATGACACGGGCGGTCATGGGATTTTGTGGATCGATAACCCATCGCGCCAGTGCCAGACGGCGTTGCCACTCCGGCGTGGTCACGGTTAATTCTGTTTTTGGTCCAAATTCTTCCAACGCGCCGGGCGTCACTTGCTCCCGCTTCTGCAATGGATCGCCGCGATATAATCTAAATGTGACTCCCGGTTGCAAAAACATTCCCGCATACACCGTTGGCCGCGTATTCCATTGTTTGACTTTCTGTCGGGCTTCCTCCGCCTGTTGCAGCAATGAATGCAACTCCACCGTTTCGTTTGCGGAAAGAGTCTGCGCATAATCAGCCTCTATCTTGCTTCCGCTGCCATACGGTTTGCGATCTTGCGAAGAGGCGATGACCTGCCATTTTCCCGGTTCCGTTGCGACTTCGATGACGTAATTAGTCGCGAGTCGGTCACTATATTTTTGTTCACGGTCACGTCCCCAGACGATCCTGTCGATTGAATAAGTCTGCGGAAATTCAATCTGAACCCAGCCCTTGCCTATCTCGCTGGAAATCCAACTACGGCCATTGCCATAACGACCGTCATTGATGTGCTCGAGTTTATGAATATCCGAATTGGGATAAGTTCCGGAAGCAGTCGCTGTCGCTCCATTCGTAGCCAGTGCCACATTACGCGAATTCTCTCCGGCACTGAAGATTTCCAACTCATCAATACACGGCTCCAGATTACTGGTTGCCAAAATGGTAAAACGAACAAGCTTTGCCGACACCGGCGCAAAGCGTTCCACGTTTCTGCGCGCATTGACCGGCGCGCGCAACGGCAAGTTTGTTTGACCATTCACAGTCATGCAGGCCAGCGGTTCGAAGCCTTCCAATTTCTCATCCAAGCCTGCTAGGAACTGTTCCATCTTTTCAGCTTCTTGTTTGCGTTGCTCGTAATCCTTGGTGCGAAGCGGTCGTTCACCATGTTGCACTCCCGCAAACACGGCTTGCATGGCGTAATAATCGGTTTGCGAAATGGGATCGAACTTGTGGTTATGGCATCGCGCGCACCCGACCGTTAAACCAAGAAATGTGCTGGCCGTCGTCGCCACCATGTCGTGCAACTCGTCGTTTCGTTGCTGCAACGTGAGGTTGACGTCCGGGCTTTTCACTTCGTCCCACGGCCCGCCAACGATGAACCCGGTTGCCGCATCTTCCCCCATGGCATCGCCCGCCAATTGTTCGAGTACGAATTGCGTGTAAGGCTTGTCTGCGTTTAAAGCGCGGATGATGTAATCGCGATAGGGCCAGGCATTCGGGCGCGGCGTATTCGTTTCAAAACCGTTGCTCTCGGCAAACCGCACCACATCCAGCCAATGCCTCGCCCAACGCTCACCATAATGCGGCGAATCCAATAACCGTTCCACCAATCGCTCATAAGCATCAGCACGACGATCCTTTACAAATTGGCCCACCTCTTCCGGTGTAGGTGGCAAACCAATCAGATCGAAACTCAACCGGCGAATCAACGTTGCCTTGTCCACTGGCGGCGAAGGACGAAGCTCGTTTTGTTCGAGCTTGGCGAGGATGAAAGAATCAATTGGATTGCGTGGCCAGCGGCCATTGGCCACCGTTGGAATCGCTGGGCGCTTGGGCGGTTGGAACGCCCAATGGCTTTTCTTCGAGCCAACTGCGACGGTGCCGGACGCTTCGGGCCATTGTGCCCCCTGGTCAATCCACGCGCGCAACAAACCAATTTGTTCAGCCGTAAGCGCGTCACCCTTGGCCGGCATCTTCATGTCTTCCACCAAACCTGAGACATAATGAATCAAAGGACTATCGGCACTTTTTCCTGCAATGATGTTTGGCCCGGTATCGCCACCCTTCAAAGCTGTCTCCCGCACATCCAGCCGATATTTCCCCTTTTGCTTTTCGGGACCATGACATCCGTAACAGGACTTCTCAAATATCGGCTGAATATCCTGAATGAAATCTGCTGCTTTTGTGGCTGCTGGAGGAAGTTTGGACTTATCCACGCTTGCCGCCACACAGGTAACTTCTCCCCCAATTAAACCGGCAAGCAACAAGCATAGACCTAAACCGAAAGCCTTGGCTGAATAGGTTCGCAGGTTGGAAGACATAGACGGTTATTACTATAATTAGTAATTGCTTCACCGTCCTCCGGTCAAGCTGACTCTAAAAAATTGACCAAACCATCACCTTGCAGGTGTGGTTCTAAGTTGCGGTAAGGAAGAACGACGGAGAATTAAACTCACGCCTTCTCTTCGATCAATTCACGGCGGGCACCGCTAAGGAGTTGCTCAATGAAATTGGTGGAGTAAACACCGCGGCGGAAATTAGGATCCTGCAAAATGGCTTGCTGGAAGGAAATCGTCGTCTTGATGCCCGTAATCATATATTCGCCGAGCGCGCGACTCATCTTATCCATCGCCTCGCGACGGTCTTTGCCATAGGTGATGAGCTTGCCGATCATCGAGTCGTAGGTTGGCGGAATGGTGTAGCCCGCATAAGCGTGGGTATCCACGCGCACGCCGCGACCACCCGGCTGATAATACATCTCAATGCGACCTGGACACGGACGAAATTCATCGAACGGATCTTCCGCATTGATTCGGCACTCGATGGCGTGACCCTTGAATTGAATGTCTCCCTGCTTATGGCGCAATGGCTCGCCCATCGCAATCATGATCTGGTAGCGGACAAGATCGATGCCGGTGACTTCCTCGGTAATGGGATGCTCAACCTGAATGCGCTTATTGACCTCAAGGAAATAAAAATCCCCTTTATCATCCACGATAAATTCAACCGTGCCCGCGTTGGTATAATGAGCCAGTTCGCCGATACGAACCGCCGCCTTGCCCATTTTGTCGCGTAACTTTTTAAATTTATTATCAATGAGCGGCGAAGGCGTTTCTTCAACAACCTTTTGATTGCGACGCTGAATAGAACAATCACGTTCACCGAGGTGAATGACGTGGCCTTTGTTATCGCCGAGAATTTGAAATTCGATGTGATGCGGGTTCTCGATGAATTTCTCGATGTAAACGCCGGAATTGCCGAATGCTTTTTCCGCTTCGGTGCGCGCGGTGTGATAACCCTTAACCAACGAAATATCATTATGGGCCACGCGCATCCCGCGACCGCCACCACCCGCGACCGCCTTGATCATGACGGGGTAGCCGATGCGCTTGGCAACCTGCAAAGCATCTTGTTCGTTTTCGACGATTCCTTCTGAACCCGGCGGGATGGGCACTCCAGCTTTCTTGGCGAGCGCGCGGCTGACCGCCTTGTCTTCCAGCGCATTCATCGCCCGCGAACTGGGCCCAATAAAACGGATATTGCAGCTCTCGCAAACGTCCGCGAAATGAGCATTCTCGGAAAGGAAGCCGTAACCCGGATGAATGGCATCAACGTCAGCGATCTCCGCTGCACTGATGAGCCGGTCAATACGCAGGTAGCTTTCGTTGCTGGGGGCTTTGCCGATGCAAATGGCTTCATCCGCCAGTTGGACATGCATGGAATTGGCATCCTGCTCCGAATAAACCGCCACGGTTCGGATGTTCAACTCTTTGCAAGCGCGGATAATCCGAACGGCAATTTCTCCGCGATTGGCTACCAAAACTTTTTCAAACATGGGTAAAGCAATTCTGATTCTCAGTCAGGCGGGGACGATCCAACTCCCGCCATGGCAAAAGCGCCATCATGTGGGACGAATCTTGAACAATGGCTGGCCGAATTCGACGGGCTTGGCATTATCGACACAAACTTGGGTAATGATCCCCTTGGCCTCAGCCTTGATCTCGTTCATGACCTTCATGGCCTCGATGATGCAAACCACCGTGTCCGGGGTCACTTCCATGCCCACTTCGATGTAATTTCCCGCTTCAGGTGAAGGTGCCCGGTAAAACGTTCCAATCATGGGCGATTTGATCTCAACTTCGCCTGACGAACCACTCGGCATTTGAGGTGCAGAAGCGCCGCCGGAAGGCATCGGAATGGGCGCGGGGGCATACGCAACCATCTGGGAGTCGTCATATTGAGGGGAAGCCGCGATGCCATTCCCACCTCGTTTGAGCTTGATTTTGAAGTCCTGCCTCTCCATCTCGAACTCCGATATGGAGTTCTTTTTCATTAAATCGATAATCGCTTTTATGTCTTTTAGATCCACAATCCCGCTTTCGTTTAAATTCACCCGGCCCACATCTAACGAGGCCAATCTCATGACAAGCAGCAACGAATCCTCTGCTTCCCAAATTCAGCGAGTGCGACAGTAAACACCACAGGAAAGAGCGTCAAGCGGTAAAATTACACCCAAAAAGAACGCGTAAATTGCCCAAAATAACCCTGCGAACACCCTAGTTATTCACAATTTTACCGTTCGTTAACGATAATAGCTGCTTCCAATGCCAAAACGTAGGAATTCGCGCCGAACCCCACGATTTGTCCACGACAGACCGAAGCAATCACTGATTTATGACGGAATTCTTCCCGCGCATGGACGTTGGATATATGGATCTCAATGGTCGGAACCCCGATGGCGCTGATGGCGTCCTTCAAGGCGATACTCGTATGGGTATAGGCGGCGGCGTTCAGGACGATGACTTCAAACTTCCCCTTCGCCTGTTGAATCCAAGTGACCAATTCCCCTTCGACGTTGGATTGACGGAATTCCACCTCCACCTTGAGCTTGGCCGCGCGGTCGCGGACCTTGCCTTCAATGTCCGCCAAGGTCGTCCGCCCATAAATCTCAGGTTCCCGCTGCCCGAGCAGGTTCAGGTTTGGCCCATTTAGATAAAGTATCTTCATTTCTGAGGAGCGCAGCCTACCGAACCAGCCGATTCCTGTCGATGCGATTCCAACGCCTGCGCCAGGAGCCATCCGAGCAAACAAAACCCCGGCCATGCTAGGGCTGGTATGTATAACCCAAACTCCACCACACTCTGTAGCGCCCATCCCAAAACTCCCAGCCAAATACCCAATTTAATCCAGTCCTCCCGCAAGTCATTAAGCCGACAAGTAATTATCAGACAAGCCGCTATAAACCCTGTATATAACAAAAATCCCACGATCCCCGAATCCGATGCCTGTTGGATGTAATCGTTATGGGCAATCATCGCCATTTCCGATTCCGGCCGTTTGATCTTCGCATACGATAAGCCAAAGGTTCCCGGCCCCGTCCCAAACACAGGATTTGCCTTCGTGGTCTGCAAAGCCGCCTGCCAGTAATCGAACCGTGCCACCACGCTCGTAGCCCCCTTCTTGAAGAACCCGGAATACTTCACAAAAAAACCGGCCAACCCAATCACGAAGACCGACATCACCAAGGCCAGCTTCAACTGTCGCTTTAACGGCAGCACCAAAGCTCCCACAAAAACCAGCACTAGCATCAGCAACCACCCCGCCTTGGAACCCGACCAGTAGAGGCAACCCAGCGCCGCCAATCCCAGGATGCCCATCAGCAATCCCCTTGCACCCGGCGTGAACTGCTTGCGTCGGCTCCAAATCACCGCCAGGCTCCCCGGCAGCAACAACAAAATCACGCCCGCCAAAGAATTGGGATAGAAAAGCGTTCCAAAAATTCGACTGCTCGTAATCTTCTTCAAATACTCCGGCGGTGGCGGCGTCTGCATATTTGGATAGATGTACAGGAAAAAGTAGCGCCGCGATTCTTCCAACCCGCCAAAGTGTTGTTGCAACCCGCTCACCAGCACCCACGCCAATCCTCCCAGCACTCCCAGCCAAAGCCAGCCCAGTTGTTTCACGCGGCCAATGGCCAGCAATCCCACATAAAAGCACGCTACGCACGTCGCAAAATGAATGACCGTCGCTCCGCTTGCCTTTGCATCAATTGACTTGGTGGCCGCGACAATTTCCCACCCCAGCCACGCCAACGGAAGCACCCCAACCCACCACCAGCGAATCGAACGCCACCCCGCCACTATTTCTTTTTTCAATGTCGTTGCCGCCAACGCCATCCCAATAATAAAGATTAGGGCGCACAGCCAATAACCCCAAGCCGCCGGCCACGGCGCAAACAAAAATTCATAGATGTTCGTTGGCGGCGTCACATACTTTTCCATCACGACCGGATTGCCGAACTTGATGAGCGAAAGTCCCAGGAAAAGCCCAAGCAGAATTGTGAAGCCCCTCTCCATCCACTGCGGTTGTCCATTGCCAGCCTGCGCCTTCATTCCCGGCTTTGGTTTAGGTTCAGCTTTCATTCGCCTTCGTTCAAGCGACGCATCTCACAAGCTTAATTCCAATAATCCAACCTCCAAGGCCAGCGCCTCTTGCACATTCGAGCCCAGCAATCGTTGCATCCGTTCCAGCACCTGCAAATTCTTGATCGCCTGCTCCGACGAAATTCTTTTCGCCACCGCACCCGCGCTGGAAATCTGCGGGAAACTCAATAACTCCCCGCCATTCAACCCCATCGTTTGCATCCACACATCGCGCAGCCACCATTGCAAAAGCGCCAGTAAATCCGACCGTTGCAGCCGGTATTCCGCCTCGATGGACGCCGCCAATTCGTCCTCCCATTTCTCGCGCAGCTTCGGGTCCAAATCATCGTATCGCTCCAGCGGCGACCGCGCCGTCAGCGCTTTCTCGATGTCTCCCTTCAATTCCCCCAACCGCTTCAGCAATACGCCCAGCAGACGATATCGTCCGAGCAAACTCTTTTGTTCCGCCGCCGCCATTTCGCCGAAAGCCGTGAGCCATTCCAATTGCGCCGTCGCTAGTTTTCGCGTTCCCTCGCCCGCAAAATTCAATCGCAAACATCTCGAAATAATCGTCTCCAAAATCCGTTGCGGCTCCGTCGTCAACAAAATCAAAATCGACTTCGGCGGTGGCTCTTCCAGCGTTTTCAAGAACGCATTCGCCGCCTGCACATTCAACCGGTCCGCCGCCACGATGGTCGCCACCTTGTATTCCGCCTCGTTCGGCTTGAGATGAATCTCGTGCATCAAATCGCGCATCTGGTCGATCGTCACCACCCGCGATTTTGATTCCGGCCGCACCCAATGCACATCCCCGTGGTTCTCCGCATCAATCTTCCGGCACACCGCGCATTCATCGCAGCAATCGATAGCCGGGCCATTCGCCGTCGCGCGCTTGGGATTCTGGCAATTCAACGTCTTCGCCAGCGTCCGCGCCAGCGCTTCCAATTCCGCCAGGTGATGACCGCCAAAAAGGTACGCATGCGCAAGGCGCCCCCGCTCCAAGCTGCGCTGGAGCAACTGCACGCCTTGCTTCTGCTCTGGAAAATCTGCAAACGACATCGCCGTTTTATATTCGTATAAGGCCAGAAAAGTCACTAACCAATTCCGACGTGTAGAGGTGTAAAAATGATAATCCGATTTGGATGCATAAAATTTTTTATCGCGTGTTAACGTTCATTAGCGTCAGTTAACGTGTGTTAACGTCAGATAGTACCATACACGTATTAATTTCCCCTCCCTTGAGGAGGAGCGCCGACAGCCTGTCGGCTCGATTTGGTTCCTTGTGTGACTTTTGCGCTCTTTCGTGGCCATTCGTCTTCGCGCCTTCGCGTCTTTGTTGTTCATTCAGGTCTCATTCGTGTGGCTTCGTGTTCATTAGTGGTCGAACTTACTCCCACCTACTCGTACCTGGTCGCATCTGCTCGATTTTGGAGCGCAGTCCGCATGCGGGACCGCTTCACCCTAAATCCTCGCACCCGGCTGGCGATCAACCCCGCATATTCCGGTTCGTCATTCGAAATTCGACATTCGTCATTATCAATAACCATTTAACCTTTGTAACATCCCCGTGTTATTTCACCAAATGCTCCATTGACTCTATTGCTTCCATTGGAATTTATTTTCGGAGCGCCGACCTCCGTGTCGGCTAAATTTCCCTTTTTCTCCCCTTTGGCCGTCTGCTAAGACCTTGAATCCCTCCTTCTATAATGCCAGCATCGCCCGCGATGAAGTTTAAGTTCGATTGGTTCCTGACCGGCATGGCGCTCGCCGTCCTGTTGGCCTGGCTTTTCCCCAATCCCGGCGCGCAAGGCGGCAGCCTCCATCCCGAACTTCTCACCAAACTCGGCGTCGCTCTCATCTTCTTTTTGCACGGACTCACCCTTTCCTTCGCCGCGCTTAAAGCCGGAACGTTGCGCTGGCCCGTCCACTTGGTCATCCAATCCGCAACATTCCTTTTCTTTCCCCTCTTGGGACTCCTCCTGCTCTGGCCTTTCCGCCAATGGCTTTCACCTGAACTCTGGCTCGGTTTTTTCTATCTCTGCGCGTTGCCTTCCACTGTTTCCTCCTCCGTCGCGCTCACCGCCGCCGCACGCGGCCACGTCTCCGTCGCCGTTTTCAATGCCACCCTGTCCAGTCTCCTCGGCGTCTTCCTCACCCCGCTTTGGATCAGCCTCGTGCTCAAAACCGGTGGACAACCCCTGCCCCTCGGCAAAGTCATTCTTGATCTTCTTCTCTGGCTGGTCGTGCCGCTCATTGCCGGTCAACTCTGCCGCCCCTTGCTCGGCGATTGGGCCATGCGTAATAAAAAATTAATCAACCGCATTGATCGCGGCACCGTCATCCTCCTCGTTTACACTTCTTTTTGCGATTCCATGAAACAAGGCGTCTGGTCCGGACACGGCCTCAGCACCATTCTCGTCACTTTTATCGGTTCCATCATTCTCTTCACCCTCGTCATGTGGATTGTTACAGTCATTTGCAACGCCCTGCACTTTCCCGTTGAAGACCGTATCGCCGCCGTCTTTTGCGGCTCCAAGAAAACCCTCGCTTCCGGTGTCCCCATGGCCCGCCTCATCTTCGCCAGCCATCCTGGCATCGCCATCATCCTGCTGCCGATAATGATTTACCATCCCTTGCAACTCATCATCTGCAGCGCCCTCGCCAACCGCTGGGCCAGACGCCCACAGTAACGTAGCAACAGAGGTAACGAGGCTCAGTAATCCGGAGGACGAGTGACGCGGCCCAATTCTACGCAAGCAATCCTTCGTTGGTTATTAATAAAAAAAATTCGCCATCCAATGGCCAAACCCCGACCAAAACCAAATAACCACCGGAGTGGCACCCCAGCCAAACCACAAACACAGCGCAATCAATGCGACCAGCTTGATTCGCTCCTGCCATCGCTTTTGTCGAAGCAGGTAGCGGAAAAGAAAATAAGCGCACGGCCACGCAACCAATCCCACATGGCAGCCAAATATTGCGATACCCAATCTGATTATGCCCAACGGACTCTTCCTGGGTGTCAATGACCAGGGAACCAAAGCCCATAGTGGCCCCGTCATCCACACTATCGCAATTAGTAGCAGAATGGCGTTGGATGCCTTAATGGCCAACGAATCGGAAATTTTGTTTTCATCCTCGCGGTTGGAATCATACCAAACTTTTTTCACAGTTGAACGTTGCTTCAGCATGCCAGGGAAAAAAGCCATGCGGACCAAGGCAGCGAGCATTTGCAGTCCCCGAATCCCGCGCATCCGGCGACCGGAAGTCAGCACATGTCCCCACAAGATCACAAACCGGCCCTCCCGTTTCAGTGTCCACGACATCGCCGCGTCCTCCGCGCCGAAGAGCCGTTCATCAAAACCGCCGACCACATGAAATGCTTCACGCGTACAAAACATGAAAGCCCCACCGGCAATTCCTGCCACTCTCAAGAACCAGCCAAACCACCACAACAACAACCGCGCATAAAGCGGCACAACCCCGTCAAATCGCACCGTCGCGCCCCCGCCCATAGCCCCTTTGTCCATGGCTCGCAACGCCGAAGCCACGGTACGCGGGTTAATGGTCGTGTCGGCATCCACAAAAAATAATCGTTCGCCGTTTGCCGCACGTCCGCCCGTGTTGCGCGTGGCGGCGATTTGTCGATGATTCACAGGCAATACAGTCGCATGATGCTGCCGTGCGATCTCCGCCGTGGCATCCGTGGAAGCATCATCCACCACAATGATTTCATACGGCTGCCCCACGACACGGGCGGAATCATGGATCGACTGCAACGTCCGGCCAAGCCCCGCCTGTTCATTGTGTGCTGGGACGATGAATGAAATCATGGCAGGTTCGTGATCAGCCATTGTAAAGATTTGCCAGCCAATGGCAAAACCGTGTCCAATTCCAAATGACACCCTGCGTAGATCCCCAGGCTTGCCACAAACAAAGAGCGAAGAGCACCGTTAATTTAATCCACTCCAGCCACTGCTTTCGTCGTAACAAACTCCCAAAAAGAGCAATTGCGCACGGCCAAAAGAGCAATCCCGCATGACAAAGAAATATTCCGGTAACAAACCTGATTTTGCCCAACGGGCTGGCGAAGGGTGTGAGCGATCGGGGGACAAAATTCCAGAGCGGCCCCGTGGACAGCACAATCAAGATCAATAAGGTAATGCCGTTGGAAACCTTGACACCCAGTGTAGTAGGCATCTTGTCATCACGTTCCCGATTCGAATCATACCAAATTTTTTCCACGGACGAGCGTTGCGTCAGCGCCGTAGAAGGGGAAAAAAGCAGCCGGAAGCAGTTGGCGAATATTTGCAGTCCCGACATGGTGCGGAAGCGGCGACCGGAAGTGAGCACGCGTTCCCAGAGCACGACAAACCGTCCTTCCCGTTTCAATGCCAGCGCCAACGACCCCTCTTCGCCGCAAAAAAGACGCTCGTCGAAACCACCCGTCGCGTGAAATGCCTCGCGCGTGCAGAACATGAATGCCCCGCCCGTGAATCCCAATAACTTTCCAACAATCGGCGCGACCAAAAAACCAAGGAGCCGCACGTAAAGTGGCAGGACCCCGTCAAACCACACTGTGGCACCGCCACCCACGGCACCGTTGTCCATGTATCGCAACGCCGAGACCACGGCGCGCGGATTGATGGTCGTGTCCGCGTCCACAAAAAACAATCGTTCTCCGTTTGCCGCGCGTCCGCCGGAGTTGCGCGTGGCGGCGATTTGTCGATGACTGACCGGCAACACGGTCGCATGATGCTGCCGCGCGATTTCCGCTGTGGCATCCGTGGAAGCATCATCCACCACGATGATTTCATACGGCTGCCCCACGACGCGAGCGGACTCATGGATTGCCTCCAACGTCCGACCAAGCCCCGCCTGTTCATTGTGCGCCGGGATGATGAATGAAATCATGGCAATTTAGGATAATCTCAAGTTGGCGTTCCGCTGGAATGAAAACTGGATCTGTCACCGTCCTCTGTTTTGAGAAATATTTCCAGCTTGTTACGCCAACTGGGCACTCCATAACCCCGGAGAATATCCGACATGTTTCCATTGCAAATCCATGCCGTATCCGATTGCAAAATCGACGCCAGCACTAACCTCTGCCTTTCGCTCAATTCATTCACCCGCGTGTCCTTCGGCATCGGCTTCCGTTCAAAAGCCAAACTCAGCATCGCGCTCGTAATGCTCAAGGCGCTGTAAGCGTCCGCAGAAGCGAGTGCCTTCGCAAGCAATGGCACCGCGCGCCCTGCCGCTTCACCAGTCAGCAAGCTAAGATATTCGCTCACCTGCGCCTCGATATTTCCCGCATCCGCCCACGGCGATTTCCCAAATTCTTTGGACACCAATTCCGGATTCGCAATAGCCTCCAACAAAATCACCACCACATCCTCGCGCATTTTGCCGCCGGTCAATCGCATTAAAGACATCGCCACCGCCAGCCGGACTACCGGGTCTCGCTCGTCCAACAACAACTGCTCGAACTGTTGCTCGGCCAAGTTCCTGTCCGTGGTGATAACACCAATCGCCAAAATTAAACTCGCTCGCACCTGCGGCTCACGCTCCTCGTGCAATCTTTTCCAAAGTTCATCCGCCATTCCCACCGATTCCCTTGGTAGGCAAGCCAGCAGGTAAGGTGCGGATTCACGCACCTTCATTTCTGGATGAGCCAGGAGTTTTAAATAAATCGGTTTCCCTGCGAGCACCGCCTCCTTGGCCGCGCGCACCCACACCAACTCCTTTCGAATCGCACCCTGCCATTCCGGCGTCTGTGCCTGCTCCTTGAGGAAGCCATGTTGATGCACCTCATGATAGGAATTCCCGCGCGCAATCTCTGAAAGCAGCATCAGAATCTCAGGCTTATCTTGCACCACCTCCGCTTCCAACAATCCAATCAGGAAAGGAACCGCATACCCCGTCGCTTCATACACCGTCCCCTGATGCCAGATATTCACGTAAAGTTCCTGCATCGCCTTCCGCCGCCATTTAGGCCTTGAAGATGCCAAGCCTCGAATCAAACCGGGAACATCATCCGCCGCCCCATACGCATGCACCAACCGGCCCCAATTCACCTCCGGCAATTTCGCCAGCATTGGTATGGTCTTCCAATTCGAGCCATAACAATTACTCAACCACAGCTTAAACTCTACCCAACCACCTTGCATGCCCCATTCTTCCGAAAAACCCGTTTATCTGCAATCCCATAACGTGCCTCAAATGCGCCGATCTAAAACTCCTCCGGATCAAATTCCCGCACAGGATACTGTTCGGCGCTAAATTCTATCTCGCCCGTTGCAACATTCAGCCGAAAATTCATTTTGCCCGAATGCCTTCCCTCCGTCATCACATCCTGGCAATCCCGCTGCATGAACTCCTGAAAACTCACCACGAAGCTTCCTTCAACCAGTTCCTCTCTCACGACCAAACTCTCCAACTTTTCAATCCGCGCCTGACTCTCCGTGCTTGGGCACCATCCCGGCGACGCCAGTTTGCGCAGCGGAAACTCATCCGCCGAAACCCGAATCGCATTATTTAATTCCGCCAAAAGCTCAACCGCAAAAGTTTCTTTTCCCAAATGGCTGAGACAATGTTTCACGATCATGCAGGAACATTCAGCTTAATTGCTTCCCCGATTGCAATCGTGAAACTCAAAACTCCGAAAGAGCTTCTAAAAAGAAAAATGCGTCAAGCGCTCTAAAGCTCTCGACGCATGATAAATCTCCGCCTGCACACTGACCCGCTTACTCACCCACCCACTTACCCTTCGTTCACGTGCATCCGCGCAATAAAAATAACACCAGCAGCACCGGCACTGGCACGCCCAGCAGCCACAAGAACAGCCATCCGGCTTTGCCCGCCAGGGACTGTTTCGAAGAGTTGCGTATCAGATTTATTTTCATGCCTTAACGTCGAGCCACATCGCCTGCGCGTCACGTGGGGAATTTATCCCAGTCCAGCACAGTGGATTGCACCGACACTAAACGAAGAAAAATAATCTTATACCGCAAAAAAATGCAGGAGAGCACTCGCTTCCCCTGCCTCTTTGTTTGGACAAACTTTTTATTTCCGACGGCTGATCAGGTAGCCCACGAGCACGCCCAAACCCGCCGCAACACCGATGGCTGCATACGGATTATTGCGCACCACCTTGTCGGCAGCTTTCGCGCCTTGCACAGCTTTTTCTTGCAGTTGGGCGTAAGTTTCCTTTGCGGCTTCCATGGCGGCAGCCAGGCGTTCCTTCGCGCCTTCCAATCCTTCCTCCGTCATTTCACCGGCATGCGCCAGCAATGTGCTCGCGTCATCCGCGATATCTTCCATATTGTCTTTAACGCCATTTCCTCGTTTGCTCATGTTATTTCCTATTTGGTTGAGTTGTTATTGCACTGCTGAAATCGAAAGCATCAATTTATTTTCGTACAACTATTGTGCTGTCAGAATGTTTCAAAGCAGCAATAACGCCTATGGGGTCTTTTCCCTCCTTTAAGAGAAATACTTCCTCCTCTCCACTTAAAGAGAAGTTTTGAACACGCCTGGCTGGACGCCAAAAAAGGTTATCGTGTGATACTTAGACTTAGGGGTAAAGGGGCAGCTCCGGCCTTAATGAATCGCCCCTGGCGGGGTAAACTTGACACAGACCGGTGCGCCCACTTTGAGGACCTGCCCCGTGGGCTTCAATCGGCCACTCTCCAAATTGATTCCAAATACTACCAACGAATCGGAATCCTGGTTGGCTGCAATTAAAAATCTTCCAGTGGGATCAATGCTAAAATGGCGCGGTGTTTTCCCCTGCGTGGATTGATGTTCCACCAAAGTCAGCGTCCCCTTGGCTGGATCAATCGCGAACACCGCAATGCTATTATGCCCGCGATTCGACGCATAAAGAAATTTTCCGGAAGCATGCACTTCGATTTCCGCTCCGTAATTGGTCGCCTTGAAATCAGTCGGCAGCGTGGACACGGTCTGCAATTCTTTCAATGCCCCATGAATCGGATCGTACCCAAACACCACAACGGTCGAGTCCAACTCATTGATCAGGTATGCCTGCCGCCCATTCGGGGAAAACGTCAAGTGCCGCGGCCCTGCTCCCGGTTTAACCGGCACAAATGCCGGCTCATTCGGAGCCAGCGTTCCCTTTTCTGAATCGAGGCGATAAATCACCACCTTGTCCATGCCCAGGTCACACGCAAAGGCAAACCGGCTTCCGGCATCAACCGTCATGCAATGCGCGCGCGGCCCTTGTTGGCGTTCGGGGTTCACACTCTTTCCCTGATGCTGGATAACAATGGAAGCTTCACCAAGCCCGCCATCCTTCGCAATCGGCAGCACTGCCACACTGCCGCCGCCGTAATTCGCCACCAACACATTCTTTTGCTTTCCATCCAGAGTTATCTGGCAAGGCCCGCTGCCCCCGGACGAACGTTGATTCAACAAGGTTAATTTCCCGGTGGTTCTATCAATCGAAAACGCGCTCACCGCCCCGGCGGGCTTCCCTTCGAACTGCTCAATTTCATTTACCGCATATAAATACCCGTGCTTGGAATCCAGATCCAGGAAGGTTGGGTTTGGTGTTTTCGATACCAATCCCATGGGCGTGAATGAACCATTGGACAAATCCATCGTGTACGCATAAACCCCCTCGCTCTTCGCCCCGGTGTAAGTGCCGACATACATCACGCACGTGAGCGCGCGGACTCCCTCTCCCTTAACGCTATCCGAGAGCATCATTACGATTCCAATTAATACAAGCGCGAACCTGAAGATTTTAATTTGTTTCACCAGACTATATGACTGCAATTGCGCCCGTGAATCAAGAATCTTCAGTTTCTTGGTAGGGCCGCGCTGTCCCAGCGCGCCGCCGCTTATCAGACCCGCATCGCCTGATTTCAATTTAATTCAAATCGTCAACCGCCTACCACTTCATTTGCCCAAGATACTTTAAACTTTCCGGTATTTGCTGTTCCGAGGTCGGCGATTCATCCTCAATGAAATAATACTTCACTCCCACCTTTTTAGCCGCTTTTAAAATCGGATCGAAATCAATCTGCCCGGTTCCAATCGCCACATCATTCGTCACCGGAGCGCTCCCGGTAAGCGGCCCGGTTTGCAGCCCCTTCTTCATGTCCTTCAAATGCATCAACTGCCAGCGCTTCGGATACTTCTCCAGCAGCTTCACCGGGTCCTGTCCCGGGAATATGATCCAAAACACGTCCATTTCAAAATTCGCATATTTGGGATTCGTTTCCTTCATCAAAAGATCCAGCAACGTTCCATCCTGATAAGGCTGAAATTCAAAACCGTGCACGTGATAAAAGAACTTCATCCCCTGCTTCGCAAGGACTTCGCCCGCATGATTAAACACTGCGGCGGCCTCGCGACAGGTCTTCTCATCAAAATTTCCTTTGTGCGGAATCCAGGCGCAGCCCACATATTTCAAACCCAGCGCCTTGGCTTCCCGCGCGACTCCCTCCGCATCATCACGGTATTTCTCATAGGGATAATGGCCGCTCACCGCCTTGATGCCCCGCTTCTTAAGCTCCGCTGTGAACTGCTCCGGCGGAAGATTATAAGTCGTCGCCAGTTCGGCGTATTTGATTCCAAAACCCTGCACCTTATCCAGTGTGCCCGGCACGTCCTTTTTGAATTGATCGCGCAGGCTGTAAAGCTGAAGTCCAATCGGCCCCTTAAAACTTGCCCCGATGCCGACGTCAGCCGCCTTAACTGTCAACCCTGTGGAAAAAACCAGCGCCATCGAACCGACGCAGGAAAGTAAGCAGCGAAAATTCAGTTTCATGGAAAACACCTATCACAGAAGTATAAATATTGAAAGCGAAGTCTCTTATGAGAAACCAAGCGCCGTCTTCGCTTGAAAATTTAGTTGAAGGAGTCCTTCCACTAAACCGCTTCCAGTTCCTCGACCTTTTCATTGGTCGCTTCCAGTTCCTCGATTTCCCGGAACCGTTCTGCTTTGAACCCAAGCTCCTGCCCGTATTTATTTTTCGGATCAGGTGGATTCACGATCTCATTCAGCAATACTCCTATCTCTCCATCCGAGGAACCCGGGCTCGATGGAAAAGCAATCCGCCGCGCGGAGTAAACCGAGCGAATCGTATAAGTCTCACCTTTCACCGGCACCGCCGTGTAAAGCTTGCGCAGCGGACCGGGAAAACTGCCATCGATACAAACTACTTTTGAACCCGTTGTCATTTAATTCCCTGTAAAATAAGCACTCATGGCCGGAATGGAAAGGGAGGAAATCTTTTTTCGCAAGGTCCTTGGTCGTAAGAACTTTCCCAAGTTGCTCCTGGGTTTGCCTTCTCTGCGTTGCCAACCACAGCACTTTTTATTGCCAAACTCCGCAGGGACATTAATATCCGAAGCAATATGGATACGAATTATTGGGGAATTTGGTGCGTCCCCCTCGGACTTATACTTTGCTTTACGCCTGCCCTCCTGGCAGCGGCTCGCGGTGTTTGTAAAGATCTGCCCGTCGAAGAACGCGGAAAAAAGCGGGATTAACCAATCCTTTCTTGGGTTTCTCTGTAGCACGGAAATGGCGCTGAAACAGTGCGCCAGTAATATTCCGTTTCAGTTCCCTTTGCAGGACTATTCCAACCGGCTAACCTTTCCTGGACCGGACACGCTCTTGCCTGCCTTCCTTAGAATCTCCGCGATGTGCGGCGAAATCCAAAGGTTGGTTTTTTCTCCGGACTCATCCTGTACCGCAATATAATCTTCATTTTCCAGGGGTGCACTTTCTTCGGTCGGAAAATAGTTGTCGTCCAGCAGAACCGGTTGCGTGTCACGCACAAAGCGGTAATGACCCCGCTCATTGACCTCCACAAATTTTGCATCCACCAGCCGCGACATCAACGCCCCGGCCCAGTTTGGCGCTGATTCATAACGGCGACGACCACCCGCCCGCCGGCAAATCTCCACCGCCGGAACAAAAGTTCCTTTGTAACCTTTCAAATAATGCAAAATTTCCAACTCGTCTGAACTTAAAACCATAAGCGTCCAATATTCAGTGCAGTTACAGCAAGCAAGGTGCCAAAATCGCAAATGAAAATAGTTCCTTCTAAAGGGTTTAAGGAGCTGTTTTGGTTATCCAGTTTAAACAATGACGTACCTCTCCGCCGGACTTTGCACACAAATGGGACATTCCAACGGCCAGCGTTGAAAAATTCTTATCAATTATGCGAATCACTCAATCCTTCTTGGCGTAATTACTCATCCCGGTCACATCGATCACCACTACCGGTTCATTGCCCACCACCCACGCATCGTGTCCCGGTGGCAGGTGCGAAACATCGCCCGGGCCAAACTCCTCTTCACTTCCATCATCCATGCGAACATGCAACCGCCCGGCAACGTGATATTGCAAATGCGATGCCTGGCAGCTTTCGGTGTTCACAATTGGTTTCACGCAGGTGGACCATTTCCAACCTGGTTGTAACGTGGCCCTACCAAAAGCCACTCCGCCCACATTCACCAGTTCCACCTTTCCTTTATCGAAGGCTCGCTTCTCATCGGGTTGGGCCATGCTTTTCTTTTCCATTTTATCTGTGGCAGTTTCCATAAAACCTCCTTTCAAAAACTCCTTCGCAGGACTTCTTTTCGCAAGAGAGGGTAAAGCCCCATTCTGCCACCTGATCCGTTATACAAATACGCCTCCTTGCGGTGTTTATCTGGTAACCATCTTTTGAAATGGGTAACCCGACGCACCGCGATGAATGATGAGATAACGCATCTTTCCGAACCAAACAAAATTCTGACTCAAGCTGAAGAACTCGCTTCAGCGGATTCGATATGTGATCGGTTCTTTCAACGCGTCGATTGGTTAAGTTTCTGGCTCACAACCGTGTTGGTGCTCGCCGGTTATTTGTTTACGCTGGCTCCCGATGTGACGCTGGAAAAGTCCGGGCTCTATTCCACCGGGGCCATGTACGCGGGGGTGGCGCATCCCTCTGGTTATCCGGTCTGGACGATTTACGCCTGGGTGTTTACCAAACTGCCCCCCTTCTCAAATATAGCTTGGCGGGTGGGCGTATCCACCGCCGTAGCTGGCGCGGTTACGTGCGGCATCATCGCCTTGATGGTATCCCGCGGCGGGATGTTAATTATTGAAGGCATTTCCGGCTTCAAACGAATCGAACTCAGGGAAGAAATTCAACTACGCATCGTCTGCGGCTGTATTGCGGGACTGGCTTTGGGTTTTGACGGCGCTTTTTGGGACGTAGCCGTGATTGTAGATGTCTGGCCCTTTACCGTTCTGCTGCTGACCCTCACAATTTGCCTGCTGATGCGTTGGATGTACTCGCCCGCGCAAAGGCGTTATCTTTATGCCGCCTGTTTTGTTTATGGTCTGACCTTGACCAACAGCCAAGCCCTCCTGACCGTCGCATTCGGCCTGCAAATTTTTATAATGTTCGGAGATTGGGAACTGGGCCGCGAAATCTTTTTTGTGAACTGTATGCTGCTACTTGCCCTGATTGTGTCGGAATGGTGGGGGTACATGTATTTTATGGATACCGTCACGGTTAACCTCCGCGCTTATTATGTCTCGATTGGCATTGGCTCTGGAGTGCTTTGTCTTGGGCTCATCATCTGGACCCGTAAGTTTCTTACACGCTGGAAAGCTGCTTTGATTTGCATGCTTATGATTTTCCTCGCCTTGCTAATGTATTTTTATATGCCCATTGCATCCATGACAAACCCGCCGGTTAATTGGGGTTATGCGCGCACCGGAGAAGGTTTTTTTCATGCGCTTACCCGGGGACAATACGAACGCCCTTTTCCAACGGACAGTCTGGGCCGATACATGGAACAAATTCGGATGTATGGAGAAATTGCAGCCAGCGAGTTTGGCTTGGTTTACCTATTCCTTGCCCTGATTCCCTTTTGTCTTTTGCACAAAATGCGGGTGTCCGAAAGAAAGTGGATGCTGAGCTTGCTGGCAGTTTACCTTTGCCTGGCTTTCCTCATGTTGGCGCTGCTCAACCCTTTCACGGACAAAGGCGGAAGAGAAATGGTAAAAACATTTCTAACCGCTTCGCATGTCGTCCTCGCGATCTGGACTGGCTGCGGCCTTATCCTGCTCGGTTCCTGGATAACGAAACCGGCGATTAAACCTTCTGCCCCAGCTCTATCTTCACCTCTTTGATCAACTTTTCCAGACGCTTTCCGTATTCGACATAATTTTCGCGCGTCGCATCTTCGGAGGCGGCTTTGACATGGGCATCGTGGAAAACCACCACCATATGCGGCTCGATGGAAATGCCCGCATCATACCCGCGTGCGAATGCATCCTTGAGAATATCGCGCACCCGGCCTGTCCCCTCGCCCGGCCAATTATAGTCCGCGTCGTTCTTAGTCGGGTTCCATGTGGCATCCTTGACATGAATATGTGCGGAAAAGTCCCGCAACTTGGTCCACATTTCCCATGGGTCCTGCTTGGGCCACGGCTTGGCCAAACGCCGGTCAGCATTGAAAATCGGGTTCGCGGTATCGAACACCCACTTAAGCCCGGGACATTTTTCGAGCAACTCAAGCGCATGGGTCGAACTCATGCCACCGTAGTTCATGCAATTCTCATGCACCGGTTGAATCCCGGCATCGAGAAACATCTTGGTCACTTCACGCACCCGCTCAAATACTACTGGCGGCGTTTTTTCTTCGTCATCCTTCGGCTTGAAACTCATGATGCGCACAAATTTCGTTTTGAGTTTTTGCATGCGCGGAATGGCGCGCTTCACTTCGCCCAAAGTAATATCAAACGGGTCTTCCACCTTCTTCTGCCAGTTCATGATCGCCGAGCCGAAGCAATAAACGCCCAACTCCGCCTTCGTGAGTTTGTCCACCAGCATGTCAAACGCCGGCTCGGGGATGTCGTGCAAATTGGCCTTGGGATAGCCCGGCACCTCCACCGCGCGCATCTCAATATATTTCCAGCCCAATTCCTTGGTGGCTTTGATCTGCGAGTCAATCGACGCGCCCGCTTCATCTCCAATTCCTGTCAGATACATATATAATTGTTATTTGAACCACGAATGGACACAAATAAACACGAATTGTTCCTAAACAAATTCCAAACACAAACTGTTTGGATTTGAACCCGTGTTATTGGTGTTCATTCGTGTCCATTTGTGGTTCAATGCATTTACCGGTTAAACGACTTTGTAAAATCTTCCGTGGATACTTCCACGACTTTCTTTTGATACTTCGAACCCGCGATCAATTGCTTTAACTTCTTCTCAAACGCC